>NZ_JBFAZB010000006.1:0-262058 GCF_040681575.1 Kitasatospora sp. NPDC051702
ACCGACACCCCCGAACTCGTCGAGGAACTGCGCGCCCACGTCGGCCGCACCCTGGGCCCGATCGCCAAGCCCAAGCAGATCAAGGTCGTCGGCGAGCTCCCCAAGACCCGCTCCGGCAAGATCATGCGCCGCCTCCTGCGCGACATCGCCGAAGGCCGCGAGGTCGGCGACACCACCACGCTCGCCGACAGCACCGTGATGAGCCAGATCCAGGCCCAGCTCCCGCCCACCGCCAGCAACGGCTGAGCTGCGCGACCGGTCTGACCGGTGCCCCGGGCGGTGACCACCGCCCGGGGCACCGTCGTCACTCCGGCACCACCCCGCCCGGCGCGGCCCGCCCACCGCGCCCGGTGGACCGGGCACCGCCGGCCCCACCCTCCGCGGCCCCGCCGTCCTCGCCGCCGACGCCGTCGCTCCCGGCCGTCCGGTCGGCGGCCAGCGTCCGCAGGGTGTCGTACGCGCGCTGGACGAAGCCGCGGCTGCGCAGCGACCGGGACCCGGCCATGACCGCGAGGCCCACCTCCGCCCGTGGACTGAACCCGACGAAGGCGGTACCGCCGCGGGTCGACCCGGTGTGGAACACCAGCTCCTCCTCCACCCCCTCGTCCTCCCCCGGCCCGCCCCCGGGCGTCCGGTCCGGGCCTGCCCCCGAGCGCTGGTTCCAGCCCAGGCAGATCCGGGTCCCGCCGCCGCGGCGTCGCCCGGCCCGCGGCCGGCGGACCTCGCCGAGCGCGGTCCGCAGCACCGCCGCGTCGGCTGGCTCCGGGAGCGGAACGGCGTCCAGGGACAGGTGCGCCTGCAGGTAGCGGAGCATGTCGTCGGCGGTCGAGCGCAGGGCCGCCGCGCCGGGCAGGGCCGGCAGCCGGAACGACGGCACCCGGCGGCCGCGCCGGTACCGGGCGACGTCCTCCGGGCCGGGCCCGCAGGAGGTGTCCACCAGGCCGAGCGGCCCGCAGACCCGGGCGGCCAGCAGGTCGTCGTAACGCTGTCCGGCCGCGTTGGCCAGCAGCATCCCGAGCAGTCCGCAGCCGAGGTTGGAGTAGCGCACCTGCGTGCCCGGAGTCCCCCGGACGGGGGTCCGCGGCAGTGCCCCGAGCAGGTGGGCGGGGCCGAACGTGGCGTACGGGCGGGTGAACCACCGGGGGGCCACGGCCGGCAGCAGACCGACCGGCGACCGGGGCAGGCCCGAGGTGTGGGTGGCCAGGTGGAGCAGGGTGATCGGCCGCTCGTGCGGGTAGCCGGGGGCGGCGTGCGCGGGGAGGTAGCGGTCGATCGGGTCGTCGTAGCGGACGTCCCCCCGGGCGGCCATCTCGGCGAGCAGCAGGCCGGTGAACGTCTTGGTGACGGAGCCGAGCTCGAACCGGGTGTCGGCCCGGACGGGGCGTTCGGCGGAGCGGTCGGAGTGGCCCCGGCAGGCGACCGTCCGCTCGGCGCCCCGGATCACGGCGACGGCGATGCCGCCGCCGGGGCCCGCGGCGTGGAACAGCGGGCGGAGCAGGTGGTCGAGGTCCGCGGGGACGTCGGTACCGACCGGGGGGTACAGCGCGGTGTTCATCGGTCGGCGCTCCACCGGGGGAGTCGCCGCGACGGCGGTAAGAGGGGTGGTCTGGGCATGGTCGTGCCTCCGGTCGGTCCCGGCCGTTCCCCACCGGGGGGGCGCGCCGCCCCGGGTCGGGCGGCGCCTGCGACCGACGATAGGGACGGGTTCACCCGACTGCATGCGGCCGGGGCCATCCGGGTGCAGGGCGGGTGCTCCCCGGGGGTGCGGAAGCCGTCGGCAGGGCTTAAGTCCTTCAGTAGGACGATCCGGTCGTCACCCGAACGATCCCGCTAGACTGCTAAGGACGCATCAAGGTCCCCGAGCAGGAGACCGGGCGTCACAGGGCGCGCCGGGAAGTCTGGTCGGCAACTGCACCACCCGTGCATCCGTTGCCGCTCCCAGCCCCAGGAGGTCCCGCGTGACCGACCAGCCGCCCGTCCCCGAGCCGACGACCCGCCGGCAGTTCCTCGGCCGGCTGTCCCTGCCCGAGCGGACCTTCATCACCGACGCCCTGCGGACCGAGACGGTCGGCGGCGTGCTGCTGCTCGTCGCCGCCGTGGTGGCCCTGATCTGGGCCAACGTCTGGCCGCAGGCCTACCAGAGCGTCCTCGACCACACCGTCGGCCCGTCCGGCCCGCTCCACCTCGACCTCACCCTCGGCAACTGGGCCAAGGACGGCCTGCTGACGATCTTCTTCTTCGTGGCCGGCATCGAGCTCAAGCGCGAGTTCGTCGCGGGCGAGCTGCGCACCCCGAGCGCCGCGCTGCTGCCGGTGGTCGCCGCGGTCTGCGGTGTGGCCCTGCCCGCCGTCCTCTTCACGCTCGTCAACTCGGGCGGCGGCGGCCACCCCGGCGGCTGGGCGATCCCGACCGCCACCGACATCGCCTTCGCGCTCGGCGTGCTGGCCGTGGTCGGCAGCCACCTGCCGTCCGCCCTGCGCGCCTTCCTGCTGACCCTCGCCGTGGTGGACGACCTGATCGCGATCCTGATCATCGCGGTCTTCTACAGCTCCGGCATCAAGTTCTGGGCGCTCGGCCTGGCGCTGGCCGGCCTGGTGCTGTTCTGGTTCCTGCACCGGCGCGGGGTGCACGGCTGGTACCTGTTCGTGCCGCTGGCCTTCCTGACCTGGGCGCTGATGCACGAGAGCGGCGTCCACGCCACGGTCGCCGGCGTCGCGATGGGCCTGATGCTGCGCTGCCACCGCGAGGGCGACGAGCAGCAGTCCCCCGGCGAGCACATCGAGCACCTGGTCCGCCCGCTCTCGGCCGGCCTGGCCGTCCCGGTGTTCGCACTGTTCGCGGCCGGGGTGACGATCTCCGGGCCGGCGCTGCGCGAGGTGTTCACCCAGGCCATGCCGCTCGGCATCGTCATCGGCCTGCTGGTCGGCAAGACGGTCGGCATCTTCGGCGGTACCTGGCTGGCCGCCCGCTTCACCCGGGCCGAACTGAACCCCCGGCTCAGCTGGGCCGACCTCTTCGCGGTCTCGGTGCTCGCCGGCATCGGCTTCACGGTCTCGCTGCTCATCAGCGAGCTGGCCTTCCCCGGCGACCCGGCCCTCGCCGACCTGGCCAAGACCGCCGTCCTGGTCGGCTCGCTGTTCTGCGCGACGATCGCCACCGTGCTGCTCAAGCTGCGCAACCGGCACTACCGCGCGCTGTGCGAGGAGGAGGACCGGGACGTGGACGGCGACGGAGTCCCGGACGTCTACCAGCAGGACGACCCGGCCTGGCGGGCCCGGGTCGCCGACCTCACCCGGCACCCCCGCGAGGAGGGGCCCGGGAAGGCGCCCTGAGGCCCTCCGGCGGCCCTCCCCGGCCCGGGACACGTCCCCCCGGCGGGGCCCCGGAGTGGTGTGCGACTGACCGGTAGGGGCATGATTCTGAGCTGTCGACAGTCCACGGACGCCTCCGGGCCCCCACCGGCCTCCGGAACCGCACCACACGGCGGCGTCACGCCGCACAGCCGCAGAGGAGAACCGCTGATGCCCGCAGGAGCCGCAGACCCGTCCAGCTACGGCCGGGCGCCCTACGAGGGCGAGCGTTCGGTGGGGCAGCTGTTCGCGGCGGCCACCGCCGACCTGTCCGCGCTCGTCCACGACGAGATCGCGCTCGCCAAGGCCGAGATCCGGGCGGACGTCAAGCGCGGCGTGTCCGGGGGCGTCTCACTGGCCGTCGCCGGCGTGGTGCTGCTGGCCTCCGTCCCGATGTTCAGCGCCGCCGCCGCGTTCGGCATCCACGCGCTGGGCCTCTCGCTCGGCTGGTCCTTCCTGATCGTGGCGGCCGCCTACGTGCTGCTCGCGGTGGTGCTCGGGCTGCTGGCCTGGCGCTCGTTCAAGAAGATCGAGAAGCCGCACCGCACCATCGAGGGCGCGCAGAGGACCGCCGACGTGCTGAAGAACGCCCGGCCGCGCCCGGCCACCCAGGAGGAGATCGACCGGGGCCTGGGCCGCATCCCGTAACCGCCCGCCCGCCCGTCCGGTGACGGCCGGTCCGGCGGCCCGCCCGTCCCTCCCCGGCGGCGGCGCGCCGGTGCGTCGGACGGCGGCCCGCCGGGCGCTCCCGGACCCGCCGGGAGCGAGTGCCGGGCACGTGTCCGGCGCACGGATGTGACACGCTCTCGGTATGCCGCTTGACCAGAAGCCCGTACCCGCGCAGCCGTCCGCCGCATCCGGCCCCGCCCCGGCCCCCGGACGGGAGCCCGCCGAGGAGGCCGCCGGCGGTGCCGTCGACGACGCCGCCGAGGCCTGGAGCGTCCGGCAGGCCGGCCCGTGGACGCACCGCGACCTGGCGGCCAACGGCGCCCGGTTCCACATCGCCGAGCTCGGCGCGGGCCCGCTGGTGCTGCTGGTGCACGGCTGGCCCGAGTACTGGTGGGCCTGGCGCCACCAGCTGACCGCGCTGGCCGAGGCCGGCTACCGGGCGGTGGCCCTCGACCTGCGGGGCATCGGCGGCAGCGACCGCACCCCGCGCGGGTACGACCCGGGCAACCTGGCGCTGGACATCACCGGGGTGATCCGCTCGCTCGGCGAACGCCGGGCGCACCTGGTCGGCCACGCCTCCGGCGGGACGCTGGCCTGGGTCGCGGCGGTGATGCGCCCGTCGGTGATCCAGAGCCTCACCGTCGTCTCCGCCGCGCACCCCCGGGACCTGCGCCGGGCCCTGCTGACCGACCGCCGCCAGGCGGCCGCCTTCGAGCACGTGCTGGGCTTCCAGCGGCCGTGGATACCGGAACGCCGCCTGGTGGCCGACGACGCCGCGCTGGTCGGCCACTACCTGGACGCCTGGACCGGGCCGAACCAGCTCGACGGGGCGGCCAAGCACGCGTACCGGCAGGCGATCCAGATCCCGAGCACGGCGCACTGCTCGATCGAGCCGTACCGCTGGCTGCTGCGTTCGATGGCGCGCCCGGACGGCATCCAGTTCGCCCGGCGGATGAAGAAGCCGATCACGGCGCCGACCCTGCACGTCCAGGGCGCGGCGGACCCGGTGCTGCTGTCGCGCACCGCGCTCGGCGGCGGCGAGTACGTGGCGGCGCCGTACCGCTGGCGGCTGCTGCCCGGGGTGGGGCACTTCCCGCACGAGGAGGTCCCGGAGCAGTTCACCGCGGAGCTGCTGGACTGGATCGGCCACCACAAGGAGTGAGGCACGGGCCCTTTCGGCGGGTCCCGCGGGAAGGGCCTTCGGCCCCCAACTCCCTTGACGCTGAGCTCATATGACAAGCGCATAGGACAACTTCGACGCGACCCGGGCGATTACCCCCACCGGCCCAGGGGCATCCATTCCGGTATGACCTGGATGCCCGATCGCGGCGGTGCCCCGCGCGCCCAACGCCAGAACAGCTCCCAGCGCTCCGCCCACCGCCCCGACCGGGCGGACGACCTCGGCTTCGACGGCCTCGACCGCCGCCAGCGGCCGGCGCAGCGCCAGCTCGGCATCCCGCGCATCCTGGGCCGGCGCGCCCGCTGGGTCGGCGCACGACTGCGGCGCGAGACCTGAGGCCCCGCGCCGCTCCGCCCGGCGTCACCGGCCCGACCGGCCGGCGGCCCGGCGGCCCCGGCGCCCGGCCGGTCAGTTCACGATCGTGGGCGACAGCGCCGTGAACCAGAGCAGGACGAAGGTCGCCACCGACATGATCGGCACCAGCACCTTGGTCTCCACGCTGTTGCCGCTGCGCTTGATCAGCACCACCTCGTAGCGCTCCTTGTGCGGCCACAGCAGCGGCGCGCCCTTCTTGGTCAGGCAGTCGCCCAGCAGGTGCGCCAGCGTGCCCAGCGCCACCGCGTAGGGCAGCCAGCCGGGCGAGTTCGGCATCCAGGTGTTCATCCCGAAGGTGCCCAGCGCGGACAGCCCGACGATGGTGATCCAGGTCTGCGGACCGTCCCCCGGCGGGCAGAGCCGCAGCGCCCGGATCGCCAGCGCGAGCAGGAAGAACGTCAGCGCGAGGGTGAAGTTCCGGCCCAGGAAGGTGACCCCGGCCCAGGTGCCGCCGCCCATCAGCGCGACGAAGAGCAGCGAGTGGGTGGCGTGCCGGTGCCCGCCCGAGGCCCAGGCCACGAAGCGGCAGAGGGCCTTGGAGAGCGGGCCGAGGAAGTTGGCGATCGAGCCGTCGTGGTGGTCGAGGTCCGGCAGCAGGGCCGCACCCGCGCACAGCACGGTGCCCATCAGTATGTCCGCGGGCTGCAGCGTGGTGTGCAGCAGCAGCGGGGGCAGGAACGGCGCCGAGGCCGCGTACAGCATCGCCCCGCTGACCGCGTGCGAGTGACCCATCATCGGACTTCCCCGACCTCCCGTGCGACTCACTCCGGGACGGCGCCCGGTTGAGCCGAACGGGTGAGCGCGGCAGAGGCTACCAGGGGGGACTGACGATCCGACGGACATCCGGCGGAGTGCCCCCGGCGCGTCCCCGGTGCTTCCCCGCCGGAGGGCGGAGCCGACCGGGGCGGGGGCCCGGCCGGCGGGTGCGGCCCGCCGGCCGCGGTCAGAGCGCGCAGCCCTGGGTGTCCACCCGGCTGCTCGCGGTGCTGCCCTTCTCCGCGTCCTCCCGCACCTCGGCCGCGGTCAGCACGTACCCGGTGTCCGCGCTGTCCAGCGACTTGGCGAACACCACGCCGTACACCTGGCCGTCCGGGGTGAGCAGCGGGCCGCCGCTGTTGCCCTGGCGGACCAGCGAGCGGACCGAGTAGACGTCGCGCACCACCTGGCCGCGGTGGTAGATGTCCGGGCCGTTGGCCTGGATCCGGCCCCGGATGCGGGCCGGCTGGACGTTGAAGGCGCCGTTCTCCGGGAAGCCCGCCACGATCGCGCTGTCGTTGGTCTTCGCCTCGCCCGCGAAGGTCAGCGGGGGCGCGTTCAGCTTGGGGACGTCCAGCACCGCGATGTCGCGCTGCCAGTCGTAGCGGACCACCGTCGCGTCGTACAGCTGGCCCGTCCCGCCGATCTGCACGGTGGGCTCGTCGACCCCGCCCACCACGTGGGCGTTGGTCATCACCCGGTGCGGGGCGAAGACGAACCCGCTGCCCTCCAGGGTCTTGCCGCAGGAGGTGGCGGTGCCGACCACTTTGACCAGGCTCTGCTTCGCCCGCGCCACCGCCGGGGTGCCCGCCAGCGCCGGGTCCGGCGTGTCGACCTGGGTGATCGGCTCGTGCTCGAACGGGTTGAAGACCTGCGGGAAGCCGTTGCGGGCGAGCACCTTGGAGAAGTCCGAGAACCAGTTCGGCGCGTCGTCGGGCAGCGCGTTCTGCACGCCCCCGAGGATCGCCGAGGAGCGGACCTGCTTGGACACCGTCGGCAGCGACGCCCCGGCCAGCGCCGAACCGATCAGCCAGGCCACCAGCAGCATCGAGACCACGTTCACGGCCGAGCCGCCCAGCGCGTCCAGCACCCGTGCCGGACGGCGGTCGATGTGCCCGCGGAGCTTCCAGCCGAAGTGCGCGGTGACCGCCTGGCCGATCGCGGCGAACACGATCACCACCACCACGGCCACCACCGAGGCCGTGGTGCCCGGGCTGAGGTGGTCCAGCAGCAGCGGCAGCAACTGGACGGCCAGCAGCCCGCCGCCCAGGAACCCGACCAGGGACAACACACCCACCACGAAGCCCTGCCGGTAGCCCGACACGGCGAATCCCACGGCAGCGGCGATCAGCAGCACATCCAGGACGTTCACCCCGACACCCTCCCACGGCCCCCGGCCCGGCCGTACCGACGGCCCCTCACGAGGAGCCGGCGTCGCCGCCCGGCAGCGCGCTGGAGTGGTCGAGGTCTCCCTGGACCAGGGCCAGCGCCTCGTCCGAGAGGTCGACGACCCGGGACGGGTCCCAGGACCGCTCCAGGCCGCTGTGGTGCAGCACCCGGTCGATCACCCCCGCCGTGAACCCCCAGACCAGCCGGCCGGCGACCGCGAAGGCCGGCCCGACGTGCCCGGAGGGGTGCCGCAGCCGCACCCGGTTCGCCGGGTCGGCGAGCTCGGCGACCGGCACCCGGAACACCGCGCCCGTCTCCCCGCGGTCCACCGGCCGCACCGGCGACTCCACCCGCCACCAGCCGAGCACCGGGGTCACCACGAAGCGGCTCACCGGGATGTACAGCGCGGGCAGCGCCGCGAACACCTGCACCCCGGCCGGGTCCAGCCCGGTCTCCTCCCAGGCCTCCCGAAGCGCCGCCGCGACCGGGCCCGGGCCCTGCGGGTCGCCGTCCTCCGGATCCAGCGCGCCGCCCGGGAAGGACGGCTGGCCGGCGTGCGAGCGCAGCGAGCGGGCCCGCTCGATCAACAGGAGGTCCGGCCCGTCCGGCCCCTCGCCGAAGAGCATCAGCACCGCCGCCGCCCGGCCGCCCTCGGCCGGCGGCAGGAAGCGGCTCAGCTGCTCCGGCAGGACCCGCTCGGCCGCCTCCCGCACCGGCTCCAGCCAGGCCGGCAGGCCGTCCCGCTCGATCACCCGGGCCTCCCGCGCCTCCGGCATCTCCTGCGCCCCGCGCGTCACTCGCCCACCGCCAGGTCCGCGACCCGGCCCAGGTGGGCGTCGGCGTCGGCCCGTGCGGCGGCCTCGCCGGGGAAGTCCGCCGGCGGCTTCAACCGCTGGCCGGGCCGGCCGCCCATCTCGTACTTGAGCAGCTTGCGCGCCTTCTCCGGGTCCGTCTCGCCCTCCCCGTACGCCGGGCAGAGCGGGGCGATCGGGCAGGCCCCGCAGGCGGGGTTGCGGGAGTGGCAGATCCGGCGGCCGTGGAAGACCACCCGGTGCGACAACATCGTCCACTCCGACTTCGGGAAGATCTCGGCGACCACCGCCTCGACCTTCACCGGGTCCTCCTCGGCCGTCCAGGCGAACCGCCGGGCCAGCCGCCCGAAGTGGGTGTCCACGGTGATCCCGGGCACTCCGAAGACGTTGCCGAGGACCACGTTGGCGGTCTTGCGGCCCACGCCCGGCAGCGTCACCAGGTCCTCCAGGCGCCCCGGCACCTCGCCGCCGAACCCGTCGCGCAGCGCGACCGAGAGGCCGATCAGCGCCTTCGCCTTGTTCCGGAAGAAGCCGGTCGGGCGGATGACCTCCTCCAGCTCCTCCGGGTTCGCCGCCGCCATGTCCTCCGGCGTCGGGTACTTCGCGAACAGTGCGGGCGTCGTCTGGTTCACCCGCAGGTCCGTGGTCTGCGCCGACAGCACCGTGGCCACCAGCAACTGGAACGGGTTCTCGAAGTCCAGCTCCGGGTGCGCGTACGGGTACAGCTCCGCCAGCTCCCGGTTGATCCGCCGCGCCCGCCGCACCATCGCCAGGTGCGACTCCGGCTTCCTCGCCCTCACGGCCGGCCGGGCCTTCGGTGCCGCGGCCTTCCGGACCTTGCTCTCTGCCATGCACGAAGGCTACTTCGACCGGCCGACCCGTCGGGGCGGATCAGCCCGACCGGTGCCCGGAGGGGCCGCGCCCCGGCAGGCCCCGGTGCGTGCGGGCGCCCGTCCGGGAGCGTCGCGGACGGGCCGTGGAACCATCGCTCGACGGCATCCCCACCCGGAGGACGAGGAACCATGGACGAGGACTTCAAGGACATCCCCACCACCACCCTGGCCGACGTGCTCGGGCGCGAGCGGGTCATGGACGCCGGCATCCGCTCGCTCTGGTCGGGGGCGCCCCGGGTGGCCGGCCCGGCGTTCACCGTACGGTGCCCGCCGGGCGACAACCTGATGCTGCACGCGGCGATCTACCGGGCCGAGCCGGGCGCCGTGATCGTCGTCGAGTCGGGCGACCCGGACCACGCGCTGGCCGGGGGCAACGTGTGCGCGGTGGCGCAGCGCCGGGGCGTCGCCGCATTCGTGGCCGACGGCCTGATCCGCGACCTCGGCGAGGTGCGGGAGCTCGGCTTCCCGGTCTTCGCCCGGGGGGTGATCCCGATCCCGGGGGCGAAGCGGGCCCTCGGGGCGCACGGCGGCCCGGTGCGCTGCGGCGGCGTCCTGGTCGCGGCCGGGGACGTGGTGGTGGCCGACGAGGAGGGCGTGGTGGTGGTCCCCGCCGCCGGGCGCGCGCCGACGCTGGCCGCGGCCCGGGCCAAGCTGGCCAAGGAGGCCGCCGAGTCGCTGGACGACTGGGAGGCCGCGCACCGCGCCCGGATCGAGCAGAGCCTCGGCGAGCTGGGTTTCACCGGCTGACGGACCGGCGGGGCGACGGCCCGGGCACCCGGGCCGTCGCCGGTCAGCCCCGGTACGGCCCGTTCAGCCCCCGTACAGCCCGTTCAGGTCGCCGAACCCGAGCGCGCCGTCCAGCTCCCGCACCGTCCCGGGCCCGAGCAGTTCGGCGGCGGCGCGCCGGGCGGCGGTGTAGGCGAGCTGGGCGAGGCCGGTGCCGACGGTGACCCGCCGCACCCCCGCGGCGGCGAGTTCGGCGACGCCCGGCCCCCCGGCGACGGCCATCGCGTTCACCGGCAGCGGGGAGCGCCGGCACAGCTCGGCGAGCAGGTCGAGGTCCAGCAGCCCGGGGACGAAGAGGCCGTCGGCGCCCGCCGCGGCGTAGGCCCCGGCCCGGGCCAGCACGTCGTCGAGTCCGCCCAGCCCGAACAGGAAGACGTCCGTGCGGGCGTTCAGCACCAGCTCGGGGAGGCCGGCCGCGGCCGCCGCCGCCCGGGCCGCGCGCAGCCGCCCGGCCTGTTCGGCCACCGGGTGCAGCGGGCCGCCGACGGCGGTCGAGTCCTCCAGGTTGACGCCGACCGCACCGGCCCCGACCAGGGCCGTCACGGTCGCGGCCACGTCGGCGGGCAGCGGACCGTACCCACCCTCGGCGTCGACGGTGACCGGCACGTCCACGGCCGCGACGATCCGGCGGGCCGCCTCGACGGCCTCCCCCCGGGCCAGCCGGTGGCCGTCCCCGCGGCCGAGCGACCAGGACACGCCACCGCTGGTGGTGGCGATCGCCGGGGCGCCGGCCGAGGCGATGACGGCGGCGCTGCCCGCGTCCCAGGCGTTGGGCAGGACGAGGACGCCGTCCGCGAGGAGCTCGCGCAGCCGCAGCGCCCGCTCGCGGGCCGGGTGGGCGTGGGTGGTGGTGCCAGTGGACATGCGGGATCTCCGTCGTCTTTCGGTGCCGTCCGGTGGTGCGTCCGTCCCCCGCATCGTCCGGCCCGGCCCGCAGCGCCCACCAGTGATTAAGCTGGGGCCGAATCTCCGGGGAGGGGCCCGTATGCGCACGGCACTGCACTTCTCCGCGAACGACGTGGCGCTGACCCGCTTCGCGGTCTCCCCGATGCAGGAGGTGGTCGGCGGTCTGCGCGCCCTCGCCGGGGCCGCCGTCCCCGAGCCGCACCGCCGCTGGGCCGAGCAGGTCCGCGGGCGGCTGGCCGCCACCGGGCTGGACCGCGGCCGGCTGGCCGGGATGGTCCCGCACACCGGCCACCTGCCGGACTTCCTCAACCCCGCCCCGGCGGGGTCCTCCCCCACCCTGGCCGAGGAGCTGACGGCGATCGCGGCCACCGGCGCCGCCCAGGTCCGGGCCGACCTCGACGTCCTGGCCGCCGAGGCCGGCGGCCGCCTGCCGCCCGTCCTGGAGCCGCTGTACCGCGACCCGGCGGCACAGCTGCCCCGGCTCACCGCCGAGATCGAGGCGTACTGGCAGCTCGCCCTCGCCCCGTACTGGGCGCGGATCCGCACGCTGCTGGAGGCGGACGTGTTCCACCGCTCCCGGCAGGCCGCCGCGCAGGGCACCGCGCGGATGCTGGACGACCTGCACGAGACGGTCCGCTGGGACGGCACGGCGCTGCTCCTGGACCGGCGGCACTGCGCGGTCACCCGGCTGAACGCCGGGGCCGGGCTGCTGCTCCTGCCGTCCGCCTTCGTCTGGCCGCGGGTGCTGACCAGGGTGCTGCCACCGGATCCCCCGCAGCTGAGCTACCCGGCGCGCGGCGCCGCCACCCTGTGGGAGTCCCGGCCGGGGACGGCCGAGCGCTCGGACGCGCTGGCCGCGGTGCTCGGCCGGTCCCGGGCCCGGCTGCTCGCGGAACTGGACTCCCCGGCCTCGACCACCGAGCTGGCCCGCCGCACCGGGCTGTCCGCCGCCGGCGTCTCGCAGCACCTGACCGCCCTGCGCGCGGCCGGTCTGACCAGCGCCCACCGGGCCGGCCACAGCGTCCTCTACGCCCGAACGGCGGTGGGCGACGTGCTGTTCGATCCGGCCGACAGCGGGTTCGACCGGCCCGGCGAGGCGTTCGACCCGGCGGTGACCGGGGGCCCGGCCGCCCGGTGACCCGGCGGTACGAATGGCCCCGCGCAGCACACCTCGGCGCACCCCCTCCTCATATGATCGGAGCGACATGCGCCATGCTTGGTGATGCAGAGCACTGTACGGAACTTGCGCCGGACGGCCCACCCGCCGGACGGCCGAGAAGGAGGAAGCACGTGGACGACGTTCTGCGGCGCGCCGCACTCTTCGCGGCACTCGACGACGAACAGGCCGGCGAGCTGCGCGCTTCCATGACCGAGGTCACCCTCGCCCGTGGTGAGTCGCTGTTCCACGAGGGCGACCCGGGTGACCGGCTGTACGTCGTCGCGGAGGGCAAGGTCAAGCTGCACCGCGCCTCCCCGGACGGCCGCGAGAACATGCTCGCCGTCCTCGGCCCCAGCGAGATGATCGGCGAGCTGTCGCTGTTCGACCCGGGCCCGCGCACCGCCACCGCCAGCGCGCTGACCGAGGTCAAGCTGCTGGGCCTGGGCCACGGCGACCTGCAGCCCTGGCTGCACGCCCGCCCCGAGGTCTCCATCGCGCTGCTGCGGGCCATCGCCCGCCGACTGCGCCGGACCAACGACGTGATGTCCGACCTGGTCTTCTCCGACGTGCCCGGCCGCGTCGCCAAGGCCCTGCTGGACCTCTCCCGCCGGTTCGGCGTGCAGTCCGAGGAGGGCATCCACGTCGCCCACGACCTCACCCAGGAGGAGCTGGCCCAGCTGGTCGGCGCCTCCCGCGAGACGGTCAACAAGGCGCTCGCCGACTTCGCCGGCCGCGGCTGGCTGAAGCTGGAGGCGCGCGCGGTGGTCCTGATGGACGTCGAGCGGCTGTCGCGCCGTTCGCGCTGACGCTCCCGACGCCGCGAAGGGCCCGTCCGGATGGACGGGCCCTTCGGCGTTCGCGGGCGCGCCCCGGCGCGGACGGGCGGGCGCCGGAGGAGCCGGCGCGGCCTCGGCCCTGGTCGCGGATCAGCCCCGGTCGGGATCAGCCCTGGTCGGGGATCAGCCCGTGGTCCGCGAGGTACTCCAGCTGCGCCCGCACGGACAGCTCCGCGGCCGGCCAGAGCGCCCGGTCCACGTCGGCGTAGACCCGGGCCACCACCTCGGGCGCCGTCCGGCAGCCCGCCTCGACCGCGGTCTCCACCTGGGCGAGCCGGGTGGCCCGGTGCGCCAGGTAGTAGTCGACCGCGCCGAGGGCGTCGGCGAGCACCGGCCCGTGGCCGGGCAGCACCGTCCGCACGCCGTGCTCGGAGGCCATCGTGTGCAGGTGGCGCAGCGAGTCCAGGTAGTCGCCGAGCCGGCCGTCCGGGTGGGCGACCATCGTGGTGCCGCGTCCGAGCACGGTGTCACCGGTGAGGACGGCGCCGTCGGCGGGCAGGTGGAAGGTCAGCGAGTCCGAGGTGTGACCGGGAGTGGCGACCACCCGCAGGTCGAGGCCGCCGACGTCGAGGCGCTGGCCGTCGACCAGTCCCTCCGAGCCCAGCCGGTGGGCCGGGTCCAGGGCGCGCACCTCGGTGCCGGTGAGTTCGGCGAAGCGGGCCGCGCCCTCGGAGTGGTCGGCGTGGCCGTGGGTGAGCAGGGTGAGCGCGACGCGCTTGCCCAGCCGTTCCGCGTGGTCGATCACCCGGCGCAGGTGGCCCTCGTGCAGCGGGCCCGGGTCGATCACCACCGCGAGGTCCGAGCCGGGCTCGGAGAGCAGCCAGGTGTTGGTGCCGTCCAGCGTCATCGGCGACGGGTTCGGCGCCAGTACGCACAGCGCCCGGGGGGTGGCCTCGCCGCCGATGGCGGCGGCGGGGTCACCCGGCAGGAGTCCGCTCACCGGCCGCCCCCGCCGTCGCGGTACAGGGCCCTCAGCGGCAGCATCCGGACGATGGCGCGCTGGGCCAGGTCGGTGAACGGGACCGGGCCGTCACAGGCCGTGGTGCGGGGGGTCAGGCGGCGGGCGGGCATCTCGGGTGCCGTCCGGCGAGCCACGTCGTTGTGGGTCATCGGGCGTCGGTCCTCTCTCTGCGACGGTGTGTCGGGTGGTGCGGTGTCCGGCCGGCGGGCGGTGCGACGCCGGGTCCGGTGCTCGGTGGGGTGCCGCCGGGGTGACCGGGGTGCCGGTGGGGTGACCGGTCCGGCGCCCGGTGCGGTCAGGCGTCCTCGGGGAAGTCCCCGTCGATGGTCAGTTCGTCGTACCCGGGCCAGCGGACCGTCATCCGGTCGCCCCGGACCTCGGCCCGGCCCAGCACCGGCTCCAGCGAGCGCCCGGCGGCCGCGGTCAGCGCCTCGGCGGCCGAGCGCACCGGCGACAGCTCGCGCAGCACCGTCACGGTCGGCGGCAGCATGCCGAACCGGCCCTCCCGATGGCCGCGGACCGCCTCGGCCGGCGTCAGCCAGGCCACCCGGTCCGCCTCGCCGACCTCCAGGGCGGCGCGCTGGCCGGCCGGCAGCACGGCCACGAAGAACCAGGTGTCGTAGCGGCGCTCCTCGAACTCCGGAGTGACCCAGCGGGCCCAGCCGGCCAGCAGGTCGCTGCGCAGGACCAGGCCGTGGTCGCGGAGGAACTCGGCGAAGGACAGCTCGTGCGCCTCCAGCGCGGCCCGCTCGGCGGACCAGTCGCGCGGCGCGGCGACGCTGTCGGCGTCCGGCCCGGCCAGCAGCACGCCGGCCTCCTCGAAGGTCTCGCGGACGGCCGCGCAGACCACCGCCCGCGCCGTCCGGGCGTCCACCCCGAGCCGCCGGGCCCACTCCTCGGGGGAGGGGCCGGCCCAGCCGGTCTCCACCTCGGCGTCGCGCGGGTCCACCCCGCCGCCCGGGTAGGCGTACATGCCGGCTGCGAAGGCCATCGAGGTGCGCCGGCGCAGCAGGTAGGCCTCCGGGCCGTCGGGGGCGTCGCGCAGCAGCACGACGGTCGCGGCGGGCCGGGGCACCGGCGGGGTCAGCACGCCGGAGTCGACCGCCCGGATCCGGGCAGGCCAACCGGGCGGCATCGGGAGCGTCGTCGCTCGATGGTCCATGCCCGGATGCTAAGCGCACGAAGGCGGGGTTGGACAGGCCCAACCCCGCCTTTCGTGATCACCTCAGGCGGTCTTGACGCGCACCTGGAGCTCGACCTCGACCGGGGCGTCCAGCGGCAGCACCGCGACGCCGACCGCGCTGCGGGCGTGCACCCCGGCCTCGCCCAGCACCTTGCCGAGGAGCTCGCTGGCGCCGTTGATCACGCCGGGCTGGCCGGTGAAGTCGGGGGCGGAGGCGACGAAGCCGACCACCTTCACGACCCGCTCGATCTGGTCCAGGTCGCCGATCACCGACTTGATCGCGGCCAGCGCGTTCAGCGCACAGGTCTGCGCGAGCTCCTTGGCCTCCTCCGGGGACACCTCGGCACCGACCTTGCCGGTGCTCGGCAGCTTGCCTCCGACGACCGGCAGCTGGCCGGAGGTGAACACGAACTCGCCCGAGCGCAGGGCCGGGACGTACGCGGCGACCGGAGCCGCCACCGGCGGCAGGGTCAGGCCCAGGTCGGCGAGCTTCGCCTCGACCTTGCTCATGCGCTCTTCTCCCGCTTGAAGTAGGCCACCAGCTGCTCCGGGTTCGGGCCCGGCACGACCTGGACGAGCTCCCAGCCGTCCATGCCGAAGTTGTCCAGGATCTGCTTGGTGGCGTGCACCAGCAGGGGCGCCGTCATGTATTCCCACTTGGTCATGGCCAGACTCTAGACGAGCGGCCGCGGCGATCGGCGCCGTCGGCGGACCGGCGTGTGAGGTGGCCCACAAAGGGGGCATGATTCAGGCCCGGCCCCCCTGGTGCTCCGGGCATCCGGCGCGGTCCCTGGTTACCCTCGCGAGAGGGCACCCTGGTCACGGGGCGCCCCGCGAGAGGGCACCGCAGGACGGGCCGGCCGACGGAGCGGCCTCCGGCCCACGGAGACGGACGGAGAAGGAGCGTGGCACGCACCCCCGGCCAGGCGGCCCGGCGCGACCCCGACTGGGAGGGCGTCCGGCTGCACGTGGTCAGCGGCAAGGGCGGCACCGGGAAGACCACGCTGGCCGCGGCGCTGGCACTGGCGCTCGCCGCCGACGGCGGGCGGGTGCTCCTGATCGAGGTCGAGGGGCGGCAGGGCGTCGCCGAGCTGTTCGGGATCGCCGCACTCCCGTACGAGGAGCGCCGGATCGCCTCGGTCTCCCGGACCCAGCTGGGCCTGCCGGCCGGTGGCGGGGCGGGCGAGGTGTTCGCGCTGGCCATCGACACCGAGCTGGCGCTGCTGGAGTACCTGGAGATGTTCTACAAGCTCGGCCGGGCCGGAAAGGCGCTGCAGAAGGTCGGCTTCGTCGACTTCGCCACCACCATCGCGCCCGGCGTGCGGGACGTCCTGCTCACCGGGAAGGCCTGCGAGGCGGCCCGGCGCAAGGGCCCCGACGGCCGCCGACGGTACGACGCCGTCGTGATGGACGCGCCGCCGACCGGGCGGCTCACCCGCTTCCTGAACGTCAACGCCGAGGTCGCCGGGCTGGCCCGGATCGGCCCGATACACACCCAGGCGCAGGCCGTGATGCGGGTGCTGAAGTCGCCGGAGACGGCGGTGCACCTGGTCACCCTGTTGGAGGAGATGCCGGTGCAGGAGACGGTCGACGGCTTCGCCGAGCTGCGCGAGGCCGGGCTCCCGGTGGGCGGGGTGCTGGTCAACATGGTCCGGCCGCCGGTGCTGGACGCCGCCGCCGTGGCCGCGGTCGACGGGGACCACCGCGAGGAGGTCGCCCTGGCGCTCGGCGAGGCCGGGCTAGGAGGGCGCTCGCGCCGCCCGGAGACCGTCCGGGCCGCCGTGGAGCCGCTGCTGGACCCGCTGCTGGAACAGGCCCGGGAGCACGCCGAACGCGTCGAGCTGGAGCGCGAACAGCGCGCCGACCTGCAGCAGCTACGGCTGCCCACGTACGAACTGCCGCTGCTGGGCGAGGGCGTGGACCTCGGGGGGCTGTACCGGCTGGCGGCCGAACTGAAGCGGCAGGGGGCGGCGTGACGAACGGCGGAACGACCGGCAGCGGAACGCGCGGCGGCGGGGCGACCGGCGGTGCGGCGACGAACGGCGGAGCGGCCGGCGGAGGCGGCGGCGTCCGGGCCACCGGCAGCCGGCTCGCCGTGGACGCCCTGATCGACGACCCGGGGACGAGGATCATCGTCTGCTGCGGTTCCGGCGGCGTCGGCAAGACCACCACCGCCGCGGCGATCGGACTGCGCGCCGCCGAGCGCGGCCGCAAGGTCGTGGTGCTCACCATCGACCCGGCCCGGCGCCTCGCCCAGTCCATGGGCCTGACCGAACTGGACAACACCCCGCGGGTGGTCAAGGGCGTCGCCGGGGACGGCGAGCTGCAGGCCATGATGCTCGACATGAAGCGGACCTTCGACGAGGTCGTGCTCGCCCACGCCGAGCCGGAGCGGGCCAGGGCGATCATGGAGAACCCGTTCTACCAGTCCCTGTCGGCCGGCTTCGCGGGCACGCAGGAGTACATGGCGATGGAGAAGCTCGGGCAGCTGCGCGACGCCGAGGAGTGGGACCTGATCGTCGTCGACACCCCGCCGTCCCGCTCGGCGCTGGACTTCCTGGACGCGCCCAACCGGCTCGGGTCCTTCCTCGACGGCCGGGTGATCCGCATCCTGACCGCCCCGGCCAAGGTCGGCGGCCGCAGCGCGATGAGGTTCCTCAACGCCGGCATGGGCCTGCTCACGGGCACCCTGGGGAAGATCTTCGGCGCCCAGCTGCTGACGGACGTCCAGACCTTCGTCAGCGCGATGGACTCGATGTTCGGCGGCTTCCGCGAGCGCGCCGACCGCACGTACCAGCTGCTCAAGGCGCCGGGCACGGCGTTCCTGGTGGTGGCCGCGCCGGAGCGGGACGCGCTGCGCGAGGCGGCGTACTTCGTGGACCGGCTCGCCGCCGACCGGATGCCGCTGGCCGGGCTGGTGCTCAACCGGGTGCACGGTTCCGGCGCGCCGCAGCTCACCGCGGAGCGGGCGCTGGCGGCCGCCGAGGCACTGGAGGAGAACGGCTCGGAGCACTCCTCGCCCGAGGCCGAACAGCTCGCGGCGGGACTGCTGCGGCTGCACGCCGAGCGGATGCAGATCATGGGGCGGGAACGGCGCACCAGGGACCGCTTCGTCTCGGTCTACCCGGACGTGCCGATCGTGGAGGTCGCCGCGCTGCCGGGCGACGTGCACGACCTGGACGGCCTGCGGGCGATCGGGGACCGGCTCAGCGGCGCCGCGTAGGCGCCGGTCCGGCCGGCCCGGCCGGGCACCGCCCCGGTCGGGCGGTCAGCCCGCCTGGGCGTAGTCGGTCAGTATCACACCGGTGGCGAGGGACTCCTCGTACTCGGTGCGGGCCGTCTCCAGCAGCCTCCGCCACGAGATGACCGTCGGGCGGCGGCGCAGCAGTGCCCGGCGCTCGCGTTCCGTCATCCCGCCCCAGACTCCGAACTCGACCCGGTTGTCCAGCGCGTCCGCGAGGCACTCCGTGCGGACGGGGCAGCCGCTGCACACCGCCTTCGCGCGGTTCTGCGCGGCCCCCTGGACGAACAACTCGTCCGGATCACTCGTGCGGCAGGCGGCCTGCGCACTCCAGTCGTCAACCCAGCCCATCCCGGCGCCGTCCTCTCCCGTATTCGAGGCTCCCCCACGGCGGCAACGGCATATTCACCGTTGCCAGTTGAGGACGTTACGGAAGAACGACAGCTTGCAACAGCCCCTTCGGGCTCAATCTCGAATGACCCGATTGGACTATGGGTATCGGTCAGCTCACTCGTTGGAGTGATCGCAGGTCGCAAGCCTTGCCAAACACGCCGAGGCCACTCTCGCCACGCGCGTCGCTACGGAGCGCTACCGCCCACAGGTGCACAGCAGGCCACAGCTGCCTCAAAACCCACCCAAGAAAGGGCAATTCGGGCAAGTCTCCGCACTCACAAGAGTGAATGATGTTGACGCACCGAAGCTGTCGCAAGCTTGTGACAAGCCTAGGCGAACACCTGCCCCTATGTGCGGGATTCGGGGACGTAGGGTTCTCCTCATGGCACCGAAGCGCCCCCAGGCACCCCAGCCCCCAGGCAACCCCGGAGCTCCGCGCGGCAAGCGCAGCGGATCACCGCTGGACTTCGCGGGGCACGGAGTGAAGTTCCTGGGCGTCAGCGTGCTCTCCGGAGTCCTGCTGGCAGGCCTCGCCCTGCCCGCCGTCGGCGCCATCGGGCTGACCGCCAAGGACACGGCGGAGAGCTTCGAGAACATCCCCGACGACTTCAAGACCCCGCCGCTCACCCAGGCGACCCAGATCTTCGACGCCAAGGGCGGGCTGATCGCCAAGGTCTACGAGCGCGACCGCACCGTCATCACCGCCGACCAGATGTCGCCGTTCATGCGGCACGCCCAGGTCGACATCGAGGACGCCCGGTTCTACGAGCACGGCGCCGTCGACCTCAAGGGCGTGCTGCGCGCCATCAGCAAGAACGCCGAGAGCGGCACCGCCTCCCAGGGCGCCTCGACGCTGACCCAGCAGTACGTGAAGAACGTCAACGTCGAGAAGGCCGGCGACGACCAGGCCGCCGTCCTGGAGGCCCAGCGCAAGACCCTGGGCCGCAAGATCCAGGAGCTCAAGGTCGCGATCAAGCTGGAGGAGGACCTGACGAAGGACCAGATCCTCACCAACTACCTCAACATCACCTTCTACGGCCACCAGGCCTACGGGGTCGAGGCCGCCTCCCAGCGCTACTTCAGCAAGAGCAACAAGGACCTGACCGTCGCCGAGGCCGCCACCCTGGCCGGCATGGTGCAGAACCCGTCGTCCTTCGACCCGGTGCGCTACCCCGACAACACGGTCAAGCGCCGCAACGTCGTGATCGACAAGATGCTCGAGAACAAGCACATCACCGCGGACCAGGCCAAGGAGGCGAAGGCCGCCCCGCTGGGCCTGAAGTACAAGGACCCGCAGAACGGCTGCATCACCGCCCAGGCCGGCATGGGCTTCTTCTGCGACTACGTGCGCCACGTCGTCAAGCAGGACCCGGTGTTCGGCAAGAACGCCGCGGACCGCAAGAAGCTGTGGGACACCGGCGGCCTGAACATCTACACCACGCTGGACCCGGACAAGCAGGCCGCCGCCCAGGCCGCCGTGACCAACCCGAAGAAGGTCCTCGTGACCGACCCGGTGTCGGCCGCCGCGACCATGATGGAGCCCGGCACCGGCAAGATCCTGGCGATGGCCCAGACCCGCCCGTACGGCCTGGACCCGAACAAGAACCAGACCGTCGTCAACCTCAACGTCGACGCCTCGATGGGCGGCGGCAACGGCTTCCAGACCGGCTCGACCTTCAAGCCGATCCTCGCCGCGGCGGCCCTGGAGTCGGGCATGCAGCCCACCCAGCCGTTCCCGTCCGAGAACAAGATCGACTACCCGAACATGTCCACCTGCTCGGGCACCTGGAAGAACACCGACAAGCCCAAGGCCACGGTGAAGAACGAGTCGCCCAGCGAGGTCGGCCCGTACGAGCTGAAGGAGGCGATGGCCCGCTCGGTCAACACCTACTTCGTCCAGATGGAGCAGCAGGTCGGCCTCTGCGCGATGAAGCAGATGGCCAACAAGCTGGGCATCACCCAGTCCGCCAAGGGCGACCCCTTCCAGGAGGTCCCCTCGATGGTCCTCGGCACCCTGGAGCTCAGCCCGCTGACCATGGCGAACGTCTACGCGACCTTCGCCGCCCGCGGCAAGTACTGCACCCCGGTCGCGATCACCAAGATCTCCACGGTCGACGGCAAGGACGTCAAGGTCCCGCAGTCCAGCTGCAGCCAGGCCTTCTCCGAGAACACCGCGGACGCGCTCAACACCGTCCTGCTCAACGTGACGGAGAAGGGCACCGGCGCCTCCCTCGGCCTGGAGGACGGCCGCCAGATCGCCGGCAAGACCGGTACCACGGACGAGAAGAAGGCCGCCTGGTTCAGCGGCTACACCCCGTCCCTCGCCACCTCGGTCTGGCTCGGCGGCCCGGCCGGCGGCGTCAAGATGAAGAACATCAAGATCGGTGACACCTACTACGGCAGCGACGGCGTCTTCGGCGCCACCGGGCCGGGCCCGATCTGGAAGCTCGCCATGGACCAGGCCCTGCGCGGCACGCCCAAGGACCAGCTGCAGACCATCAACATCCCGGACCCGGCGCCCAAGCCGGACCCGAACGCCACGCCGACCGGCGGGGCCACCCCGCCGGCCGACCCGAACGCCCAGCCCGGCGGCAACCCGCCGCCGCCGGCCGGGAACCCCGGCGGGAACAACGGCGGCGGCCCCGGCGGCAACCCCGGCGGGGGCAACAACAACGCCGGCGGGATGATCGGCGGCGGGTTCACCTTCCCGCCGGGCGTCATCGGCGGCAACGGCGGCAAGCACGGCGGCAACAACGGCTGAGCGCCGACCGGGCGGCCGAACGGCCCGGCCCGGTGAAGGCGCCGCACGGTGAAGGGGCGCCCTCCGAGATCACTCTCGGAGGGCGCCCCTCGTGGTTTCCGGCGGCCGCCCGGGACGGCCCGGGCGGCACCGGGCGGCCCGGCGGGGATCAGCCCGTCAGCGCGGCCTTCACCGCGGCGGCCACCCGGCCGCCCTCGGCCAGGCCGTCCACCTTCGGCTTCACCAGCTTCATCACGGCGCCCATCGCCTGCGGACCGGTCGCGCCGCTCTCGGCCACGGCGGCCGCCACGATCGCCGTCAGCTCCTCGTCGGAGAGCTGCTTGGGCAGGTACCCCGCCAGCAGCTCGCCCTCCGCCCGCTCCCGGGCGGCCTGGTCGGCACGGCCGGCGGCGTCGAACGCCTCGGCGGCCTCCCGGCGCTTCTTCGTCTCACGGCCGATCACCTTGAGCACCTCGGCGTCGGACAGCTCGCGCTTCTCCTTGCCCGCCACCTCCTCGCTGGTGACGGCGGACAGCGTGAGCCGGATGGTGGACGAGCGCAGCTCGTCCCGGTCCCTGATGGCAGCCGTGAGGTCCTCCTGCAGCTGCGCCTTGAGCGTGGTCATGGCCCCGAGTCTCCCACCTGCGGAGTTCACCCGCTTGCCATTAACCGGGATCGCTGGTCGCGGGCGGGCCCGGGCACCGGATCCGGACCCGGCGCCCCGGCGTAACCGCCTAGCCTGGTTACATGACGGACGGAGACCGGACCACCCCCGCCGGACTGACCCTGACCACCGCCCGGGGCACCGCCTTCCGCTTCGACGCGGGCGCCCTCTGCCTCGAACTGCTCACCACCGGAGGCCCCGGCCCGTACGCCCGGCACGAGGCCCTGCACCAGCCGTCCGACCTCGCCCGGTGGCTGCCCCGCTCCCGGCTGCGGCTGCCCGCCGGGGCCGTCCGGATCGACCCCGACCAGCTCGCCGCCACCCGCACCCTGCGCGACGCGCTCTGGCGCCTCACCGCCGCCCGCGCCCACGCCCGCCCCGGCGCCGCCGACGACTACGCCGTCCTCAACCGGGCCGCCGCCCACCCGCCGCTCGCCCCCCAGATCGCCCCCGACGGCACCGCCGCCGCCCCGCTGCCCGCCGACGGGCACCAGCTCGCCGCCACCTTCGCCCGGGACGCCATCGCCCTGCTCACCGGCCCCCACGCGGACCGGATCCGCGCGTGCGCGGCCGCCGACTGCCGGCTGGTCTTCGTCGACACCTCGCGCCCCGGCCGGCGCCGCTGGTGCTCGATGGAACGCTGCGGCAACCGGCACAAGGTCCGGGCCCTGCGGGTCCGGCGCACCCGGGAATGACCCGCGCCCGACGGGCCGACCCGGGCCTCCCACCGGCCACCGGGCGTTCACCGGCTGATCCACCGTCTGAGAGCATGGGGCGATGCGACCGCTGTACTCCGTTCCCCTCGGCTTCGCCGCCGCCGGCGCCGCCTGCCTCGCCTACTCCGTCGGGTACGAGGTCCGTTCCTTCCGGCTCCGCCGGGTCGAGGTCCCCGTCCTGCCCCACGGCGCCCGGCCCATCCGGGTACTGCAGGTCTCCGACATCCACATGGTCACCGGACAGGGCAAGAAGCAGCGCTGGCTGAAGAGCCTCGCCGGGCTCCGCCCCGACCTCGTCGTCAACACCGGGGACAACCTCTCCGACCCGCTCGGCGTCCCCGCCACCCTCGACGCGCTCGGGCCGCTCATGGAGTTCCCCGGCGTCTACGTCTTCGGCTCCAACGACTACTACGGCCCGGCCCGCAAGAACCCCGCCCGCTACCTCCAGGCGATGCGCAGCGGCGACCACGGCCTGAACAACGCCGACGGCAGCGCCCGGCGCGGCATCACCGGCGCCGTCCACAACCCGTGGGAGAAGCTCCGCGACGGCTTCGACTCGGCCGGCTGGCTCGACCTCACCAACACCCGCGGCCGGCTCACCGTCGACGGCCTCGACCTCGAGTTCACCGGACTCGACGACCCGCACATCCGGCGCGACCGCTACAGCGAGGTCGCCGGCGGCCCCTCCGCCGACGCCGACCT
Source organism: Kitasatospora sp. NPDC051702 (assembly GCF_040681575.1). NCBI lineage: Bacteria > Bacillati > Actinomycetota > Actinomycetes > Kitasatosporales > Streptomycetaceae > Kitasatospora > Kitasatospora sp. NPDC051702. The sequence continues at coordinate 23,712 of NZ_JBFAZB010000006.1, forward strand.
CTCGCTCGCCGTCGTCCACGCGCCCTACCTGCGCGTGCTCGACGCCTTCACCGCCGACCGCTACCCGCTGATCCTCGCCGGGCACACCCACGGCGGCCAGCTCTGCATCCCCTTCTACGGCGCCCTCGTCACCAACTGCGACATCGACACCCGGCGGGTCAAGGGCCTCTCCACCCACCAGGCCGGCGGACGCCGCTCCTACCTGCACGTCTCGGCCGGCTGCGGCACCAACCGCTACACCCCCGTCCGCTTCGCCTGCCCCCCGGAGGCCACCCTCCTCACCCTCACCCCGGCCCCCCGCTGACCTGCGGCGGACGCCCGCCGAGAACCGGATTTCGTGTCTCGGCGAGCGTCCGGTAGAGTTCTACTCGTTGCGACGGAGACAGAGCAACGAAACGCAGGACCGGGGTGTGGCGCAGCTTGGTAGCGCGCTTCGTTCGGGACGAAGAGGCCGTGGGTTCAAATCCCGCCACCCCGACCCAGTAGTAGCAGGCAAGGGCCCTGCCGGAGAGATCCGGTAGGGCCCTTCCTCGTTCTGCGTGACTAACTGCGTGACTACCGCTCAGGATCCTGCTGGAACAGGTCATCCATGACGACTGCACCCGTCTGGATCACCGGCCGGATCTGCTTCCGGTAGACCTCCTCCGTCACGGCCGTGCTGGAGTGTCCGACGAGCCGCGAGATCTCCTCCAGCGGCACCCCGCGATCCGAGAGCAGCGAGACGAAGCTGTGACGGAGCTCACGGGGCGTCCACTCCTGAGCCGTCAGCCCCTCCGCCGTCTTGATGGCCGTCCGGAAGGCCCGGCGGACGTGCGACGGATCCAGCTCCTTTCCGACAGCCGAGTGAAAGACGAGGTTGCTCTCCTCCCACTTGTCGTCGGCCGCGAGCCGGTCCCAGCCCTGATCCACCCAGTGATCCCAGAGCGCTTCCACGCACCGGGCCGGGAGCGCGATGGTGCGCCGGGACTTCCGGGTCTTGGTGTCGCCACCGGCCCGCACAGAGCGCCACACGGCCATGTGCGGTGGCACCGGCGGATCGGCATTCGGCTGACCCTTCAGGAAGACGTGATCCCAGGTCAGTGGGCGGAGCTCTTCGGTGCGCGCCCCGGTGAGCAGCGAGACCACGATGTAGGCGTACATCGAGCTCTTCTCGGCTGCCTTGAGCACCGCCTCGGCCTGAGCGAACGTCAGCGCCTTCGACGGCCGGCCGGGCTGGCCGGTGGGGACCGAGCAGAGCTCCACGACGTTGCGCTTCACCTTGTCCCGGGCCATGGCGCGCTTGACGGCCCGGTTCAGGCAGGAGTGGATGGCCTGCAAGGTGCGGGTACTCAACGTCTTGGCCTTCCCGGCGAGCCATCGGTCCACGTCCTCGGCGCTGAGGTCGCGGAGCTTGCGCGCGCCGAGCGACGGGATCACGTGCGTCCCGCTGAGAATGGTCAAGGTCTTCAGGGTCTCCTCGTCCCGTCCCGCCAGGCCGTAGGCCAGCCAGTCGTTGACGGCGTTCTCCACGGTGTAGCCCGTCGGAGCGATGGCCAGCCCGTCTTCGTGGTCCCGCAGGATCTCCTTCAGCTTGTTCTTGGCCTCGGTCTTGGTCTTACCGCTACCGCGCTTGACGATGCGCTTCCCGCTCGGGTCGAAGCCGAGGTGAGCGGTAGCAATCCAGCGCTGCCGCTTCTCGTCCCAGTGGAGACCGCCGTCCCCCCTGCTGCGTCGGGTGGTCACTGCTTCCCCCTCGCTTCGCGCTCCAGCAGCGCGACGTATTCGGTGATGGCTGCGGCCGGGATCAGCCGGCTACGGCCCTCGTGGACGGTCCGGAGGCGGCCCTCGCGGATCAGCTCGTAGATGACGCTCCGGCTCATATGCAGGAGCTCCATAACGTCAGCCACCCGGTAGAGCACGGGCGCGGGAAGCTGCTCACGGCTCAGGTACCGCGGGCTGGCCGTGACGGCGGTGACACTGTGACGGCTGTGACTGGTCATCCCTGTCCCCCGTTCTCGTTCGGGACGGCGTAGCCGCCGGCCCGCCTCAAGAGCTGAGCGTCGTTGGCCATACGCGAGCAGGTCTGCCGGACGAGGGCCGGCTCCAGGCCGGTCCCCTCGGTGATCTGCTTCGGCCTGGCCCCCGGGTTGGCGCGCACGAAGCGCAGGATCGCGGCGCGGGTGTCCCCGATGGTGTGGTCGGCCGCGGTGCCTTCGAGGAGCTGCCAGGCACCCGCCTCCGGGTGGAAACGGAGCGCGTACTCGGTCTCGTCCACGTCGCGGCCGGTGACGTGAAGGACCCCGTCGGCCTGGCCCCGGGCGCGCTTGAGGACCAGGGTCGCGTCGGCGGCACCGGCCAGGCCGTTGGTGCCCGAGACCTCGGCGAGGAAGTCGTCCGAGCCGGCTTTGCGGACGTGGTGGACGAGCACGATCGCGATGCCGTAGTGGTCGGCGATCCGCTTGGCGTGCCCCACCGCCGCGTAATCCGCGTCGTAGGCGGAGGCACCGGGCATGGACAGTCCGCGCATCTTCGCGAAGACGTCGATGATGACCATCCGGGCGTCCGGGTGACGCTCGACCCACTGCGCGATGGCCTCGCTTCCGCCCTGCGGCAGCGCGGGGCACGAGGTGGCGAGCGTCAGCGTGGACGGCGCCGGAGCGGTACCGAGGATCTTGCGCATCCGGGTCTGCAGGCGGCGCGCGGTGTCCTCCAATGCCAGGTAGAGCACTGGGCCGGAGTCCACCTGTACGCGCTCAAGGGCCTGGCCCCCGGCGGCGACCGAGAGCGCCAGGCCGAGCGAGAGCCACGACTTGCCGACCTTGGGCGGCCCGGCGAGGAGGTTGACCCCTTCCGAGATGATGCCGGGAACCGCCCAACGCGGCTCGGGGAACTGCGCCGCCATCAGCTCGTCGGCGGTCCAAGCGGTACGGATGCGCTGCTGCGTGGGCTGCAACGGCAGGGGGTCCGGCGAGCCGACTCCCGGGATGTACGAGGACTCGCTCACGCAGCCCTCCTCGCCGCGACCGTACGCGGACGCTTGGCCCCGGCGCGGAAGCCCGAGGCGACGGTGGCACGGGCTTCCCGCTCGGCCAGACCCTTCGCCAGGGCAGTCGAGACGAGCCGCTCGGCGACCTCGGAGGCGGACAGCTCGCCACCGGCCACGAGCTGCCCCAGCGCAACGGAGGCGAGGTACAGGGCCCGGTTCCGCTGCCCCGGGCGGGCGCCGGTGACGCGCTCCAGCTCACGTCCCTCCGCAGCGTCCAGGTAGGCGCGGTGGCGGTCGCCGGCGGTCAGCTTGGTGGTGACGTGCACCTGCGGCGGCAGGGATGCCGGCACGAGGAGCTCGCGGATCCAGTCCGGCAGCGGCGCGGGTTCTTCGTCGCGGAGCACCAGGTAGCGGCTGCCGTCCACCGTGCTGCCGGCGCCGACCACGTAGCCGCCACAGGCCCGGGTGTCGACCTTCCATCCAAGGACCGAGGCGGTGTTCCGCAGTTCCACACCTGCGGGGGCCGCGAAGTAGAGGTGGAGCCCGCGGCGGGTTCGAACGGTGTGGGTCTCACCCGGGAACGGCTTCCCGGCTTGCTCGGCGAGGTGAGCAAGGGCGTCCCGGCCGTCAGCCACTCCGGCCGGTGTCCCGGCCGGCGGCCGGTCCTGGCTGTGCTTGGGCACGTCCAGGTCGATGACCACCAGCCGGGAAGGCCCCATGGCGACACCGACGTTGTAGCGGCCCGCGGTCCAGCACCGGGCGGCGCACCGACGGTCGGTCGTGGCGCGCGATTCCCAGGCCCTGACGGCCGGACGCTTCTCGCCGGGCACCAACGGGAAGACGTGCCAACCGCGTTCGATGGCCTTGAATGCGGCCCGCAGCAGCGGGCAGGGGGTGGTGTGGTGCATCCTTGGAGCACCTCCTTATTCCTGGATGGGATGGAGGCCGGGGCAGTGGGCTTCCTGATCCGTCGTCCGCTGCCCCGGGTATGGCTGACGCATCAACAACCGGCCTTGCTGCCGGCCAGTCGGGCGTCGGCTGTCACCGAGTCGGCTGGTGGCTCAGCGACCGGCTGTGGTGAGTGCGGTGAGCAGGGCGTGGACGGGGCTTGCCACCACGGTCGCGGCGGCGGTGAAGCCCGAGAGCCAGACCGCAGCGGCGGCGAGGGTGCTGACACGCTTGGCCCAGACAAGGACCACGGTGATGACGAAGAAGATCAGAGCGGTGGAGACAGTGACGGCCATGGCCGGACTCCCTTCGTGAGGACGTCAGCGGGCGCCGGCCCACAGCCGGCGCGCGAGGTTGTAGAGGTGGCGTCCGACCCGGATGCGCTTGCCGATGCCGTCGCAGCGGCGGCAGTGCTTTCCCCGGCAGGGCCGGCCGCGGCGGTCGTACTTGAGGTGAAAGCCGAAGCCGCGGCACTTGCGGCAGTCACCGAACGGGCTGGCCGCGCAGAGCAGCGTGTAACCCAGCGTGATGAAGAGCAGGACGGGGCTAGCGGTCAGCAGGGCGCTGGACATGCATCCTCCCTGGCGTTTACGGGCGCCCCGAGATACGGGGCGCTAGGCGATAGATCCCTGTTCAGGGCGGTTTGAGCGTGCTAGCGGGGGCGCTAGGTCTAGCGGATGCCAGTGCTAGACCTAGCGCCGACGACGGTCAGGCCGCATCGCGCTTCTGATCACGCTTCGTAGCAGCGGCGACGATGTGAGCGCGGGTGACGCCGCGCCGGTTGGCGCCCTTACCGTCCTCGGCGGTGCCCCAGACCTGGCCGGTGCTGATGCCGTGCGGTTTGAGCGCGGCGGTCAGCTGGTCGGGCGCCCACCCGGCGTAGACCTCCGAACGAAGCTCCGCGAGCCGGGCGACGACGGTCTCCGACCACACCTTCGCCTCGGCGGCCGGGACGACAGCGAGGATGTCCGCCAACAGGTCGTAGGACGGTCCGTCGGCCGGCGTGCTGTCCTTGCCTGCGGCGTATCCGGTGAGCAGGCCGGCCCGCTCGCGCACCGCTCGGGCGCGGGTGGCGATGGCTTCGGCCGTAGGGGCGTCGATGTTGACGGCCCGCACGATCCGGGCGTCCGCGCCTTCACCGACGAAGTAGGCGATGCCCTTGTCGGCCCACGCGAACGTGGTGGCCCGGATGCCGTTGCGGTAGGAGCTGGTGCCCAGGACCATGTCGTTCTCCAGCTGGCCCATGACCTTGAGGCACAGCCGGACGGAGGCGTTGGCACTGATGCCGGTCGGCAGCGACTTGGCGTCCGGGCGCTGCGTGGCGAGCAGGAGAACGATGCCGGTCGCCGGACCGCGCTTGACGAGGTCCGTGCAGATCTCCTCCAACTCACGTCCGTAGAGCTGGTGTTCAAACCACTTCTGGCACTCGTCCACGCCGATGACGATCGGGTGCAGCCCCAGCGACTTCTTGTCGGCCAGTTCGCTGGTGACCTTGGACTCGGGGCAGATGTCTCGCGGAAGGGAGCGGATCACCTTGGCGCGGCGGCGCAGTTCCTCGCGGATCGAGCGCATGTCCTCCAGGGCGTACTTGATGTCCTCGTCGTCCTCGCCGGCCCGGTGGCGGTGCGAGACCTTCTCCCCGACCGGGTCCAGGTCGCCGGTGCCTTTGAGGTCGTAGGTGTGCAGCTCGGCGCGCGGGTCCAGGGCCGCGATCAGCAGGAGCAGGCGTAGCAGGAAGGTCTTGCCCATGCGCGGGATGGCGCCGATGACGCCCGCGACGTACATCAGGGTGACGTCGACCCAGCGCCCGCGCTGGTCGGTGGCGAAGCCAACCGCCTTGAACAGGTCCACGGTCCCGGCCTTGAGCAGCGGCCACTCCGGCTGGCGCGTCTTGTTCATGTCCTGGTCGCCAACCCAGAGCGCCATCATGCCCGGGTGCTCGCCCGCCATCGGCTCCGGCCACACACAGCCCAGCGGACGGCGCAGACCGGAGGCCAGCTTGTCGCGCTTCTCCATCACCTCGCCGACCGTGACTCCGGGCGGGAGCTGGACGTCGGCGCGCCAACCAGGCCCGTCGCGGGTAATCGGAGCCGTGAACTCCACGCGGCCGCCCTTGGAGAGGTACTGGGTCATACCGCTGATTGCCAGCACGGACAGCGCCCGTTCCACCATCTCAGAGGTCAGTCGCTGCACCGTCGCCGCGATCACCGCGCGGGAGATCAGCGGTTGATCGGCCGGTGCCCCTGCTGCGCCGAGGCCGAGCACGACGGCGGCGACGAGTGCCAGTTGGATCCAACCGGGAGTGCCCAGCACCAGCAGCGGGACGAACGCAGCGGCGGTCAGGGCGTACAGGACGGTGAGCCAGCCGCGCGCGGCAACCCGCCGGTCGCGTTGACGGGTCAGCTTCAGGTACAGCTCGGCGTCCTCGGTGGCGACGGCGTACGCGCGGATCGGCTCGCCTTCGAGGTCGCGCGTCCACCGGCGGAACTCCTGCATCGCGCGGGACGCACCGCGGGGCGAGCGCACCGCGAGCTTGCCGGCGTAGGCTGGCAGACGGGCCGCGTGGAAGGCGATCGTGTGGGCGTAGTGGCCCACCGTCCAGCGAGCCGCTGCCTGAAACTCGGCCTTGCTCCGGAGCCAGGCCGGGACCACCGGTCGGCGCTTCTCCGACTGGACGCGCTCCAGCCACCCCGGACCGGCGGGCGCCGGCTTGTCGACCGGCGCGGCGGGTGCCTCCTCGTACACCGAGTCCGTCTCAGGGCTGCCCTGGTTGACGGCCGGGGCAGGTTCGGTGCCGTGCCGCTCACGCTGGGGCCCGCCCTGGCCAAGGCCGGCCGGGCTGCCGTCGCGGTCGGCGTTCAACTCGGCTTCGAGGCGCGCGAACAGCTCGCGCGCGTCGTCGCCCTCGTCGTCGTGGTTCACTGTGGATCCTTCCTCACGTCGGTGGCGAAGGGGACCCGGGACGCGCTGTGCTGCCAGGCGGGGCGTTTCCCGGGAGTTCGTCGGCGTCTCAGAGCGAGCGCGCCGTGTCGGCTTCGGCGACGGCGTCCGGGACGTTCTCCGGCTCGGCTCCGCCCGGCCTGTCCAGCTGCCACGGCTGTGCCCCGGCGGCGTAGTCCCGGGCCAGCTCCAGGAACGCGTGCGCCGCGCTGGCCAGCGCCTCCGCGAACGCGAGGTGCGCGGCGGGACCGTCAAACGCCGGGCTCGGGCCGAAGATGTCGATCTCGCTCGTCGCGGTCGCCAGCGTCAGAACGGGGCAGCCGTCGGCCTGTCGCTTCCCGGTGACCTTGATCTCGGGAGTGGCGTGCACGTACGCCACGATGAGGCTCATCGCACAGTCCATTCAGGTTGGGGATGACTCGGTCACTTGTCGGTCGCGCCGACGGGGGCGGGCTGCCGTTCCGTCCGAACGGTCCGGATCTGCTTGGCACCCCACTCGGGGGACATGCCGTGTGTCCGCCCGATCTCGGTCGGCGAGGGAACGCGGCCGTCGGCGAGCGTGCGCCGGATCGCTGCCCGTGCCGCACGGCGCTTCGCTTCCATCGCGGCGTCGTCCGGTGCGGCCGGTACGGAGGTTGTACGGGGTGTGCGTTTTGCGCCTGTACGGCCCCTGAGCTGGCTGTACGGGGTTGCACGCCCCGCTGGCGGCACTGCCGGTGCAGAGCTGTTGGCGTCGGCCCGCAGGAGTGCGGCGACCGGGCGGGCAGCGGCGAAGCCGGCTTCCACGGCGGCCCGCGCATCGGTCGTCCACAGCGCAGGCCGACCGACGGCAGGCTCGGCGAGCAGGTCCACGTCGGCTTGGTCCCCTGGACACAAGTACTTCGCCACCGCCGCTGACGCCTTGGCGTGCGCGCCGAGCAGGTCCGCGGTAACCCCCGGCTCGGCACCGTGCACCGCCCGCCAGGCCAGCGCCCACAACTCGTCCGACGCCAGCTCCGAAGGCAGCGCGCTGGCCAGCCACCTCGCGGTCTGCGCCACCTTGCGGTGATGGCGCCTCCGCTGGCGGTCGCGCCGTGCCTGGCGCGGGTCCCCGACATCCTCACGCTGCGAGTGCAAGTACATGTGCCAGGTGATCGGCGCGGCGAGCGAGCCGCACGCGGCCACGACCGCGAAGCCGATCCCCCACATCTGCGCGCCGTGGGTGAGATTGACGCCCCCGGCGCCCAGGGCCGCGACCCAGATGCCCGCGTGGTGTATCGCCGCGGACAGGCCGCGCGCGTCCCGCACCCGGCCTTGCAGTGCGAAGACCCATGTCAGGGACTCCAGTGCGCTCCCGCCGGCCAGCGCCATCGGCAGCGGCCAGCGCTGAGCGAGAAAGCTGATCTGCGCCGGCAGCGCCACCACCACGAACAGTGCGATCACCGCCAGAGTGGCCAGCAGCGCCGCACGGCCGGTCAGAGCTTCGCGGCGGTCCGCCCGCCTTCGTACCCGCTCGGAGCGCCGCCGCGCCCTGCGCCGCTCGCGCTCGGCCTCCGCGGCCGCCCGCAACTCGGCCAACGCCGCCTGGCGCTCCCGCTCGGCGGCCATGCGCGCGCTCAGTGCCACGGCATCGGCCTCGGCGCGGTCCCGCCCGGCCTGTGCCCGCGCGAGCTCCACGGCGACCGCGTCCAACTGCCGTGCGGCCCGCGAACTGTAGACGGTCGGCCGGCTCATGCGGCCGACCCCGGCCGGAACGACCGGCAGTCGGCGCAGCGTGCCACGAACGTGGCGGCTTCCAGTAGCTCCGCGACGTACGCAACCAGCTCAGGCGCGTCCTCGCGAAGATCCGCCAGGATGCCCTGGGCGGCGTCCACGCGAACAGCGCGCTCAGTGTCGGACTCGCCCGCCCAGCCGACGAACAACTCATGGAGAAACTCCGGAAGTTGCTCGTCTTCTGGCAGCCGACCGACCTGCTCTTCGAACTCCTCGGCCTCGCCGGACTGTCGATCGTGTAACGAAGTGCGCATGCTTCTCCTGCTCCTGGAAGGGATGGAGAGAGCCAGGACAGCGGGCTTCCTTGATCCGTCGACCGCCGCCGCTGGCAACGGATTACTCAGACGTGGATGCGCCGCGGGACGGCCATCCGCTGCACGGCCTGAAAGGCCGTCATGACGGCAGAGGAGGAGCCGAGGCCAACCAGAGAGGCCAGCAGCCAGCCGCCGCCAGAGGCCAGCTCGGCTCCGCCGCCGAGCGTCGCCACGACAAAGGCGACACCGCGGATGCCCCACGACGCCACACTCCCGCCGCCCGCCTCCGACTCGGGTCGGCGGCCCACCAGCTCCAGGTCGTACCGCCGGACCTGGCGCAACTCCCCGCCGGAGAGCTGGATCACCACAACGCTGCCGTCCGCCTGTTCGGCGGCACCGGCCACCGTGCCCAGCGCCATGTCGCTCCGGTCGCGGACGACGTCACCGATTGCGAGTTGCATTTGGCCCCCCTCGGGATCGGAAGCGGATCCGGCCATGCCCAGCCGCCCGCAACTCCTAAAGAGATCCTGTCCTCAGGTCCTCTTTAGGAGTTGCCATGACTATGAGCTACGCCACCCCAACTCGTCAAGTCCTCTTGAGGACTCGTATGCTGGTTTCCGCAGACGACCAGGACGGTGATCACCATGGCGAAGGCGTATGAGCGCATCGCGGACGACCTTCGTCAGCTCATCCGGGCAGGCGAACTGAAGCCCGGTGACCGGCTGCCGGCGGAGACGAGCCTCGTCGGGCAGTACGGCAAGAGCCTCCCGACCGTCCGCCAGGCCCTGGCCCTCCTCCAGGCCGAAGGGCTGATCGAGAAGCAGCACGGTCGCGGCACCTTCGTCCGCAAGGCACGCAAGCTCGTACAGCGCAGCAACGACCGGCACCAGTGGGAGAAGAACCGCGCGCGCGGCTCGCTGGCGGAGCGTCAGCAGACCGGCGCGACCGAGCGCGACACCGGTCTGGAGCTGGACGACCTGGTCTTCACTGCCGAATACCGGCAGATCCCCGCGGACGCCGAGTGGGCGGCCGCCTTCGGAGTGATAGAAGGAACGACTCTGCTGGAGCGCGTCTTCCATACGCGCTACCGCACGGAGACGGCTCCCTTCAATCTCACCCGTTCGTACCTGGTCCACGACATGATCGCGGGCAACCCCGACCTTCTGGACGCCACGAAGGAGCCCTGGCCCGGCGGGACGCAGAACCAGCTCCACACGGTCGGCATCGAGGTCGACCGGATCGCCGAGCGCGTCACCGCGCGGCCGCCGACGGCCGAGGAGGCCGAGGAACTGGAGTTGCCGCCCGGCACCGCCGTCCTCGTCCTGCGAAAGACATCCTTCGACGTCGAGGGCCGCGTCGTGGACATCGCTGACGTCACCCTCCCGGGCGACCGCACGGAGCTGACCTTCACCACTCAACTGGAAAGGTGGTGAGGGCCGTGCAGCGGCGCATCATCATCGTCACTGCCGTCCACCCGCCGTCCGCGCTGTTCCTGCCGGACGCCTACAAGTCACTCTGCGAACAGGAACTGCCGGAGGGCTGGGACTGGCTCTGGCTGATCCAGGAAGACGGCAAGAGCGACCAGGTCGCCCCCTACATCCCCGACGACGTCCGGATCAGCTTCCGCCAGGGCCGACCGGGCGGTGCGGGCATGGCCCGGACCATGGCGCTGGCGCGGGCCGAGGGCGAGTACGTGAAGGTGCTGGACGCTGACGACATGCTGGCCCCCGGCGCCCTCGCCCGCGATATCGCCGCGCTCACCTCGAACCCCGAGATCGGCTGGACGACCTCCCGCGTCCTTGACCTGCTCCCAGACGGCTCGTTCGTCGGCTTCGACCAGGACCCGCCCGCCGGCCCCATCGAACGCGGCGCCGTCCTGGATCACTGGAAGGCCCACGACTACCGCGCCCAGGTCCACCCAGCGACGCTCTGTATCCGGCGCGACCTGCTGATTGCCCTCGGCGGCTGGATGGCCCTCCCCGCCTCCGAGGACACCGGGCTCCTCCTCGCGCTCAGCGCGGTGAGTCGCGGCTGGTTCACGGCGGAGGTCGGCCTGCACTACCGCAAGTGGCCCGGCCAGGTGACCAGCCAGGCCGCCCACGTCGACAGCGCCGAGCGCGAGGCCCGGATGGCGGTCATCGAAGCCAGGGCGGAGTTGCTTGCGGGGCTGGCGTGGCAGTACCCCGCCGGGGCCTGAGCATTTCGTCCCGCGGCCGGAACGGCAAGAGCCCGGACACCTCTCCGTCCTGGAGATGTCCGGGCTCAGCCGTAGTCAGCGACTCAGGGATGGGGTGGCCTGGCCGGCCTTCGGGCACGATCGGCCCGGAGCGGCTGCACTTCCCCTCCCTGCTCGAAATCCGTCAGCCGCGTACGCTGAGCCGGACAGAGGCCTGCGCGTTCACTTCGGCGCCGCCGTATAGGCCGGGCGGATCCTGATCATGTGGGGCTCAGCAGGCTCCAACAGATCGCCGACGTAGAGCGCCAGCGTCCAGCTGCCCGTGCGCCGCACCTGACCCGCGATGAACTCCGCCGCACCCGGCCGACCGAGGCCGCACTCAATGAAGTCCCGGTGCCATGCCCACACCGTCAGCGGCTCGATCTCCCTGAGCAGCGCCGCAAGCGCGTCGGGGAGCCTGAAGAACTCCGCCTCGGGCATGATGCCCGTCGATCGAGGCCACGACCGGGCCGAACGCCTTCATCTCTCCGTCGTTCATGCTGATCACCGCGTACTCTCCTCGGCCTCTTGCTGATGCTGCGCGGTCTGGTCAGTGCTCACAGCGCACCCCCGTCCGCTGGGGCAACCAACGCCCAGACCGCCTTGCCCACACCACCCTCACGGGGGCGCACGCCCCACTCCTTCGCGAGCTGGTCAACCAACCGCAGCCCGCGGCCGGACTCGTCCTCATCGCCCGTCGTACGCATCATCGGGATCCGCCGACTGGCGTCGTGAACCTCGATGCGCAGCAGTCCGGGCTCCATCTCGAATCGGACGAAGATCAGACGACCCGGCATCCGCGCGTGTTGCACGGCATTGCTGACGAGCTCAGATAGGACCAACTGGCCGATTTCCAGGAACTGTTGGCTGCTATCGATGCTGGCCAGAAACTCCCGCAGCAGGCTCCGGGCGGCACCAGCGGACTTCTGATGACGAGCCAGCCAAGCCTGAGACGTTCCGATGGGCCTCGTCACTTCCCGACCCCCGCCAGCTCTGGCCCGCTGGTCGAGAAGACCGCCTCGGCTCGGTCGCTGGGGAGCACCAGCAACACGCCCATCACCACGCGGCCGGCTCTATCCATCGACGTGCGCTCGATCGCCAGGACGGGAATCCGGGCAACGATGCGAAGCGCATCGGCCTCCTCGGCGCTCGGAAAGCGCGCAGTGACGCGCTCGGCAGTCGCCGCGCACGGGATGCCGCGCGCGAGCAGATGCGCGCGAACGTCGTCGCCCCAGGGCGACCACGGAGCTTCCGGGAGAGGAGCGTCCAGCGCACGCGGCACGTAAACGCGCGCCAGACTGCACGGGCGACCGGCCTGCTCGCTGAGGTAGACACGCTCGACCACCGGAGTCTTGGCGCGGACCCGGAGCAACGACTGGAGCTCGCCCGCTGCCTTGACCTCGGTCACGGTGACCTCGATCCGCAGCGCAGGCGGGCAAGCCGCCGGCAGGTCCTGCAGGTGGCGCCCGCCGGAATAAGTGATCGGCTGGACCGGACGGCGAACGAAGTTCCCGTTGCCGTGGAACTTCTCGATCAGCCCCTCGGACTGGAGCTCGTCCAGAGCCCGACGCAGGGTCGGCAAGCCGACTTCGTAGGTCGCGGCAAGCTCACTTTCCGAGGGCAGCTTGCTGCCGGCCGCGAGGGCCCCGGAGCCGATTCGGCGCCGGAGGTCCTCGGCCACGCGTGTGTATCGGACGGCCATGGCGCGCTCACCACCTCCGGTGGTCATCGGTGGAGCTGCGGTACAGCAGCGGGGCCGGGGCACGACAGCTCGAACACGCAACGAGCTGACGCCTGGTCCACGTCGGGGCGGGGCGGGTAAGGTCGAACACGCTGATCAGCTCCCATACAGCTGATGGCACTGCCCCGCGACGGCGACTGCATCGTCCGTCGCGGGCGCATCCATGCGGACGGCGGCCCATGCGATCAGGCCGCGGCTGGCGCTGCTGACAAGTCCGAACTGGTCGGCTGTCTCCAGCAACGCCAGGAGAACTCCCCACGACTCGGCCGTTGTCGAGTCCGGCACCTCCGTCTCTATGCAGGCGTGATTGCCGTGATCCTTCATCTGCGGATCGAGCCCGAGGGCCAAGAGACCAGCAGCGATGCCGTCAGCACGTGCCCGATCGCACGAGAACACAGGACACCCCTCCGTAGCTCCTTGGCCACTCAGAGCGAAGCTAGTTAACTAGATTAGACCTAGTGGACTAGATTTTCCATATGGGTGAGCAACCTCCGTACCTGCGTATCGCAGACGCCCTGCAAGAGCGCATCGCCAGCGGGGAATGGGCACCGGGCGACCGTCTGCCCTCGCGTGCTCAGCTCGCGCGCGAGCTCGGCGTAGGCGACAACGTCGTGCGCCGCGCGCAGGAACTCCTCATCCTCCAGGGCGCTTTGGAAGGCCGCGCGGGCTCAGGCACGTTCGTCGCCGAGCCGCGCCAGCGACTTCGACTGGTCCGCTCCCGAGCGCGCGAAGACCGCGGAGGTTCACCCTTCCAGGCCGACATGACCAGCCTTGGCCGGCGGGGCACCTGGGAGAGCCGCACTGACGCCAAGGTCCCGGCGCCGGCGGACATCGCAGCCCGCCTCGGCATCGCCGAGGGCGACCTCTGCGTCCGCACGTCCTACGAGTACTTCGCCGACGGCAAGCCGATCCAGCTGTCTACCAGTTGGGAGCCCTACGCCCTCACCGCAGGCACGATCATCGTCCTGCCCGAGGGCGGGCCGCTTGCCGGCGCCGGCGTGGTCGGCCGCATGGCAGAGATCGGCATCACGGTCAGCCACTTCACGGAACAGCCGGAACCCCGGCACGTGACCGACGAGGAAGCCTCACTCCTCGGCGTGCAGCGCGGCTCCCTCGTCACGCACATCCGGCGCACGTACGTCGCCGACGACGGCCGCGCGGTCGAGACAGCCGACATCGTCCTCCCCGCAGGCCTCTGCGAACTGGTCTACGAAGTACCCATCACCCCTTGAGCGTCCACGGACTTCCGCACGCAGCGGGACCGCCTCCGCCTCAGATCCGGCTGAAACATCAGGCGCGGTCGTCACAGTTGTCACAGTGTCACGCGCCCGCGCCGGATGCTCCCACGCCAGCTGACACAGCGCCCCGGTGTTTCAGCCCGCATGCCCACAGCGCGCACCGACAGACATGCGGCAAGTCGGCCGTTAGTAGGGCGGCGCATCCCGTCCAACTCCTAGAATCCTCAAGACATCAAGAGAACTTCATGTCTTGGGGGAGACTTGGCCGCGGCCGAACAGATTGTGACGATCGCAGCCGTCCTCGTGGGTGCGCTGACGACGCACCTCACCAACCACGCGATGGAGCGGCGCCGGAAGCAACACGAGCTGCTGACCCGGTGGGACGAGAAGAAGCTCCACGCGTACGAGGGCTACATCGACAGGATCAGGTCGTGCGTCTTCCTCGCCGTCCACCTCTACGAGCACAAGGAAGGCATCCACGCGAGCAACAAGGGCGAGCACGAGCTCACCGCGGAGCTGGCGGAGGCCAACTGGCAGCGCGGCCGTGCCTTCGAGCGCATCATGCTCCTCGGCGGCGACGAGGTCGTAGAGGCTGCGCACCGGCTCAACGCGGCTGCCCTCGAAGTCGACTGGCAGGCCGGCGGCAAAGTCCAAGGCACTCTTGACGAGTGGCGCACCCGCAACCGCGCCGTCTTCGGCGCCATCAACGAGTTCCACGACGCTGCCCGCCAGGACCTCGGCGTCCAGGGCAACGTCACCGGCGAAAGCCACCCGGAACGTGACCTGTTGTTGCCACCCCCGCGGAGCGGCTCGAACGGCAACCACTCCTAAATGGCACTGACGCAGCCTCACTGCCGAATTCAGTTCCATCAGGTCAAGGGCGCAATCCACCTGAGGCGACGTCCGCCGCAGGTCAGAAGAGGGTATCGCCCTGGCCCGTACATGATCTTGAAAAATGTTGTGGCGTGACCCGTCACCGCGGGGTCGAGTCCCATATGCAGTCGCTGAACGCGTCAATCACCCTTCATGCGACGGTGTGGACCGCTACGATCCTCCTCGGGTCCGAAGTGTTGGGGGAGAATTGGTAATCAACTTTCAGCTCTTGTCGAAAATCCAGCAAGTGGTGTTCGCGGATGCAATTTTCATAGCCCTGGCTATTTTTGCCTACAAGGGCCCCTTGTGGATCATCAAGCGCCTGCCAATGACGCGCCAAAAGTGGATTCAGTGGAATTCTAGAACTGCAGAGAAGGCATTTCAAGAAATGTCTAGCTCGCTAGACTCCCTGGGTCTCTCGGATCTACCATCGGACTCTTTGCGAATTGCAGGCGAAAGCTCTGCTGGAGAAATTCGCCTCCGGTACAGGATTCTGACTTTCATTATTGGAGTCCTGGGTGGCGACATGGTCGTGGCCGTAGCAAAAACGGTTGAGACCGGACAGCTTGCGCAGGACTTGCAGCCCCGAAACGTCCTGACTGCCGCTATCATTACGCCGATTTTGATCTGGGCTTCCGATCACAACCCCAGTGTTTCACGTTATCGCTTTCTGCTCACCACCGGGGCGGCGATTCGGCAATGTGAAGCCGTCTACTCATCGGTTGGTGATGAGCGACCTGTGGCTGTACGCGGATTGGACCAAGCCTGCGCCAATGTCAGGCGTTCTGTCTTGCGTATTCATCGAGTCCACGGAAGTCTCGGACGGTTCTCACCGAGGCGTCACTCGGTGAAGAAGAATGCCGCCCTGGTGGCGGCCAAACTCCAGCAGATGGAGGATCAGATGGATACGCGAGGGGTTGAGTCCATGAAGGATCTCGCGCGCACTCTGGTCACTATTTCTAACAACTATGCAGAGTCGAAGATTGGGCAGCTTCTCTCTGAGGCCGATCTTGAAGGCGTGGTTGCGCCAGAACGCCGCGCAGCCGGCTTGCGGTTGGCCGCTGTCGTGTCGGCCACGGCTGTCGTCGCCTGCTCCTGGATCATGCTTGGTTACCCCGGAGAGGGCATGCCGATTGCTGCTGGGGCCGCCGCAACGCTTTCGAGCATCGCTGCGTACGGCCCGCGCGCGGCCATGGACCGCGTCGCTGAGCTGCGAAACATTCTGGGCTTCTGAGACGGCGCGACGAGAGAATGGCGCTCGTTCGCTCACTTGGTAGGGCTTCGCGAGAAGATCTTGAGATCGGGGGCTGTTCTGGCAGGACCGAGACCAACGCAGGCCAACGCTCTGGGCAGTGTGTTTGCGTTTCTGCATCGGTCCGTGACCACCCCGGACCTCACTAGGCGAAGCGGCAGTGGGTCCGAATCATCCCCACTCCGGGGATCCGCTGACGGCAGATCCTGACGGCAACACCGACGGATATGAGACGGCAATGGAGGCCGCTGGCGCCCAGGTGCCGGGAGGGGTGTGTGGCTTCGCCGAGCCTGTACGTGAGGTCGAACGAGCTTACAAAGCAGATGTCGGCGGCTCGAAACCGTCCCGCAGGCACCCCCAATGATGACTCCGAATGTCACGCCCTCCCACGCTGGCCTTGATCGTTTTGGCGCCCCTTTTCGTCCCGTGCTAGCGCATGGAACTGCAGGATCGCCGATCGCATGATTGAGGCCGCTCACAAGGCGATCACGCCCGGCCCTAGACCGGACAGGACACCGGCCAAAGCCGCTCCGCCGCCCGCTGCTACAGTGCGCGCCAATCCGGGACTTGAGGTATAGCCCACAACATGGCGAGGATGTCGTGTCAAACCGGTTCATATCAACCGTGAGAGCCGCCTTTCGAGCCGCCTGCAAGCACCCGATCCATGCAGCTTCAGTGCTTCTTAGAGGTTGCTGCCTCGGTGCGCTGTCGCTGTTCGCACTCTGGCTCTTTGTTGTCCTGCCGATCCTTGCCCGCGTTCAAGGGTGGGACAACGATCCGGCTGCTCAGCCGACTGCAGGGGTCGTAGCCACTTCGACGCCCACTCGCGCCTACACAGCGGTCACGTGGAGCTACCAGGGCTCACACTGCGCAGATGGGTCGGGATCAGATGCACTCGGCCGACGTGGAGCGTGTAGCCATCATGGGGGAGTTGTAGCCGAGTATCGAGGCAGCAACGGTACTGTCTTGGCGTGTGGGAGCGGCTGGCATCCTCCCTATCGGATCGAGGAACAGTTACAGCAGCTTTCCGAGTTCGGAAGCCTCTACTGCCGCCGCTAGTGCTGGCCCTCACATCGCAAGAACCGGCGTGGGGTGAGTGTCTAACTGCGCTACAACGGGTCCGCACTTTGGCAGACGGCCACGGACACCCAGGGACCGTTCGGGCAGGTCAGCCGCACTGCGCGCCGAGGTCGGGCGGGTGCCCAGGTTGCTTCGGGACGAAGAGGCCGTGGGTTCAAATCCCGCCACCCCGACCCAGTGCAGAGGCCCTGCCGGAGAAATCCGGCAGGGCCTCTGTCGTCGTTGCGCGACCGACAGCATGACTGTGGCTCAGGGCCCCCGCCGGACGGATCCGGCGGGGGCCCTCGGCGTGGGTGGGGCCGGGTCAGAGCGCGGCGGGGAGCTCGGCGCGCGAGGTGATGCCGAGTTTGGGGTAGGCCTTGTAGAGGTGGTGGGCGACGGTACGGGGGCTGAGGAAGAGTTGGGCGGCGATCTCCCGGTTGGTGAGGCCGCGGGCGGCCAGGCGGGCGATCTGGAGCTCCTGGGGGGTCAGCGGCGAGGCGTGCGGGGTGTCGGCCGGGGCGGGGGCCGGGGTGCCGGTGGCGGTGAGTTCGGTGCGGGCGCGGGCGGCCCAGGGGTGGGCGGCGAGGCGTTCGAAGGTCTCCAGGGCGGCGCGCAGGTGGGGGCGGGCGTCGGTGCGGCGGCGGGAGCGGCGCAGCCACTCGCCGTAGAGGAGGGCGGTGCGGGCCTGTTCGAAGGGCCGGTTCGCGGACCCGTGCAGGTCGAGGGCGGCTCGGTAGGCGGACTCGGCGAGCTCGTCGGGGCCCAGGAGTGCCTGGCAGCGGAGCCGGAGGGCCTCCGTCCAGGGGCGGTCGGCGGCGGCGCTCCAGCGGGCGAAGCGCTCGTAGGCCTCGGCCGCCCGATCCGGGGCGCCGAGCCGGACCGCGGCCTCGACGAGGTCGGGGACGGCGCGGGTGGCGCTGACGTGGTGCCGGTGCGGCCCGCTGGTGAGGGTGTGCAGTCGGTCGGCGGCGGCGCCGGCCCGGCCGTGGCCGAGGTCGAGCAGGGCGAGCGCCCAGTGCGCCCAGGGGAGGCCGGCGGCGGGGGCGGCGGTCTGCGGGCCGGTGGTGGCCAGGGACTCGGCGACGAGCCCGGTGCAGCGGTCCTCGGCGCCGTCCAGGGCGGCCAGGTAGGCGAGCAGCGCGGTGAGTTGGCTCACCCACTGGTGCTGCCCGGTGTCCCGGGCGAGGGCGAGCGCCTCGGTGGCGGTGAGCTCGGCGTCGCGGTGCCGGCCGTGGAAGAGTTCGGCCTCGGCGAGGAAGAACTGGAGGGTCGGCATCACGCCGACGGCGCCCTTGGCGCGGGCCTCGGCGACGAGCTCGCCGCCGAGTTCGGCGGTCTCCTCGTCGCGGCCGAGGATCAGGGTGGCGCCACAGAGCTGGACGAGGTCGGCGGGGGACTCGGCACCGGCCCCGCGGGCGGCCGCGGCGGTGTCGCGGGCGGTGGGCGGCTGCCGGCGGGCGGGGGCCGGGTGGCCGGGGCCCGGGTGGCCGAGGGCGGGGAGCACTGCGGCGGGCAGGTGGCGGGCGAGCGGGGTGAGCGGGTCGTCCTCGGCGAGCGGTAGCGCGGCCAGCCGGTCGAGGACGGCGACCACCGGCTCCTCCCCCGCGTACCAGGCGGCGTGGAAGGCCTGGAACAGCATCCGGGCGGCGTGCGGCGCCGCGACCCCGGTGGCGGCGTCCAGCAGCAGCCGGTGGGCGGTCGGGTAGGAGCCGCGCCAGAAGTGCGCGGTGGCCCGGACCTGGTCCAGCAGGGCGTGCGCCAGGGCGCTGTCGGTGCGTCCGCCGGCCTCCTCGGCGAGCGCCTCGGCCTGCGCCAGCCTCCCCTCCTCGGTGGCGGCTTCGGCGGCCAGGACGAGGCGGCGGGTGGCGCCGTCGCGGTCCGGGGTGAGCCGGGCAGCCCGCTCGTACGCCGCGGCCGCGCCGTGGGCGCCGCGGGCCCCGGCGCGGACGGCGGTGCGTTCCAGGGCGTCGGCGAGGGCGGCGTCGGGGGCGGTGGCGGCGAGGGCGAGGTGCCAGGTGCGGCGGTCGCCGTCCGGGAGCGCCCCGGCGACGGCCCGGTGGGCGGTCAGTCGCTGGTGGTGCGGGGCGCGTTGCAGGATGGCGGCGCGCAGGAGCGGGTGCCGGAAGGCGATCCGCCGGTCGGGCGCGACCGTCACCAGGCCCGACTCCTCGGCGGGGCCCAGGTGTTCGGCGGGGACGCCGAGGGCGGCCGCGGCGGGCAGCACGACGTCCAGTGCGCCGCTCTCCTCGGCGGCGGCGACCAGCAGCAGGGTCTGGGTGGCCGGGGGCAGTCCGGTCACCTGGCCGTGGAAGGCGATCAGCAGCCGGCTGGTGAGCGGCAGGCCGCCCGGGGCCGGCGACGGGGAGCCCGCTCCGGCCGTCCCGGCCCCGGCGGCGGGCGTCTGCGCGGCCACGGCGACGGGGAGTTCGGTGAGGGCGAGCGGGTTGCCGGCCGCCTCGGCGAGCAGCCGGCCGCGGACGGCGGCGGGCAGGCCGGGGCCGGCCCGGTGCTCCAGCAGTCGCACGGCGTCGGGCGCGGGCAGGCCGGCCAGGTGGACCTCGGGGAAGCCGGTGGCCGGGAGGTCCGGCGCGGTGCCGCCGGTGCGGGCGGCGAGCAGCAGGGCCACCCCCTCGGCCTGGAGCCGGCGGGCCGCCAGCAGCAGGGCGTCCAGGGAGGCGCGGTCCAGCCACTGCAGGTCGTCGACGACGCACAGCAGCGGCCGTTCGGAGGCGAGTTCGGCGAGCAGGCCGAGGGTGGCGAGCCCGGTCAGCAGCCGGTCGGCCGGCGCCGGGGCGTGCCCGTCGCCGAGCCCGAACGCCGCCTCCAGCGCGCGCCGTTGAGGGGCCGGCAGGACCTCCAGCCGGTCCAGACCTGGCGCCAGCAGCAGGCTCAGGCCGGCGAAGGGCAGCTCGGCCTCGTACTCGACGCCGGCCGCCCGGACCACCCGGAACGCCTCCCCCGCCCGGGCGACGGCGTGCTCCAGCAGCGCGGTCTTGCCGATGCCCGGCTCCCCGCGGAGCAGCAGCACTCCGCTGCCGCCGCCGCGCGCCGTGGCCAACAGTCCGTCCACGGCAGCCTGTTCGTGTTCCCTCCCGTACAGCATCCCCCGACCCTACCGAGCGGGGACCGGGGCGGCGCGGGCGGACGGGGACGGTGCGGACGGGATCGCGACGGGCGGCGCGGGCGGGGACCGGGATCGCGACGGGCGGCGCGGCGGCGGCGACGGGCCGCACACCTACGTACCCCGCAGCGCCGGGTTACGCACCCCCTTGCCGATACGTGACCGATTCGCCCGCGCCGGCCCGTCCCTACCGTGGTGTGCAGCGGGAACGACCGCCCAACACCCCACCGGAACACGGGAGATGACCATGACCGAGATCACCGCCGGCACCCTCCAGCAGCTCGCCGAGCGCTACCTGGCCGTCTGGAACGAGACCGACCCGGCCGCCCGCCGCAAGCTGGTCGACGAGGTGTGGGCCGAGGACGGCGGCTACACCGACCCGCTGGCCGCCGTGACCGGCCGGGACGCCGTCGACGCGCTGATCGGCGCGGCCCAGGCGCAGTTCCCCGGGCTGGAGTTCACCCTGGGCCCGGTGGACGCGCACCACGACGTCGCCCGGTTCACCTGGCTGCTCGGACCGGCCGGCGCCGAGCCGGTGGTGATCGGCTTCGACGTGCTGGTCGCCACGCCGGACGGCCGGATCGGCGCGGTGTACGGCTTCCTGGACCGCGTCCCGGGTGCCTGACGCCGACCCGGACTCCTGACGGACGCCGGCCCGCGCACCCGACACCGGCCGCGCCCCGACCGCCCGGGCGCCCCACCCCGGCCGGGGGCGCCCGGGGGCGACCCCCACCGCCCCCGGGCGCCACGCCCCGCCCCCGCCGACGACCCCTGGCCCTGCCCCTGGCCCCGCCCCACCGAGGAGAGCCCGATGAGCACCGCCCCCGACCTCGCCCACCGACCCGCCGCCAGGCGATCCACCGGGAGCACGAGCGCCGAGGACCGACCCGCCGCGAGCCGCCCCGGCGCCCCGCCCGGTCTGCTGCCGGTCGTCCTGGCCGCCACCTTCATGACCTCCCTCGACGTCTTCGTCGTCAACGTCGCCGTCCCGTCCCTCCAGGCCGACCTGGGCGCCGGACCGGCCGTCGTCCAGTGGGTGATGGCCGGGTTCAGCCTGGCCCTCGCGGCCGGCCTGGTCACCGCCGGCCGGCTCGGCGACCGCTACGGCCGCCGACGGGTGTTCGGCCTCGGGCTGGCCCTGTTCACCCTCGCCTCCGCGGGCTGCGGCTTCGCCCCGACCGCCGCCGCGCTGGTCGGCGCCCGGGTCGCGCAGGGGCTGGCGGCGGCCCTGATGGGCCCGCAGGTGCTGGCGATCCTGCGGACGGCGTTCAGCGGCGCCGCGCAGGCCCGGGCGTTCGCCCGGTACGGGCTGACGATGGGCGTCGGCGCGGTGTTCGGCCAGTTGATCGGCGGGCTGCTGATCCGGGCCGACGTGCTCGGCCTCGGCTGGCGCAGCTGCTTCCTGATCAACCTGCCGGTCGGCCTGGCCGCCCTCGTCCTGGTGCGCCGGTGCCTGCCGGAGTCGCGGGCGCCGCGGCGGCCGGGTCTGGATCCGGTCGGCGTGCTGCTGGTCACCGCCGCGCTGACCGGCCTGGTGCTGCCGCTGATCCAGGGCCCGCAGCTGGGCTGGCCGTCGTGGACGCTGCTCTGCCTGGCCGGTTCGGCGGCCCTGCTGGCCGGTTTCGCCGTGCACCAGCACCGCACCCGGGCGACCGGCTCCCCGCTGGTCGACACCGGGCTGTTCCGGAGCAGGGCGTTCGGCGCCGGGCTGCTCGCCCAGCTGGCCTTCTGGCTCGGCCAGGCCTCGTTCTTCCTGGTGCTCGCCCTGCACCTGCAGCTGGGCCGCGGCCTGGACGCGTTCGGCGCCGGGCTGGTGTTCACGGCGATCGGCGTCGGCTACCTGATCACGTCCAACGCCGTGCACCGGGTGGCGGAGCGGCTCGGCGGGCCGCGGACGATCACCCTCGGCGGGCTGTCGATGGCCGCCGGCCTGGGCCTGCTCGCCCTCGCGGTGTACGGGGCCCCGGCGGCCGGGGTGTGGTGGCTGGCGCCGGGGCTCTTCGTGGACGGCCTCGGAATGGGCCTGGTGATCGCGCCGGTGACCTCCGTGGTGCTGGCCGGGGTGGAGCCGCGGCTGGCGGGTTCGGCCGCCGGGGTGCTGGCCACCGTGCAGCAGGTCGGCGGGGCTCTCGGCATCGCCCTGATCGGACTCCTGTACTACGGGGCGGGGGATCCGGTGGCGGCGTTCGGCCGCAGCGTGACGGCGCTGGCGGTGCTGGAGCTGGTGCTGGTGGGCCTGGTCAGGCTGCTGCCGCGCCGGGCGTGAGCGGCGCGGGCGGGCCCCGGCGGCGGGGCGCCGAGGGGGCGGAACGGTGCGGGCGGGCGGGCGGGAGCCACCCGCCCGTTCCGTTCCGTCCCCCCGATCGGGTTGGATGGTCGGATGAGCGAGGAGAAGAGCGCCGTCCCGGCATGGGAGCAGCGGTTCAGGGCGGCACGCGTGTCACTGCCCGACTGGGCGGAGGACGCCCCCGACCGGGCGCTGTACGTGTCCAACGCGACCGGCACCTACGAGGTCTACGCCTGGGACCGTGCCACCGGCACCCACCGCCAGGTCACCGACCGTCCGAACGGCACCACCGACGCCGAGCTGGCCCCCGACGGCGAGTCGGTGTGGTGGTTCGACGACCACGACGGGGACGAGTTCGGCGTCTGGCGCCGCCAGCCCTTCGCCGGCGGCCCCGACGAGGAGGCCGTGCCCGGCCTCGCCGCCTCCTACTCGGCGGGCCTGGCGCTCGGCCGTGACGGCACCGTGGTCGTCGGCCGGTCCACCGACGAGGACGGCACCACCCTGCACCTGTGGCGCCCCGGCGCGGCCGCGGCCGTCGAGATCTACCGGCACGAGGAGTACGGCGGCGTCGGCGACATCAGCCACGACAGCGCGCTGCTGGCCATCGACCACACCGAGCACGGCGACGCGATGCACTCGGCGATCCGCGTCGTCCGCCTCGCCGACGGCACGACCGTCGCCGAGCTCGACGAGGTCACCGGCCGCGACGAGCCGCGCGGCGTGGCCTGCCTCGGCTTCGCCCCCGTCGAGGGCGACACCCGGCTGCTGGTCGCGCACCAGCGCACCGGCCGCTGGGAGCCGATGATCTGGGACGTCGCCACCGGCGCCGAGACCGCGCTGCCGCTGCGCGACGAGCAGGGGCGCGCGCTGCCCGGCGACGTCTCCGCCCAGTGGCGGCCCGGCGCGGCGGAGCTGCTCGTCGAGCACGAGTACGAGGCGCGCAGCGAGCTGTTCTCGTACGCGCTGGCGGACGGCCGGCTGACCCGCCTGGACACCCCGCGCGGCACGGTCGGCGGCGCCACCGCCCGTCCGGACGGCACCGTCGAGTACCTGTGGTCCTCCGCGGCCGAGCCCTCCGCCGTCCGCTCCACCGCCGGGGCGGTCGTGCTGCGGGCGCCCGGCGCGGTGCCGCCCGGCTCCGTCCCGGTCGAGGACGTCTGGGTGGACGGGCCCGGCGGGCGGGTGCACGCGCTCGTGCAGCGGCCGGCCGGCGCGGGCGAGGGCCCCCACCCGACGGTGTTCGAGATCCACGGCGGCCCCACCCACCACGACAGCGACTCCTTCGCCGCCGGGCCGGCCGCCTGGCTGGACCACGGCTTCGCGGTCGTCCGGGTCAACTACCGCGGCTCCACCGGCTACGGCCAGGCCTGGACGGACGCCCTGCGCGAGCGGGTCGGCCTGATCGAGCTGGAGGACATCGCGGCCGTCCGCGAGTGGGCCGTCACCAGCGGCCTCGCCGACCCGCAGCGGCTCGTGCTCACCGGCGGCAGCTGGGGTGGCTACCTCACCCTGCTCGGCCTCGGGGTCCAGCCGGACGCCTGGGCGCTGGGCGTGGCCGCGGTGCCCGTCGCGGACTACCACACCGCGTACGCCGACGAGATGGAGGCGCTGAAGTCGCTGGACCGCACCCTCTTCGGCGGCACCCCCGAGGAGGTCCCGGAGCGTTTCACCGCCTCCTCGCCGCTCAGCTACGTCGACCGGGTGCGGGTGCCGGTCTACATCAGCGCCGGGGTCAACGACCCGCGCTGCCCGATCCGGCAGATCGAGAACTACGTCGAGCGGCTGGAGCGGCTGGGCACGCCGCACGAGGTCTACCGGTACGACGCCGGGCACGGGTCGCTGGTGGTGGAGGAGCGGATCAAGCAGCTGCGGCTGGAGATCGACTTCGTCCGGCGGCACCTCGGTGGCGGGGGGACGGTGTGAGACGCCTGCTGGTGGTCGCGGGGGTGGCGGCGGTCGGGGCCCTGGTGCTCACCGGCTGTTCCGGCCGGTCCGACGACCTGGCGTCCTGCCCGCCGCCGGCCGCACCCGCGGCGCCCGGCCCGTCGGGCACGGTGACGCCCGCGGTCCCGTCGGCCCCCTCGGCCCCGCCGACCGCGGCGGTGCCGAAGGCACCGGCCTCCACCGCGACCCGCTCGGGCGCGTGGGGGGCGGCCCGGCCGGGCGCGGGCACGGTCGTGCGGCCGGCGGTCTACCAGCCGTCCGAGGGGGACGCCCCGGTGGTCCTGCCCGCCAGGAGCGGCAAGGGGTCGAGCGGGTCCAAGGGCTCGTCCGGGTCGAAGGGCTCCAGCGGGTCCAGCGGGTCGAGCGGGTCCAGCGGCTCGAAGGGGTCGAAGACGGGGCGCACGGTGCACCACCACATCGACCACTACGACTCGGACGGCACCGTGAACGGCGGCCGCGGCCGCTGCGGCGACGTCGCGCCGGCGTTCACCGAGTCCCCGAGTGCGGTGCCGGGCTCCCCCGGGGCGGTGCCGGGCGTCCCGGCCAAGCCGGGCAGCGCCCCCGCCGTGCCCGTGCCGACGGCGCCGGCCGTGCCGGGCGCACCCACCGTGCCGGGTGCGCCGAAGCGCTGAGCGGGTCGGAGCGCCGAACCGCCGATGCATCGAGCGCGTCGGAGCGACGAACCGGCCGGCGCGCGGCCGATCGCGGCGGTCAGTCCAGGACCGGGTCCAAGCCGAGGGCCCGGTCCTGCTCCGCCTCCGCCTCGCGACGCAGCAGGCGGAACCACATGAAGACCACGAACCCGCCGAAGACGAACCACTCCAGGGTGTAGCCCAGGTTCTGGAAGGCCCGCAGGCTGAGCCCGTCGCCGCCCTGCGGCTGGACGGTGGGCACCGGGGTCAGCCCGGCCGGTGCGGCGTCCGCCGCCACCCAGCCGTCGTACCAGCCGTCGTACGCCAGCGCGTTCAGCAGTGCCGCCCGGTTGACGGTGCCGAGCTGGCCGGCCGGCAGGCCGCCGGCCACCGCACCGTTGCTGCCGCTGGTCTCACCGGCCTGCAGCCGGCCGGTGACGGTCACCTGCCCGGCCGGCGGCGGCGCGATCGCGGACGCGCCCCCGGCGGGCTCGCCGGGCGCCCAGCCGCGGACCACCGCGGCGACGTGGCCGTCGGCGGTGCGCAGCGGGGTGAGCACGTAGTAGCCCTGCCTGCCGTCCACCACCCGGTCCGGGACGAGCAGTTGGTGCTCCGGGTCGTAGTCGCCGGTCAGCGTGACGGGCTGGCCGACGGTCTCGGTGGTCACCTGCGGGGCGGCCTGGTTGAGCAGGCTCTCGATCGGCCTGGGATCACCCGCGGCGGCGACGGTCCGCTCGGCCTCCCGGTGGGAGGAGAACCGGTCCTCGAACCGGCCGAGCTGCCAGGAGCCCAGCCAGACGCACACCGCCACGGCCGCCACGGCCAGCGCGGTGCCGCCGAGCCAGCGCGGGGTCAGGAGGAACCGGTACACACCCCCCACGGTAACCAGTCCTCACACCCGCTCCGACCACAGGGGTCCGCGGCACGGACCGCGGCGGGGCGGAGCCGGCCCGGGCGACCGGACGGGCGGGGCCACGGCGGGGGCGTGCCGCGGCCGGACCGACGGCGCGGAGGCGGCGGCCCCGGGCCGCCGCCGGTTCACCCCGCCGCGGGCGATCCCGAGGGCTGCGGGGCGGCCGCGCCGCCCGCCGCCTGCACCCCGCCGCGGTAGAACGTCCCGCCACAGCCGACCGGGAGGGTGACGGTGGCGGCCGCGGGGCTGCCGGGGGCGGGGGTGTGGGCGATGGTGGCGCCGGCGGGCGCCGGGGGCGGACCGGCCGTCGCGGTGGCGGTGGGACTGGGCACGGTGGTCGGCCCGGCACTGGGGGACGAACTGGCCGGGGGCCCGACGCTGGGGGCCCCCGAGGCGCCGGAGCCGGGTGCCGCCCCGGTGGCGGCGGGGGCCGGGGTGCCGGCGGCGACGGGGTTGGCGCCGCCCTGGCCGGCGGGCGTGGTGGTGGCGGTGCCGCTCCCGCGGGTGGGGCAGCCGGTCCGGTCGGGGATCCAGGTGAAGGGCACCCGGTAGCCGGCCTGCGGGGCGAGCACGGGCGGCTCGGCGTCCATCGCGGGGAGGGTCACGGCAGGGTCGCCGGCGGTGCGGTCGGCGGTGCGGACCCGGCCGCGGTCGATCCCGGTCACGGACGTGACGGCGACGGCACCGGGGCCGCCGAGCCGGCAGCTGTGGTCGGAGACGTTGAGCACGGTGAAGGAGCCGGTGATCCGGCCGTCGGAGTCGGCGGGGCCGGTCTGGGCGCTGCCCTGGCCGAGGTCGGCACGGGTGCAGAGCGGGGTGATCGGGCTGTCGCCGGTGCTGGTGGCGGGGGCCGGGGCGGTGGTGGTGCCGTCGGCGCGGGTGGTGGTGCTGCCGGAGCTGGGCGAGGCGGTGGGGGTGCCGGACGGTGGTGCGGTGTCGCTGGTGCCGCTGCCGGGGCCGGTGCGCGGGGGTGTGCCGGAGCCGGTGGTGCCGCCGGTCCTGGTGCCGGTGGGGGCGGTGGCGGCCGGACTCTTGGCGTCGGCGGAGCCGGGGCCGCCGGAGAGGCCGAGGTGTTCCCCGTCGTGCAGGGCGGGCAGGGCGATCGCGACGGCGAGGGCGAGGGCGGCGGCGCCGGTCCAGGCTCCGCGCCGGGCGGCGCGACGGCGGGGTACGGCGTACCGGATCCGCGGCAGGCCGCCGGGTTCGGGCTGGATGTCCGCGACGGCCCGCCGCATCAGGTCCCGGACGGCCCGCTCCTCGGCGGAGAACCCGTCGTCGGCGCCGCCGGAGGGCCGTTGCCTGGCACCGTCAGCCATGTCCGGCCTCCATCTGGGACCGCAGGGCGGCGAGTCCGCGGGAGCCGTAGGCCTTCACGGACCCGAGCGAGATGCCGAGGGTGTCAGCGACCTGCGCCTCCGTCATGTCCACGAAGTAACGCAGCACCAGAACCTCCCGCTGACGGCGTTGCAGACCACGCAGCGCGGCCTTCAACTGGTCGCGCTCCAGCGCATCGTAGGCGCCTTCTTCTGCACTGGCCATGTCAGGCATGGGCTTTGGCAGGAGCCGCAGACCGAGGATCCGCCGGCGCAACGTGGAGCGCGACAGGTTGACGACGGTCTGCCGCAGGTAGGCGAGGGTCTTCTCCGGTTCACGGACCCGGCGGCGGGCGGCGTGCACCCGGATGAACGCCTCCTGGACGACGTCCTCACAGGTCGACAGGTCGTCCAGGAGCAGGGCGGCGAGCCGCAGCAGGGAGCGGTAGTGGGCTTGGTAGGTCTCGGTGAGCAGGTCCTCGCTGGTACCGGCGTCGGTGCCGGCGCCGGAGCCCGCCGCACCGGGTGCGACCGCGGTCATCTGGTCGTCTTCCGGCCTACTCGCCGGCCGCGGGGTACGCGAGGGGAAGGTCACCACGGCCCTCGCCGGGATGCCCGCCCCTGCTCCCACCATCACGTTCGCCACGCCCGTTGGACACTCGATCCCCTGTCATGGTTGCCCAGCCCGGGGGCCATTCTTCCGCATCGGCCGAAGAGGCCTCCAGGGGATTCCAGCGGGATTCCGGACAGATTGTGTCGAGGAGCGGACACGCGCCCGCCTTCCGGATGCCGTCCGGACCGTCAGGTGCTGTACCGGGCGGGCGGGGAGGACCGGACGCGGCGGGGGCCCGGTCCGCTCCGGCGGGGGTGAAGGTTCCGCCGCCCCGGGCCGGGGTTACGGTTCCGCCACCGCCCGGCAGGGGTTGCGGTTTCGCCACCCCCGCTGAGCCCCGGTCAGTCCTCGGCGGCCTGTCCGGCCGTCAGCTCACCGGCCACCAGTTCCGCGATCTGCAGCAGGTTCAGCGCCGCGCCCTTGCGCAGGTTGTCGCCGCAGAGGAAGAGGTCGAGCGCGTCCGGCTCGTCCAGGGCCCGGCGCACCCGGCCGACCCAGACCGGGTCGGTGCCGACCACGTCGTTGGGGGTGGGGAACTCCCCGGCCGCCGGATCGTCGTAGAGCACCACGCCGGGGGCGTCCCGGAGGATCTGCTGCGCGTGCTCCTGGGTGACCTCGCGTTCGAACAGCGCGTGCACGGCCAGCGCGTGGGTGCGCACGACCGGGATGCGGACGCAGGTCGCCGAGACCTTGAGGGCGGGCAGGCCGAGGATCTTGCGGGCCTCGTCGCGGATGCCCATCTCCTCCGAGGACCACCCGCCGTCCCGCAGGAAGCCCGTCCAGGGCACCGCGTTGAGGGCGAGCGGGGCCGCGAACGGCCCGTTGTCGGCGATCACCGCGCGCAGGTCGCCGGTCTGCCGGCCGAGCTCCGCGCCGGCCACCAGGGCGGTCTGTTCGCGCAGCGCCGCCTCGCCGTCACGGCCCTCGCCGGAGGCGGCCTGGTAGGAGGCGACGACGAGCTGCACCAGCCCGTACTCGGCGTGCAGGGCGCCGACGGCGGCGATCATCGCGAGGGTGGTGCTGGCGGGGCTGGCGACGATGCCGCGGGCCCGCATCCGCAGCGCGGCCGCGTTGACCTCGGGGACGACCAGCGGTACGTCCCCGGCCGTGCGGAAGGCCGCGGAGTCGTCGACCACCACGACGCCCTTGGCCGCGGCGATCGGCGCCCACTGGGCGGAGACCGCGTCGGGGACGGCGAACACGGCGACGTCGATCCCCGCGAAGGCCTCCTCCGTCAGCGGCACGACCTCGACGGGCTCCCCGCGCACGACCGGCTTGCGGCCGGCCGAGCGCGGGGAGGCGACGAGTCGGACCTCGCCCCAGACGTCCTGGCGGAGCGAGAGCAGGCCGAGCAGCACCTCGCCGACCGCGCCGGTGGCGCCGACGACGGCGAGGTTCGGCCGCCGGGTCATCGCCCGGTGCCCCCGTAGACGACGGCCTCGTCCGACTCGCTGTCCAGTCCGAAGGCGCTGTGCACGGCGCGGACGGCCTCCGGCACGTCGTCGGCGCGGGTGACGACCGAGATGCGGATCTCCGAGGTGGAGATCAGCTCGATGTTGACGCCGGCCGCCGAGAGCGCCTCGAAGAAGGTCGCGGTGACGCCCGGGTTGGAGCGCATGCCGGCGCCGACCAGGGAGATCTTGCCGATCGCGTCGTCGTAGCGGAGCGACTCGAAGCCGATGCCCTCCTTGACCCGGCCGAGCGCGTCGATGGCCTTCTGGCCCTCGGTCTTCGGCAGGGTGAAGGAGATGTCGGTCAGCCCGGTCGACGCGGCGGAGACGTTCTGCACCACCATGTCGATGTTGACCTCGGCGTCCGCGATGGCGCGGAAGATGCGGGCCGCCTCGCCCGGCTTGTCGGGCACCCCGACGACCGTGACCTTGGCCTCCGAGGTGTCGTGGGCGACTCCGGAGATGATGGCCTGCTCCATCTCGCCCCCTTCGGGCTTGTTCGGGTTGTCGTTGCTGACGATCGTCCCGGGGAGACCCGAGAAGGACGAGCGTACGTGAATCGGGATGTTGTAGCGCCGCGCGTACTCCACGCAGCGGTCGAGCAGCACCTTGGAGCCGGACGACGCCAGCTCCAGCATGTCCTCGTACGCGATCCAGTCGATCTTGCGGGCCTTCTTCACCACGCGCGGGTCGGCGGTGAAGACGCCGTCCACGTCGGTGTAGATCTCGCAGACCTCGGCCTTGAGCGCGGCGGCGAGCGCGACGGCGGTGGTGTCCGACCCGCCGCGGCCCAGCGTGGTGATGTCCTTGCTGCTCTGCGAGACGCCCTGGAACCCGGCCACGATCGCGATGTTGCCCTCGTCCAGGGCGGTGCGGATGCGGCCCGGCGTCACGTCGATGATGCGCGCCTTGTTGTGGACGGAGTCGGTGATGACACCGGCCTGGCTGCCCGTGAAGGACTGGGCCTCGTGACCCAGGGATTTGATCGCCATGGCCAGCAGCGCCATGGAGATGCGCTCTCCAGCGGTCAGCAGCATGTCGAACTCACGGCCGGCAGGGAGCGGTGACACCTGCTCCGCGAGTTCGATGAGCTCGTCCGTCGTGTCGCCCATCGCGGACACCACGACGACGACCTCATGGCCGGCCTTCTTGGCGTCAACGATTCGACGGGCCACGCGCTTGATGCCCTCGGCATCCGCAACGGATGAGCCGCCGTACTTCTGCACGACAAGGCCCACGTGCGCTCCTCGACTTGTGTCGTCTTCCGGGGGCTCCGGGCCCCCGCACCCCCGGGGGAACGGGGGCATGCGGTCGGCGCCAGTCTACCGAGCAGGGGTGCCCCGACCGGCGCCTTCCACATGATGAGACGACTGTTTCACCAGGTGGTCGGCCCGCCGGGCTGCGCCACCGGCAGGTCTGCGGGCGATCCGGCGGTGCCCCGAAGAATCGGCGGACGGACGGACGGCGATCCGGCGGGTTTCCCTCCCCGCCCGGACCGCTGAGGCATCCGTCACACTCCGCCGGAGCCGGTCACCGTCCGCCACGGCCGGCCGCGCCGGGCGCCGCTACCGCCCGAGACCCAGCTCGGCCGCCATCAGGTCGCCGGCCTGTTGCTCCAGCTGCTCGTCGGTGAGCCCGTCGTCGTCCGTGTCGGCGCCGTCCGGCACCGCCCCGATCGGGCTGTCCAGCCGCACGTGCGCGATCAGCGACTGCAGCGCGCGCAGCACCGCCGTGCAGGTCGTGCCCCAGTTGGAGAGGTACGAGAACTGCCACCACCACAGCGCCTCGCTGACCCGGCCCTCGCGGTAGTGCGTCAGCCCGTGCTGCAGCTCGCTGACCACCCCCGCCAGGTCGTCCGAGATCCGGAAGGCGTTCGGCTTCTCCGGCGGCCCGTACGGGTCGAAGACCTCGTGGTACACGTCGATCGGGGCGAGCAGCACGGCCAGCCGCTCGCGGAGCTGCTCGCCGTCCGGCTCGGGCCCCGCGTCGGGCTCGAAGCGGTCCTCGGGGACGACGTCCTCGATGGCGCCCAGCCGGCCGCCGGCCAGCAGCAGCTGCGAGACCTCCAGGAGCAGCAGCGAGACCGCGCTGCCCGGCTCGTCGCCCTTGGCGACCTCGGTGACGGCGAGCACGAAGCTCTCCACCGAGTCGGCGATCTGCACGGCGAAGTCGTCCGGCTCCGAGCCGTGCGCGTGGGTGTGCGGCGCGTGGTCCCCGTGCGGCTGTCCGTGGGACGGCTGGTGGGGCGTGTGGGGCTGCTGGTTGAGCGTCCGGTCAGACATCGAGCAGTCGTCTCCCTTCGAAGGCGCGGCCGAGGGTGACCTCGTCCGCGTACTCCAGATCCCCGCCGACGGGCAGACCGCTCGCCAGCCGGGTCACCTTCAGGCCCATCGGCTTGCAGAGCCGGGCCAGATAGGTGGCGGTCGCCTCCCCCTCCAGGTTGGGGTCGGTGGCCAGGATCAGCTCGGTGACCGTGCCGTCCGCGAGGCGCGACAGCAGCTCGCGGATCCGCAGGTCGTCCGGGCCGACGCCCTCGATGGGGCTGATCGCGCCGCCCAGCACGTGGTAGCGGCCGCGGAACTCACGGGTGCGCTCGATGGCGACGACGTCCTTGGGCTCCTCCACCACGCAGATGACGGCGAGGTCGCGGCGCGGGTCCAGACAGACCCGGCACTGCTCGGCCTCCGCGACGTTCCCGCAGACCGCGCAGAAACGGACCTTGTCCTTGACCTCCAGCAGCGCGTGCGCGAGACGGCGCACGTCGGTCGGGTCGGCCTGCAGGACGTGGAAGGCGATCCGCTGGGCGCTCTTGGGACCGACACCGGGCAGCCTGCCCAGCTCGTCGATCAGGTCCTGAACCACGCCCTCGTACAACGTCGCGCCTTCCTTCGGATGGTCGGTGGTGCTCCGGTGCCATCATCCAACGAATCGGGCGCCGGACACACCGCCCGACGCCCGACTCCCACATAAATCACATGGGTCCGCTGTCTGAACTCCAGAATCCCGGGGCTCCGGGCCCCCGGGGCTCCGGGGCCGGAGGGGTCAGAACGGCAGACCGGGGATCCCGCCGCCCAGGCCCTGGGTCAGCGGGCCCATGCGCTCGGCCTGCATCTTCTGCGCCGTCTGGTTGGCGTCCCGCACGGCCGCCAGGATCAGGTCGGCCAGGGTCTCGGTGTCCTCCGGGTCGACGGCGGCCGGGGCGATGGTCAGCGCCACCAGCTCACCGGCACCGGTCACCGTGGCCTCGACCAGGCCACCGCCCGCCGAACCGTTCACCTTCGCCTCGGCCAGCTCCTGCTGCGCCTTCGCGAGATCCTGCTGCATCTTCTGCGCCTGCTTCAGCAGCTGCTGCATGTTGGGCTGGCCACCACCGGGAAACACGGCTCACTCCTCGCTGTCGTGCCTGCTGGCCCGCCCCGTCGTCCACGTGCCCGCCCCGCTCGCGCCATCCGCGTGCGGGACGGGGCGCGTCGCCCGTCCGCAGTCCAGCTCGCGTCGTCACGGCCGAGCCTACGTGCTGCCGGGGCGGCCCGTCGCTCAGTTGCCGCGGTGGTGGATCTCCTCCAGGACCGTCGCCCCCAGCTCGCGGATGATCAGGTCCTGACCGGAGAACGCGTCCTCGTTGAGGTCCGGGTCGTCCTCCTCCGGGACGTCGTCCTCCGGCCGCACGGACTGCACCGGGCGGGCCGGCACGGCCGCCACCGGCGGCGCGGCCTGGACCGGCGGGGACGCCACCGGGGCGGCCTGCGGCTGCGGCGAGGACTGCGGCTGCACCGGCGCGGGCACCGGGGCCGGCACCGGCGGCGCGGCGGCCGCCGGACGGGCCGGAGCCCCCCAGCCGCCCCCGGCCGGGGCACCGCCACCGGCCGGGACGCCGCCACCGCCACCGAGGCTGCCGCCGCCGGACGGGTCGACGATGCACTCGATCCGCCAGTCCACGCCCAGCGCGTCGCCCAGCGCCTGGCGCAGCACGTCGTCGCTGTTGCTGCCGACGAAGCTGTCCCTGGCGCCGGCGTTGATGAACGACACCTGGAGCACGCTGCCGTCGAACCCGGCCACCTGACCGTTCTGGCTGAGCAGGATCCAGGTGAAACGGCGGCGGTTCTTCACCGCCTCCAGGATCTGCGGCCACAGCTGCCGGACCTGCGCGGCACCCTGCTGCGCCGCGGCCGACGGCTGCGCGCCGGGCGCGGACGCGGGAACCGGGGGCGCGGGGGCGGCCACGGGGGCGGGCGCGGCGGGGGCGGGCGCCGGGGCGGCCTCCGCCGCCGGAGCAGGCGCCTGCGGCGCGGGGGCACCGGCCGGGGGGAAGCTGCGCGGGATCGGCCAGGCACCGGGCGCCGGCCCGGCGGGCGCGGGCGCCACCGGCGCGGAAGCCGGGGCCGCCTGGACGGGCGGGGCCTGCACCGGAGCGGCCTCCGCCACCGGGGCGGGCCCCGGGACGGGCGCGGCCGCGGGGGCCGCGACCGGAACAGCCGCGGGGGCCGCGGGAGCCGCGGGAGCCGCCACGGGGGCCGGGCCCGCCGGTGCCAGGCCCGCCGGAGCGGCGAACCCGCCGGCGGCCGCCCGGCGCTCCAGCTTGTCCAGCCGCGCCTGCAGCGACAGCTCGTCGCTGTACGCACCCGGCAGCATCACCCGGGCGCAGATCAGCTCCAGCTGCAGCCGGGGCGCCGCGTTGCCGCGCATCTCGGTCAGCCCGGTGTTGACGAGGTCAGCCGCGCGGCTCAGCTCGGCCGCACCGAAGGCGTCCGCCTGCGCCTGCATGACTGCGACCCGGTCCGCCGGGGCGTCGATCAGCCCCTTCTCCCCCGCCTCCGGAACGGTGGCCAGGATGACCAGGTCGCGCAGCCGCTCCAGCAGGTCGGTGACGAAGCGCCGCGGATCGTGCCCTCCCTCGACCACCCGGTCGATCACCTGGAACACCGTCGCCCCGTCCTGCGCGGCGAAGGCGTCCACCACCTCGTCCAGCAGCGCCGAGTCGGTGTACCCGAGCAGCGCCGTCGCCATCTGGTACGTCACGCCGCCCTCGGCGGCACCGGCCAGCAGCTGGTCCATGACCGACATCGAGTCACGCACCGAACCCGCGCCGGCGCGGACCACCAGCGGGAACACCGAGTCCTCGACCTGGATGCCCTCCCGGCCGCAGACCTCCGCCAGGTAGTCGCGCAGGGTGCCCGGCGGCACCAGCCGGAACGGGTAGTGGTGCGTCCGGGACCGGATCGTCCCGATGACCTTCTCCGGCTCGGTGGTCGCGAAGATGAACTTCAGGTGCTCCGGCGGCTCCTCCACCACCTTGAGCAGCGCGTTGAACCCCGCCGAGGTCACCATGTGGGCCTCGTCCAGGATGAAGATCTTGTACCGGCTGTGCACCGGCGCGAAGAAGGCCCGCTCCCGCAGCTCGCGCGCGTCGTCGACGCCACCGTGCGAGGCCGCGTCGATCTCGATCACGTCGATCGAGCCGGGCCCGCCGGTCGCGAGGTCGCGACAGGACTGGCACTCGCCGCAGGGCGTCGGCGTCGGCCCCTGCTCACAGTTCAGACAGCGGGCCAGGATGCGTGCGCTCGTGGTCTTGCCACAGCCGCGCGGCCCGCTGAACAGGTACGCGTGGTTGACCCTGTTGTTGCGCAGGGCCTGCTGGAGCGGAGCGGTCACGTGCTCCTGCCCGATGACCTCCGCGAAGGTCTCGGGGCGGTAGCGGCGGTACAGGGCTAGGGACACACCCCCGACGATATCGGGACGCACGGACAAACGCGTCGCCCCTCGCCCCCGCCCACCGGCCCCGGGAACGCAAAGACCCCCCGTGCACCCGCCAGAGCCCTCCTACCCTTGCTGCCTTCCGGCCCTGGGGGGGTTCAGAGAGATAACGCCACACGAGGGGCTGACACCCACAGT
This sequence comes from Kitasatospora sp. NPDC051702, assembly GCF_040681575.1. Classification (NCBI taxonomy): domain Bacteria; kingdom Bacillati; phylum Actinomycetota; class Actinomycetes; order Kitasatosporales; family Streptomycetaceae; genus Kitasatospora; species Kitasatospora sp. NPDC051702. Next base: position 59,118 of record NZ_JBFAZB010000006.1, read on the forward strand.
ACCGGATCCCCGCCCCGACGATCCACAGGCCACCCCGCCTCCGAGCCTCCGGGATAGCTGGTCGCGACCACCCCTCAACATGTACTAAGCTCTCCCACGGAGGATTCGCCTAGAGGCCTAGGGCGCACGCTTGGAAAGCGTGTTGGGGGCAACCCCTCACGAGTTCGAATCTCGTATCCTCCGCCGGCAGAAGGCCCGGACCGCGTCACGCGGTCCGGGCCTTCGTCGTTCCCGCAGGCCCGGCGGGGGATCCCGGGGGCAGGCGGTGTCGGCGAAGCGGGAGTGGGAGGTCAGCCGGTCGGTGAGACCAGGGCGTGTTCGTAGGCGATGATGACGAGGTGGACGCGGTCGCGGGCGTCGAGCTTCGCCAGCAGCCGCGTCACGTACGACTTGACGGTCGCGCCGCTGATGAACATCGCCTCGGCGATCTCGGCGTTCGACAGGCCTCGTCCGATCAGCGTCAGCACCTCGAGCTCGCGGCCGGTGATCCCCCGGATCTCCCTGGGCGGCGGGGCGGCGGCCCGCTGCGGGCGGTCGGCGAACTCCTCGATCAGGCGGCGCGTCACCTTCGGGGCGATCAGGGCGTCCCCGGCGGCCACGACCCGGACCGCGGCGATGATGTCGTCCAGGGCCATGTCCTTGACGAGGAATCCCGAAGCCCCGGCCCGCAGGGCGTCGTAGACGTTGTCGTCGTCGTCGAACGTCGTCAGGACGACGACGTGCGGGGCACCGGCCTCCCGCGTGATCATCCGGGTGGCCTCGATGCCGTCCATGCCGGGCATGCGGACGTCCATGACGACCACGTCGGGAGCCAGCTCACGGACCAGCTGCACGGCCTCGGCGCCGTTCCCGGCCTCGCCGACGACCTCGATGTCCGGGATGTCGTTGATCACCATGACGAGGCCGGCGCGGATCAGCGGCTGGTCGTCGGCGAGCACCACGCGGACCGGCATCAGACCTCCATCGGGACGGGGAGACGGGCGGTCACGCGGTAGCCGCCCTCGGGACGCGGACCGGCGGTGAAGTCGCCGTTCAGCAGCTTGACCCGATCGCGCATCCCGGCGATACCGTAGCCGGTGCCCTCTCCCCTGCCGGTTCCGGAGCCGCTGTCGACGATCACGACGGACAGGTCGGCCTCCCGGAAGACCACGGAGACCCGGCACTGCTGCGTCCTGGAGTGCTTCACCACGTTGGTGACGGACTCCTGGATGATGCGGAACGCGGACAGGTCGACCTCGGGCGGCAGCGGGCGCCGCTCCCCGCGCCACTCGACGTCCACCCGGACCCCGGCGCTGCGGACGTTCTCCACCAGCCTGTCGACGTCCCCGAGCCCGGCGAGCGGCTTCCCGGCCCCGCCCGACTCGGCGTCATGGAGGGCGCCGAGCATGCGCCGGAGCCCAGCGAGCGTCTCGCGGCTGGTGTCCTCGATGGCGCCGAGGGCCTTGCGGGCGCCCTCCGGCTGGGTCTCGATGACGCGCTTGGCGGCCCCGGCCTGGATCGCGACGACGCCGATGCTGTGCGCGACCATGTCGTGCAGCTCGCGGGCGATCCGCAGCCGTTCGGCCGTCACCGCCTGCTCCGCGACCCGGGAGCGCAACTGTTCGGTGTGCTCGCGTTCCTGACGCCGCGAGTTCCCGACCAACCAGGCGACCACGACCATCATCAGGACGACGGCCTCGACCGAGGTGCCCACCCGGAACCCCAGCGCCAGGCGCGTGCCGACGTAGCCGAGGAGCCCGGCCAGGGCCAGCCCGGCGCCGTACAGCGACGTCCGCCGCGCCTCGGTGGCGGCGGTGAAGCAGAGGGCCACACAGACCGGCAGGTACTGCTGGGGCGCGATGCTGGTGGTGTGCAGCGGGCCGTTGGTCAGGACCAGCGCGCTGAGCACCAGCAGCGCCAGCGGAGCGAGCGGACGGCGGGTCAGGATCCGGCAGGCGACGGCCAGCAGGGCCGCCGCGAGCAGCAGCGTCGCCAGTTCGCGGTGGTCCATCGCGAACGGCTCGATGCGGTGGCTCTTCTCGCCCCAGGGCTGCAGCTGTTCGCCCGGCCAGCGGATCTGGACGACGAACGAGTACAGCGTGGACACGCACCAGGCGAGCGCCGTCCACGCGCCGGGTGTCACACGGTGGAACGGCGTCGCGGGCGGGGTCGTGGGCATGGCGCGATCGTAGCCACGTGATCGTCCGGGGGGGCATCGGACCGGGGGTGTACACCCGGGGTCGGCATCCCGGCCGCGGGACGTGGACGACGCTCCGATGCCGCCGGACCGGGCTGATCGGCAGTGTTCTCGCCATGACCAACACTGGCGGTTACGAGGAACGGGACGTCGTCGTCCGGCTCACCGACGTGCGGAAGGACTTCGGCGACCACGCGGCGCTGGACGGCGTCTCGCTGACGATCGGCGCGGGAGAGGCGGTCGCCGTGATGGGGCCGTCGGGCTCCGGGAAGTCGACGCTGCTCAACATGGTGTCCGGGCTCGACCGGCCGACCGGAGGATCGGTCGTCGTCGGCGGGGAGGACCTGGCCAGGCTCGGCGAGAAGGGCCTGGCGCTGTTCCGCCGCCGCCGGATCGGCATGGTCTTCCAGTTCTTCAACCTGCTGGACGACCTGCCGGCCCTGGACAACGTCGCCCTGTCCGGACAGCTGGTCGGGATGAAGGCCCGGGCGGCCCGCGAGCGCGCCCTGGAGCTCATGGACGAGCTCGGGATCGCCGACCGGAGGGACATCCACCCCGCCTCGTTGTCCGGCGGCGAGCGGCAGCGGGTCGCCACGGCGCGGGCCCTGATGAACCGGCCGGCGCTGCTGCTGGCCGACGAGCCGACCGGCGCCCTGGACAGCCGCTCCGGCGACCAGGTGATGCAGCTGCTCACGGACCTGAACCGGCTCGGCCAGACGCTCCTGATCGTCACGCACGACCCGCGGCTCGCCGCGCGGTGCGCGCGCCGGGTCATCGAGGTCGCGGACGGGCGCATCGCCCGGGACGGCTCGGTGGACGGCGCCACGGGCACCGTGGGCGCGGGGGTCGCGGGCGCCACGGGGGTCGCCCGATGAGCGCCGTCTGGCGGGCCGCCCGGGCGGCGGTGCGGCGGCGCAGGTTCCAGACCTTCGTCCTCGGCGTCGTCGTCATGGTCTCCAGCGCCATGGCCGTCGCCACGCTGGGCCTGCTGGCCGCCGTGTCGGGCCCGTTCGACCGGGCCTACGACGCCGCGAACGGCGCACACGTCACCGCCGAGTTCGACGGCTCGAAGGTGACCGCGGCGCAGATCGCCCGGGCCGCGGACGCCCCCGGCGTCACGGCCGTCGCCGGCCCCTATCCCGCGGCAGTCCTCCACTCGCCCTCGGAGACCGGCGACCATCCGATCGGGATGTCGGGTGCGTTCACCGTCGTCGGCCGCGACCGGCCGGACACCCCGGTCGACACCCTCGAACTCGGCGCCGGCCACTGGCCGACCGGCCCCGGCGAGATCGTCCTGAACGCGCCCCCGTCCATCGGCCGGCTGGAGATCCGGTCCGAGCACGAGGTCGTCACCCCGGACGGCGTGCGGCTCAAGGTCGTCGGCTACGCCTCCTCTGCCGGCCGGTCCGCGGGCGGCTGGGTCACACCGGACCAGGCCCGGGCCCTGCACCCGGCCTCGCTCCAGATGATGTACCGCTTCGCGGACGCCGGCTCCGACTCGGCGCTGAAGGCCGGCACGGCCGCCGCCACCAGGGGCCTGCCTCCGGACGCCCTGACGGGGACCGGCTCCTACCTGGCCCTCAAGGCGAACCTCGCCAAGGGCCCGAACACCTACGTGCCGTTCCTGACGGTCTTCGGCGTCCTGGGACTGATCGTCTCCGTGCTGATCGTCGGCAACGTCGTCAGCGGCGCGGTCGTCGCGGGCTTCCGGCACATCGGAGTCCTCAAGGCCCTCGGATTCACGCCGAACCAGGTGACGGCGGTCTACCTCGTCATGGTCACCGTCCCGGCGGTGATCGGCAGCGCGCTCGGCTCGGTGATCGGCGGCCTGGTCGGGAAGAAGCTGGTGCACCAGGCGTTCTTCGGCATCTTCGGCAACGAACTCGTCATCGACAGGGCGACCGTCCCGACGTGGGTCCACCCGGTCGTGCTGATCGGGATGCCGGTGCTCGTCGCGCTGTCCGCGCTCGTCGCGGCGCTGCGCGCCCGCCGTCTTCCCGCCGCCGTCGCCATCAGCGCGGGCGGCGCCCAGCGGACCGGACGCGGACTGGCCGTCCAGCGGAAGCTCGGCGGGTCGCGCCTGCCGCGCCCGGTCAGCCTCGGCCTGGGGTGGCCGTTCACCCGGCCCGGCCGTACCGCCCTGACGCTGTCGACCGTCGTGCTCGGCGTCATGACGGTGACGATGGCGCTCGGCATCTCCGCCTCGGTCATCGAGTTCGGGCAGGTGCGGAACCAGACCGACCGGATCCAGGTGCGCGTCGACCTCAACGACCCCGAGTGGAACCCGCCCGGCCCGGCCCACTCCGACGACCAGCTCCTCGCGCTGCTGCGCTCGCTGCCCGGCACCGCCCACGTGTCCGCGCGGAGCGTGGTGGAAACCCGTCTGGCCGGCTCGCCGGACGCCGTCAGGGTGGGCGTCGAGAGCGGCGACACGGCCGAGCTGCATCCGGACCTCGTCCGGGGGCGCTGGATCGAGGGGCCGGACGAGGTGGTGGTCTCCTCCGGGTTCTGGCACCGGCGCGGCCTGTCCCTCGGCGACACGATCACGCTGGACAGCAGCGACGGGCCGAGGCCGCAGAGGATCGTCGGCGAGACCACCGACGGCTGGGACGTGACCACCCTCGACTGGAACCGGTTCATCCCGCTCAGCCCGGTCCGGCGCGCCCAGGGCTTCTCCGTCCAGCTCACCGAGGGCACCGACCCGCAGGCCTACGCCGCCGCGGCCGCCGGCACGGACCCGGGGCTGCACGCGTCGGTGAACGACGCCTCCGACACCATCGAGAAGGTCGTCATCAGCGTGGTGTCGACGCTCACCCTGATGCTGATCACCGTCTCCGGCCTCGGCGTCTTCAACACGGTGCTCCTCAACACCCGCGAGCGGCGCAGGAACCTGGGGATGCTCAAGTCGATCGGCATGACGCCGCGCCAGGTGACCGCCATGGTGGTGACGTCCGTGGCGGCGCTCGGTGCGGTCGGCGGGATCATCGGCGCACCGCTCGGGATGCTCGCGCACCGGATCATCGTCCCGATGACCGGACGCGGCACCGGGCTCGATCTGCCGGACTCGCTGCTACGGGTGTGGAGCTGGCCGGCGGTGGCGCTGCTGGCCCTCTCCGGCGCCGTGATCGCCGCACTGGGGGCCTACCTCCCGGCCCGCAGCGCGGCGCGGGCACCCGTGGCGGAGGTCCTGCGGACGGAGTAGCCGGGGAGGGAGCGGCGGTCGGAGTGGCAGCGGGGTCGCCCGGTCGGAGGCCCGGACCGCGTGACGCGGCCCGGGCCTCCGCGGCGTGTCGGGGCCACCCCTCACCCGGTCCGGGGCGGCGGCGTCACGCGGTCGGTGCGACGGTGAGCCGGCGGGTGGCGCGGTCCGCGGTGAGCACGCCGAGGATGTAGCCGTCCTCGTCCACGACGGGCCAGACCGACAGGTGCTTGACCCGCATCGCGATCGCGGCCAGCGCCAGGCCCATGGTCGGCCAGGTGAACGGGCCGCGCTGGTGGGAGGTGGCGCTGATCGCGGTGCGCTCGCCGTCCCAGGGCCGGTCCAGGAACGGGCGGAGTGCGGCCCGGGTGACCAGCCCCTCGCACCGGCCGTCGTGGTCGCGGACGAGCAGGTACTCGACGCCCGCCCCGCGGAGGATGTCCTCAGCCTGGACGACGGTCTTGTCGTCGGCTATCTGGTAGTCGCAGGGGTCCATGGCGTCGGCGACCGTGAGGCCGCGGCCGCGCCGTACCGGCTGCGGGGAGTGGGTGGTCACGGTGCTCACCGTTCCCGTCTCCGACCGCCCACCGCGGGCTGCCGGACTGCCCTTCACCCAGGACGAAGCCGGAACGGGTACCGGAATGCGGGTTGCCCTGGATGACTCCGACCCTACTCCCCCGCCCGGGAAGTCGGGCGGACGCACCGGGGGCGGCCCATGATGGAAGTCCGGGGGCTCGCGACCTTCGAGAGCGGCACATGGCTGTCTGGCACGTCCGGGACTTCACGCCCGAGGACCTCGAAGCGGTGGTGCGGCTCGACGCCGACAGCGCCACCACGGATCACACCGCCGTCTTCCGCCTCTCCGACGTGGTCTCCGCGTTGCAGGCGCGGAACCCGAGCGTCGTCGTGACGGCCGACGGACACCTCGTGGGCGCGGCGGTGGGCCGGGTGGACGGGGACCGCGCGTGGGTGCTGCGCATCGCCCTGCATCCCGCCTGGCGGCACCTGGGCATCGGCACCGCCCTGCTGTCGGCGCTGGAGCACCGCCTGCGGGACGCCGGCGCCAGGATCGTCGCGGCGCTGCTGCCGGACGGGGAGACCGGCGCCACCGCACTGGTCAACTCCGGGTTCCGCCCGCACCGGGGGCTCACGTACTTCGAGAAGTGGGAGGCGGTCGGCGCCCAGGACGCGACGGTCCTGGCCGTGCTGGGCGCGGTCATGCCCGAGGCCCACCTCTGGGACCGGCTCGCGGGCATGGCCGACGAGAAGCGGCTCATCGAACGACGGCTGGTGCTGCCCCTGGCCAACCCCGAGCTGGCGGACGCCCACGGCGTGGAACCTCCCCGCGCGGTCGTGCTGTTCGGCCCTCCGGGCACCGGCAAGAGCACGTTCGCCAAGGCCGTGGCCGGTCGGCTCGGCTGGCCGTTCATCGAGCTCTTCCCCTCCCGGCTCGCGTCCGAGGACGGGCTGGCCGCCGGACTCGTCCACCGCTTCGAGGAGGTGGCGCAGCTCGACCACGTGCTGCTGTTCATCGACGAGGTCGAGGAGGTCGCCGGTACCCGCAGCCTCGCCTCCCCCGCGTCGGTCGGCGTGGTCAACGAACTCCTCAAGTCGATCGTGCGGTTCCGTGAGCGCGACGACCGGCTCCTCGTCTGCGCCACCAACTCGGTGGCCGCCCTGGACCCGGCGTTCCTGCGGCACGGCCGGTTCGACTACGTCCTGCCGGTCGGACCGCCCGACTCCGCGGCCCGCGACGCACTGTGGGCCGGCTACACGGCGAGGACGGGTACCGCCGCCGACACGGCGGTCCTGGCCGCGGCCAGCGAGGGCTTCACCCCCGCCGACATCCGGCAGGTCGCCATGGCGGTCGCCCAGAGCACCTTCGAGCACACCCTCGACACGGGCGAGCGGACCCGGCCGGAAACCCAGGAGTACCTGGACGCCATCCACCGCACCCGTCCGACCGTCTCCGCGGAGATGGCCCGGGAGTTCGCCGACCAGGCGGCCCGCTACGGGCGGGTCTGAGCAGGCCACCGCCGTCGTGTCCGGTGGTCCGGTGGTCCGGTGGTCCGGTGGTCCGTCCGGAGACGCCGGCTCCGAGCGGAACTCACCACCGCGACCATGCCGGGTTCGGGCCGGACCGAGAGTAGCCTGGATATCACCGAAGGCACTTCGCATGCCGGCACCGGATACTGGCGTCGTCTCCGGCGAACGGCAATGCCGGGCCCGACCTCTCGGGCCGGACCCGGAGACAGGTTTTCCGATCATGACCACGACGCTCGATCGTGCGACGACGCCGGTCGCCCCGGATTCCCCCGCACGGCTGTCCCTCACGCCTGGTGGCGTGCGGCCCGGCCGCCTGGACGGCGCCTGGTGGCCCCGCTCGCGTGATCTTCTCCTCGAACTCCCCGCCCTGGCCGCCGACATCGACGAGCGGTGGGGCCGGATCACCCGGATCACCGTGAACCCCGCGCAGTGGCCCGTCGTCCCCCACCGGATCCCGGTCACCGGGCACACCGTCCACGCGGGCTGGTTCTCCGCCGAGCAGGACGAGCACTCGATCGCGGTGTTCTCGTACGCCCCGCGCCGGCTGAACCTGCTGGTCGTCCCGCCGGAGACGGATGCCGTCGGTGCCGCCCGGCTGATGGCCGAAGCCGCGAGCCCCGCGAACACCATGGCCGCGAGCGGTCTGCTCGCCGTGGAGACGGGCAGCGGCAGCGGCGCACCGGGGACGGGGTCCCCTCCGGACTTCCTGCCCTCGGCCGTCGCTCCCTCCGGCAGCGCCGGCGAGGCCGGCAGGCGGGCGGAGGTCGCCCGCGGCCGGGCCGCCTCCTGGCCGGTCCCCGCGTAGCCGGCGGCACGCGAGCCGTCCGCCGGACAGGCCTCACCGCTCCGCGGGCCGGGTGCGTCACTCCCGTGACCACTCGGCCTCGGCCAGCGGCCGGCCGACGGTGTCGGCCCCGTCCCAGAGCCGGATCCTGACCGCCCGGGGCCCGGGCACGGGCCGGGAGAGCGTGCGCACGAACACGTCCCGCAGGTGGTTGGCCGCCTGCTGCGGCGGCCCGTCGTACTCCAGTGGATCCTGCGGCGGAGCGCCGTTCTGCCGGGACCAGTGGCCGTCGTCGTCCTGTGTCTCCAGAACCCATCGGTAGTGCCGCATCATGGCCTCCCGTGCCGACGATCCCGCCCCGGAGACGACTGTATGGGCGGGGCGGACCAGCAGCGACCGGTGGAGTCCGACCGGCCACCGCCGAGCGGCCCGGCGACCGCCCCCGAGGGCGGCGGTCCGCACGGAGCGCCGTCAGTGATCGCCGTCAGTACTCGGCGCCGCTTCGCAGGTAGCTGCCCACGACCTGGAGCCACGCCCCGGGGCCGAAGCAGACCTCGATCCGGTACGGGGTGTCCTCGAAGACCCGCAGGACGCGCAGCGCCCCGCTCGGATGCAGGTCGTACTCGAAGGTGACGCCGTCCGCACCGTCCTCGTACTGCAGGTCCAGTGGGCCCTTCGAGGGCTCCGCCGGCGCGCGGGCATCGGCCGAGAGCTTCACGTAGACGGACATCTCGCCGCACCGCCTCTCCTGTTGTCTGCCCGAGGAGCCCGGTCCCACGAGGCCGTCGCACTGGGCCGTCCCTCAGGACGCATCGACCGGACGCACGCCCGACCCCTCGGGGAGCCGGTGCCGGTGGCGACGGGCGTCTGCCCCGGCGGCACGTCGTCCCGGGCTTCGGCGTCCGGCCCGACGCCCGCGACGGGTCCGAGGCGTACGGTCAACGCCCTGACCGGACCGGCCGGTTCGGCTCCGGCGCCCCGTGAACGCGGCCACCGTGCGCGGCGGTGGCCGGGCCGCCCCGATCCCCACGGTACTCCGCCCGCACCGCACCGACCCGGCCGGTCACGGCAGCCGGCGCGGGGTACCGATCCTCCCGGCGTCGGCCGTCCCGTCTCAGTCCACGCCGGCCGGCCCGGTCAGCGCCACTCGATCAGGAACAGCGTGGCGTCGTCGCTCGTGCGCCCGCCCCGCTTCTCCTTCAGGACGTTGGAGAGCGCCCGCACCACGGCCCGCACCCCGGTCACGGAGCGCTCGACACGATTGACCCAGTCGATCAGCTGCTCCTCCCCGAACTGCTCACCGCCGGGCTCGCGTTCCTCGACCAGGCCGTCGGTGAAGCACAGGACCTGGTCGCCGTGCCGCAGCACCCGCTCGCTGATCACCGGCTCCTCGCCGCCGAAGCCGACCGGCAGGGTCGTCTCGCTGTCGAGCCGCTCGACGACGACGTGGTCGCGGATCAGCAGCGGCCGGGGGTGTCCGGCGTTGACCCACTGCAGGTGGCCGGTCAGGGTGTCCAGCCGCATCATCTGCGCGGTGACGAAGTGGTCCGGGCCGAACTGTTCGGCGACGGCCCGGTCCATGAACGCGTAGATCTCGGCGAGCCCGATGTCGGCGCGCCGGGCGTGCCGGTACGCGCCGATGGCGACGGTCGCCATGGTCGCGGCGTCGAGCCCGTGGCCCATGGCGTCGATCGTGGCCACGTGCAGGAGGTCGTCGTTGAGCGCGTAGTCGAAGCTGTCACCGGCCACCTGGTAGGCGGGTTCGAGGATGCCGGCCACGGCGACCCGGTGGACGGTCATCGACAGCGGCGGCAGCAGCGACCACTGGATCTCGGCGGCCACGCTCATCGGTTCCAGGCGGCGGGCCTGGAAGATCCGGTCGGTGTAGCCGCTCCTGGTGGTCAGCAGATCGGCGGCCAGGGCGGCGAGGCGCCGCAGGAACCGCCGGTCGTCGTCATCGACGGCGTCCAGCGTGAGGGCCAGGATCCCGGCCTCGTCACCGCCGTCCAGCAACGGCAGGTACACCCGTACCCCGTCGGCCTGCCGTTCCTCGACGGGGACACCGCGCAGGAAGGCCGCACCCGCGGGAGAGCCGTCGATCGGCACCGGCTCCCCGGCCGCGGGCCCCCGCCCGAGCAGCGGTACCAGCACCAGCTGGCCGTAGTCCTGCAGCAGCAGAGCCGGGTCACGGCCGCCGAGCCCGCGCACCACGTCGGCGACCAGCGGGGCGATCAGCTGGGGCGGCAGCTCGTGGGCCCGGTCGAGCAGCGCGCCCAGCAGCCGCTCGCCGCGCCCCTGCGCCCGGTCGCGTCCCGCTGCACCGGACGGCCGCTCACCGCTCATCCTCGCTCACCGCCGTCCTCCTCCGGTCGCGGCACCCGTCACCGGCTCGGTCCACCCCGGCACCCCGGCACCCCGGCACCCCGGCACCCCGGCACAGTTCGCCGGGGCGGGTCCTTCCATTACGCCCGACGGCGGTGCATTCCGCCCCCGGTCGCACTCCTGCCCACCGGCCGCCCGCCGGCGCGCTCACCCGCGCCGGAGCATCCGCCCGGGGCCCGGGCCGACTGCCGACGGGCCGGGGCCGGTGATCGTCCCGGCGTACGATGCGCGCGTGGAGGCAGCACGGGGGCGGGGTGTCGGGCCGCGCACGGCGCGGGCGTTGGTGGTTTCGGTGGCTGCGGCGCTGGCCGCGGCGCACCTGCTGAAGGGGTTCGGGCGGGTGCCGACGGCGCCGGTCGCGGGGGTGGCGATCGTGGTCGGCTGCCTCGCGCTGGTGGCGCTCCAGCTCCGGCACACCCGGCCCGACCCCGTACCGGCCCCGGCCCGGGAGGGCTGGACGGCCGTGGAGCTGGCGCTCGCCTTCGTGGCGGTGGGCGCGCTCGACGTCTCGATCGGCCTGCTCTGCCTGCCCGCCGCCTCGCTGCTGCTGGAGCGCCGCCGACTGCTGCTGCCCCTGCTGGCGGCCGGTGCGGTGCTGGTCGAGGCGGCCCGGGCCGCCGGGGTCCGGGACACCGTCGACATGCTGCTGACCGTCGCGCTCGGCGGCACCATGCTCTACGCCGTCACCACGCTCGCCCTGCTGGCGACCCGGGTGCACGCCGCACGGCTCACCCTCGCGGCCTCGGCGGTCACCGACGAGCGGCTGCGCATCGCGTCCCGCCTGGGCAGCGGGCTGTCCGCGGGGCTGGCCGAGATCCACGACCTGGCCGCCCGGCGGGAGCCGTCCGCCCTGGACGCCCTGATCGCGGTGGCCCGCCGGACGCTGGCGGCCGCCCGGGCCACCGCCGCCGAGCTGCGCAGCCTCTCGCTGGCCCCGGAGGCGGCGAGCGCCCGCGCCCTGCTGGCCTCGGCCGGGGTCGCGGCCGACATCCGGATCGGGCACCGCGAGCCGCTCGGACCGGCCGGGACGGTGCTGGCGACGGTGCTGCGCGAGGCGGTCACCGGTGTGGTCCGGGTGGGCGACGCCCGCCGGTGCGAGGTCTCCACCGACGAGCGGGCCGGGACGGTGATGCTGCGCGTGGTCAGCGACGGCGTGCGGACGGCGGCGCTCGGCGCGGACGTCCTGGCCGGCCTCGCCGACCGGGTCCGCGAGGCCGGCGGCAGCCTGACCGCGGGGCTGGAGCCGGACGGGCGCTTCGCCGTGGAGGCGTCGGTGGCGGCCGCCGCCGCCCCGCCCGCCGCCGATCCGCCCGAGCTGCGCACCGCGCTCGGCCTGTACTACTTCCTGCTCGCCGTGTTCTGCGCCAAGGCGCTGCTGTTCGTCCCCGCGCCCCGGCTCGCCCTCGGGGTGGTGTGCGCGGCGGCCTTCTGCGCCTTCCAGGTCCGGTTCTCCATCCAGGACGCGACCCGCCACGCCCGCCGCGCCCTGCTCGCCTCGGCGGTGCTCGCCCTGCTGCCGCTGCCCTGGCTCGGCCGGAACTGGATCGGCGCGGCCGGCATCCTCGCGGGCTCGCTGCTGATCGCCCTGCCGCTGCGCGCGGGCGCGGCCCTGGCCGGCGCGCTGGTGGTGGCCGCCGGGGCGATCGGCGGCTCCGGTCCGGCGGCCGTGCTGATGACCGCCGTCAACGCGCTGATCACCTGTGTGGTGGTGTACGCGGTGCTGCGCCTGGTCCGGTTGGTGCGGGAGCTGCAACGGGCGGCGGCCGGGCTGGCCCGGGCCGTCGTCGTCACCGAGCGCCTGCGCGCCGCCCGGGACCTGCACGACCTGCTCGGGCACGGCCTGGCCGCGATCCTGCTCAAGGCCGAACTCGCCCGGCGTCTGACGGACACCGACCCCGACCGCTGCCGGGCCGAGCTGGCGGACATCGTGCACCTGGCCGGGCGCGGGCAGGTCGAGCTCGGGGCGCTGGCCGACGACAGCCCCAGGCTGTCCTTCACCACCGAACTGGCCTCGGCGGCAGGGGTCCTGGAAGCCGCCGCCATCACGGTGGAGCTGGACGACGAACCGGTGCCGGCCGCGGCGGGCGCCGTGCTGGGCGTGGTCCTGCGGGAGGCCGTGACCAACATCCTGCGGCACAGTCGCGCCCGGCACGCCCGGATCGCCACCTCGGTGGCCGGCGGCTCGGCGCGCCTGGAGGTGGAGAACGACGGCGTCCCGGACGGTGTCACCGCGCCGGGTTCCGGGATCGGCGGTCTGACGGTCCGCCTCGCCGAGGCGGGCGGCACCCTGGCCGCCGGGCCGGACGACGGGTGGTACCTGCTGCGCGCCGAGGTACCGCTGGACTGACCCGCCGGGCCCGGGAGCACCGCCCGCGGCCGGCCCGCTATCACCGCCGGCGGGCGGCCCCCGTCACAGCCAGCCGGCCTCCCGGGCGATCCGCACCGCGTCCGTCCGGTTGCGGGCGTTCAGCTTGCCGACGACCGCGGTCAGCACGTTGCGCACGGTGCCGGTCGACAGGTGCAGCCGGGTGGCGATCTCGGGCGGCTCGGCGCCCTCGGCGAGCTCCCGCAGCACGTGGTTCTCGCGCGGGGTGAGCGGGTTGTCCGCCAGGTCCCAGGCGGCGACGGCCAGCCCCGGGTCCAACACCCTTCCGCCCGCGGCCACCTGACGGATGGCCGCGACCAGCTCCGCCGGCGGGACGGTCTTCAGCAGGAAGCCGTCCACCTTGGCGTCCAGGGCCTTGCGGAGCAGCCCGGGGCGGCCGAGCGAGGTCAGCATCAGCGTCCGGCAGTCCGGCAGCTTCTCCTTCAGCGCCGCGGCCGCCTGCAGGCCGTCCAGCCGGCCCGGCATCTCGATGTCCAGCACCGCCACGTCGGGCAGGAAGACCATCGCCCGGGGCACCACCTCGTCGGCCGAGTCGGTCTCCGCCACGACCTCCAGGTCGGGCTCCAGTTCGAGGAGCGCCACCAACGCCCCGCGCACCACGTGCTGGTCCTCGGCCAACAGGAGTCTGATCATGTCCCGACCCTACCCGTGACGATGTCACGGGTGCCGCGTGATCGCGTCCCTGGGAGGGGGGTTCAGGGGTCGGCAGGCTGGAGCACATGAGCGAAGCGATCACTTTGGACGCCGTGAGCAAGGTCTACGGCAAGGGGCGGGGTGCGGTCGCCGCGCTGCGCGAGGTGACGGTGCGGCTGCCCAAGGGCGGCTTCACCGCCGTGATGGGGCCGTCCGGTTCGGGCAAGAGCACCTTCCTGCACTGCGCGGCGGGGCTGGACCGCCCGACCGCCGGCACCGTCCGGCTCGGGGACACCGACCTGTCCCGGCTGAGCGAGACCAAGCTGACCGAACTGCGGCGGGAGCGAGCCGGTTTCGTGTTCCAGTCGTTCAACCTGATCCCCTCGCTGACGGTCGAGCAGAACGTCACGCTGCCGCTGCGGCTGGCCGGGCGCCGGGCCGACGCCGGGCGCCTCGCCGACCTGGTCCGCCGGGTGGGCCTGCAGGAGCGCACCGGGCACAGGCCCGGGCAGCTCTCCGGCGGCCAGCAGCAACGCGTGGCCATCGCCCGGGCGTTGATCTCGAACCCCGAGGTGGTCTTCGCCGACGAACCCACCGGCGCGCTGGACACCATGACGGCCCGCGAGGTCCTGACGCTGCTGCGGCAGACCGTCGACGAGCTCGGTCAGACCATCGTCATGGTCACCCACGACCCGGTCGCCGCGTCCTACGCCGACGAGGTGCTGTTCCTGGCCGACGGCCGGGTCGCCGACACCATGTCCGGGCCGACCGCCGCCAAGGTCGCCGACCGCATGATCCGCCTGGGAGCGTGGAACCGATGATGCTGAGCCTCGCCCTCACCACCCTCCGGCACCGCCGGGCCGGGTTCGTCGGAGCCTTCGTCGCCCTGTTCTGCGCCGCGGCCCTGGTCTGCGGCTGCGGGACCCTCCTGGTCACCGGCCTGACCGGCACCGTCCGGCCCGAACGCTACGCGGCCGCGCCGATCGTCGTGTCCGGGGACCAGGACGTGCACTCCTTCGTGGACAAGGGCAAGGGGAAGGTCAAGGAGAAGGCCAAGCCGATCGCCGACCACGCCTGGGTGCCGGCCGCCCTCGCCGACCGCATCGCCGCGCTGCCGTCGGTGCGGGCCGTCGCCGCCGAGGTGACCTTCCCGGTGCTGCTGCCCGCCGGGCCCACCGGCAACTCCTGGGGCCACGGTTGGGAGTCCGCCCCGCTGGCCGGACTCACCCTCGCGGCCGGCCGTGCGCCCGCCGCCCCCGACGAGGTCGTCGTCGACGCGGCCACCGCGGCCCGGGCCGGGCTGGCGCCCGGTGCCACCACGGCGGCCCGGACGGCCGCGGCGACGCTGAACCTCCGCGTCGTCGGCGTCACCGCCCAGGGGTTCGACAGCCAGGCGGCGGTCTTCTTCGCGTCCGACCGGGCCCGGCTGCTCGCCGGCCACGACGGCCTGGTCAGCGCGATCGGCGTCTTCCCGGCCGCCCCCTCCGCGGCGGCGGACGTCCGGGCGCTGCTCGCCGCCGCACCCGCCGTCCCGGCCGTCCCGGCCGCCGTGGCCCGCACCGGCGACGACCGCGGGCTGGTGGAGTTCCCGGACGCCGCCAACGCCCAGGTCCGCCTGGTCAGCATGGGCGCCGTCCTGGCCGGCACCTCGCTGCTGGTCGCGCTGCTGATCGTGGTCGGCACCTTCGGCCTGTCGATCCAGCAGCGGCAGCGGGAGATCGCCGTCCTGCGGGCCGTGGCCGCCACCGGGCGGCAGGTCCGCAAGATGATCGGCGGTGAGGCGCTCGTCGTCGGCCTGGCCGCCGGAGCCCTCGGTGCCGCCGCCGGCCTTCCCCTCGGCGGCTGGCTGCACGGACGCTTCGTCGCCCTGGACGTGATCCCGGCGAACCTGCCGGTCGTGCTCTCGCCCTTCCCGGTGCTGGCCGCCGCCGCGGCCACCCTGCTGGCCGGCTGGGGCGCGGCCCGGATCTCGGCCCGGCGCGCCACCGCCATCAAGCCGGTCGAGGCCCTCGGCGAGGCGGAGATCAAGCCGCCCCGGCCGGCCTGGACCCGGATCGGGTTCGGCGTGCTCGCCACCGCCGCGGCCGTCGTGCTCACCGCCCTGCTGACCGTCCTGCACTCCGACCAGGCCTCGACCCCGACCTGCTTCATCGCCGTCCTGCTCTGGTGCACCGCGTTCTCCCTGCTGGGCCCCCTGGTGGCCAGGGTCGGCACGGCCCTCCTCGGTCTGCCGCTGAGGGCGTCCCGGGTCGGCGGCTACCTCGCCGTCCACAACCTCCGGGCCGGGGCGCACCGGCTGGCCTCGGTGGTGACCCCGCTGACCCTGCTGATCGCCATGGCCTGCACCATCCTGTTCACCCAGACCACCACCGGGCAGGCGGCCGCCGCCCAGCGGGAGCGCGGCAACACCGCCGACTTCGTGGTCGGCCCGCACGCCCCGGCCGGCGCCGCCGGGTCCCTCGCCGCCGTCCCGGGCGTCCGGACCGTGACCCGCGTCCTGCACAGCCAGGTCCGCGACGGACTGACCAAGCGCAGCGTGCAGGCCGTCACCCCCGAGCGCCTGACCGACACCCTCGACCTCGGTGTCACCGCCGGTGACCTCGGAGCGCTGAAGGACGACACCGCCGCGGCCGCCGACGGGCTGGGCTACCGGCTGGGCCAGCGCGTCCGCCTCACCCTCGCCGACGGCACCCCGACCGAGGTCACGGTGGTCGCCCTCTACGGCCGCGGCCTCGGATTCGGCGACCTCACCCTCGCGCACCACCTGGTCGCCGCCCACGTCGACGTGCCGCTCGACGACGAACTGCTGGTCCGCGGCGACGGCCTCACCCGGCAGGCCCTCACCGCCGCCCTGCACGGCGAACCCGGCCTCGGGGTGCTCGACCACGCCGCCGCGGCGGCCTCGGAGAACCGGACCGGCGCCCAGATCGGCTACGTCACCCTCGGGCTGATCATCGCCTTCGTGGCCATCGCCGTCCTCAACACCCTGGCCATGAGCATCTCCGCCCGCCGCCACGAGTTCGCCGCGCTCGCCCTGACCGGCGCCACCCGCCGTCAGATCCGGCGGATGCTCGGCTGGGAGACCGTGGTCTCCGTCGCCCTCGCCGGCGTGCTCGGTCTCGCCGTCGCCTTCGCGGTGCTCACCACCTACGCGGAGGGCATCACCCGCGGCACCGCGGGGGCCGCCGTGCCCGTCACCGAACTCGCCCTGGTCCTGCTGGGTGCCGCCGGGCTCGCCGCCCTCGGCACCTGGCTCCCCGCCCGCACCACCCTGCGCGGCCTCCGCCGCCCGGCGTGACCGCTCCCGTCACCCCCGCCGCCCCCACCGCCGCCTGTCCGCGGCACCGCCCGGCCGGCGCCCCACCCGAGGCGCGCCCGCCACCGGCCGAAGGCCCGGACCGCTGAGCGGTCCGGGCCTTCGCCGTGAGTGCCCCACGGCCCGTCACGTCCCGACCGGGCCAGGCCGGGCCGAGCCGAGCCGAGCCGAAGGTTTCCTAGCACTGCTAGGAACTCAAGCGGCGACACATCTAGCATTGCCTCAGAACCTAGCGGCGCTAGACAAGCTCGCGCGCCGCATCGGAACCCTGGGAGGGGACATGCAGAACGCACTCGCCGTCGTCACCGTCGTGGTCGTCGGCCTGCTGGTGGGCGTGGAGTTCGCGGTGGCGGTCTTCGTCAACCCGATCGTCGACGGGCTGCCGCACAACGGCGGCCTCGCCGCCCGCAGCAACGGGGCCCGGCTGCTCGGGCGGGTGATGCCCTTCTGGTACATCGGCTCGCTGGTGCTCGGGGTGGCCTGGTCCGCGGTGTCCTGGGGCGGCACCGGGGCGGGTCTGGTCGCCACCGCCGCCGGACTGCTCGTCCTCAGCGTGCTGATGTCCGTCGCCCTGCTCGTCCCGATCAACTCCCGGGCCGCGCAGTGGACCCCGGAGAACGCCCCCGCGGACTGGCGGGAGCAGCTCGGCCGCTGGGACCGCCTGCACTACGGCCGGGTGGCCGTCATCGTGACCGCGTTCGTGCTGCTCGTCGTCGCCCTCGTGTGAGGCCGGGCCGGACGCGGTGCGCGACACCGGCACCGGCACCGGCACCGGCACGACGGTGTCCGATTCGTTCAAGACCGGGCGGGCCGGGGGTGCCTACCGTGGCGGGCATGAAGAGGACATCAACGCCGCGGTTCGGGTTCGTGGGTCTCGCCGTCTCCGATCTGGCCGCCTCGATCGCGTTCTACCGGCGGCTCGGACTGGAGTTCCCCGACGGGGCCGAGGAACTGCCCCACGTGGAGGCCGAGTTGCCGGGCGGGTTGCTCCTGGCGCTCGATCCGGAGTCGACCATCCGCTCGTTCCATCCGCAGTGGCGGCCACCGTCGGGCGGCGGCCGCGTCTCGCTGGCGTTCCGGTGCGCGAGCCCGGCGCAGGTGGACGCGGTGTACGAGGAGCTGGTCGAGGCCGGGTACCACGGGGAGTTGAAGCCGTGGGACGCCTTCTGGGGGCAGCGCTACGCGGTGGTGCACGATCCGGACGGGAACGGCGTCGACCTGCTCGCGCCCCTCCCGTCGGCCGGGGAGCCACCCGCCGGGGAGCCGCCCGCCGGGGAGTGACCCGGGCGGGGAGCGGCCCGGCCGGGCTCCGCCGGGTCAACGGGCCTCCCGGCGGGGCAGCAGCGCGGTCAGCGGGGTGCCGGCCAACTCCCGCACGTCCCGGGCCAGGTGGGCCTGGTCGGCGTAGCCCGCACGGGCGGCGGTGTCGGCGAGCGGAGCGCCGGCGCGGGCCAGCGCGAGGGCGCGCTGCAGCCGGAGGATCCGGGCGAGGGTCTTGGGGCCGTACCCGAAGGCGGTCAGCGAGCGCCGGTGGAGCTGCCGGGCTCCGAGGCCGACGGCGGCGGCCGTCGCCGCGACGGGCCGGCCGGCGGCGAGGGCGGTGGCGACGACCCGGACGAGCGGGTCGACGGGTGCCGCGTCGGCGGCCAGGCGCAGCGCGAGGTCCTCCAGGACGGCCGCCGGGTCGGGCGCGGCGTCGATCCGCCCGGTGAGGCGGCGCACCCTGGGGCCGTCCAGGACGTCGGACAACTCGACCCTCCGGTCGCGCAGTTCGTGCGCGGGGACGCCGAGCAGGGCGGGGGCCGCGCCGGGCGGGAGGCGGATGCCGGCCCAGGGGCCGGCCAGGCCGGGGCCGGGGCGGAAGGCGTGGCTGTCCGGGCCGGCGACGAGGAGCCGGCCCGGGGTCCAGAGCAGGTCCATGCAGCCGTCGGGCAGCACCAGGCCGGCCGGGCCGTCGGCCGTGTCCGGCCCGACGGCCTGCCGCGTCCACACCACCGCGCCGGACAGCCGGGACGTCCGCTCCGCGTACTCGGGGGCCATGTCACGAGGCTACGCGGGCCCGTCCGGCGACACCCCCGTGGCTGCCGGACGGGCTCCCGCGCGCGGCCGGAGCCGCCCCGGCGGGGAGCGGTCCCCGGGCCGCCGGGCGTGGACGGAACCCGAGCGGCTCCGCCCCCGCCCGGAGCCGCCCCGGCGGGATCGGCCCCCCGCGGGATCAGGCCCGCAGGTGGCCGATGACGGATCCGGCCGCCGTGACCAGCGCGTCCCTGACCTCGTCGATGTGGTCCGTGACCTCGAAGCCGTGCTGCCCGTGCGGGACGTCGATCAGCTGCAGGTCGACCTTCGCGTCCTGCGCCGCCGCGACGAAGCGCTCGACGGTCGCCGCGATGGCCTCGCCCTCCAGTCCGGCCCGGGTGAGCACGACGGGCAGCCGGCCGGCGCCCGCGACCGCCTCGGCCGGGCGGAAGCGCCGGTCGACGGCCTCCCAGCCGGGCAGCGGCGCCAGCACCGGGTAGTTGGCGGCCAGGCAGCGCAGCCAGGCGGGCGGCGCGGCGAGCCAGTCGGTGGTGAGCAGACCTCCGCCGGAGAAGAACCAGAGGGCGATCCGGTCGCCGTCGACCCGGGGGTCGGCGCGCAGCGCGTCGACGGCGGCGGCGATCTCCGCGGCGGCCTGCGGGTATCCGAGGAGGTCGTGCAGCCCGTGGCCGACGACGGCCCCGACGACGCCGAGGCTCGCCGCCCAGCGGCCGTAGCCGGTGTAGATCGGCCAGTCCTGCGGCCGCTCGTCGGCGGGGACGGGGCCGCCGTGGACGAACAGGACGGCGGGCTGCGGCCCGTCGGCCCGCGGCAGGTAGAGGTCGAGGTTGCCGATGCGCTCGCGCGGGCAGTCCGGCAGCGGGTGCTCGGGGGTGTCGAGGACGTGCGGGCGGTGGAAGGCGGGCGTCCCGTCGGTGTCGGGCGGGCTGATCCGGTGGCCCTCGCCGGCGGCGGCCCGCAGCAGCACGTCGGCGAGGTCGTCGGCGCGGGAGAGCATCGGCCAGTGGCCGGTGTCCAGGTCGAAGAAGGTCACCCGGGGGTCGGCGAGCGGGCGGAACTGCGGCATGCCGGTCGCGACCATGGCCTCGACGGTGGCGGTGCTGATGCCGCCCGCGGTGCCGAAGACGCCGGTGGTCGGTACGGCGGCGACGGCGCCGGTGAGCCGCAGCGGTTCGGTGAGGGTGGCCACCGGCTGGCCGGCGGCGTGCGCGGTGAGCCGGTCGAGGTCCTGGTCGGTGAGGCCGGCCGGGCTGCCCCAGCGGTGCCAGTCACCGCGCCCGGGGGCCGGGAGCAGCCCGTCGGCGGGGATGTCGGCCGGGTCGAGCAGCAGTTCGCGGGCGGCCTGGTCGGGGACCAGCTGGACGGCCCGGTCGCCGTCCGTGGGCAGGCCCGCGTCGAGGTAGACGATCCGGGCGATCCGGTCGGCGCGGAGGTCGGCGGCGCCGAGCACCGGGTGGATGCCGTAGTCGTGGCCGACCAGGACGAGCTCGGGGTCGGCGACGGCGTCGATCAGGCCGAGCACGTCCGCGACGTGGGAGTCCAGGGAGGCGTGCGGTGCGGGCCGCTCCCCCAGCCCGGTGAGCGTGGCCGCGTGGACCTCGGCTCCGGCCGCCCGCAGCCGGTCGGCCACCGCCCCCCAGATCCAGCCTCCGGTGAAGTGGCCCGGTACCAGTACGAACGCGGTCATGGTCGACTCCTCGCGGTCAGTGCCTCCGGGGCGGCCGACCGGCCGTCCGGGTTCGCCGGTACCGTAGGAACTCCCCCTGAGGGAGGTTCAAGTCGTGTCACCAGCAGAGTTCTGGAGCATCGGTGAGCTCGCCGAGCACGCGGGCGTCACCGTCAAGACCGTGCGCTTCTACTCCGACCGCGGCCTGCTCCCGGAGGCCGGCCGCAGTTCGGGCGGCCACCGCAGGTACGGGCCGGAGGCGCTGGAACGGCTGCGGCTGATCCGTTCGCTGCGCACGCTGGACCTGCCCGTCCCGGAGGTCGGCCGGCTGCTGGAGCAGGACGAGGTGCTGGGGGACGCCCTGGAGGACGCGGTGGCCCGGCAGCTGCGCGAGCTGGGTTCGCAGCTGACCGCGCTGCGCTGGCGGGAGGCTGCGCTGCGGCTGCTGCACGACTGCCCGCCGGAGGAGCGCGCCGACCGGTTGGCGCTGATCGGCGGGCTGAGCACGCCGCCCGACACGACCGCGCTGGCGCGCTTCTGGCGCCGGATGCTGCCGCCCCGGATGCCGGCCGGGCTGACCGCGTCGATCCTGGACGCGGCCGTCCCGCAGCCGCCGGCCGACCCGACGCCCGGCCAGGTGCTGGCCTTCGCCCGGCTGCACGCGCTCTCCCTCGGGGGCTGCTCGGGCCGGGGCCACGGCCCGAACGAGAAGGCCAGGACGAACCGGGACCACCGGCCGACGGTGCTCTACCAGGGCCTCGAGGGGGCGTACGCGCTGGCCTCGGCCGAGCTGTCGGCCGGGCGGGCGCCGCACCGGGGCGAGGCGCTGGACGGCTTCGTCGACGCCCACGCCGCCTCCTGGAGCACCCGGGACACCCCGGCCTTCCGCACCCGGCTCAGCGCGCTGCTGACCATCACCGACGATCCGGTCATCGGCCGCTACTGGGAGCTGGCGGGCGAGCTGACCGGGCCCGGCGAGACCACGCTCGGCGCGGCCCACACCTGGCTGCGCACGGCGCTGGACGAGCAGCTGACCAGCGAGGGGCCGACCGCCCCGGAGTCCTGGATGCCGTTGCCGCCCGCCCTGGTCGCCGCGACCGCGGAGGCGGGCCCGGCCGGGTGAACGGGCCCGGCGGGTGAGCCGGGCCCGTCCGCCTCAGCCGACCGGCTCCGCCGCCGAGCCCGCCGCCGGCTCCACCCCGCCCCCGGCGGCCCCGGCCGGCCCGCCCCCGTCCCGCATCAGCACCGGGGTCAGCGCCGCGGCGACCAGGACGGCGGCCCCGCCGACCGTGAAGGTGACCGAGGTCGCGGTGCTGAAGGCGTCGCGGGCGGCCGCGGCCAGCCCGCCGTCCCCGGTGGCGGCGGCTTCGGCGAGCGCTTCGGTGACGGCGCCCCGGGCGGCGTCGGGCGCGCCGGCGGGCATCTCCCGGGTGTAGGAGCTTGACAGGACGGTGCCGAGGACGGCCACGCCGAGTGCGGCGCCGGACTGCTGGACGGTGTCGTTGAGCGCGGAGCCCACGCCGGCGTGCTCGGCGGGGACGGCGCTCATCAACGCGTTGGCCGCGGCCGGCATCCCGAGGCCAGAGCCCGCGCCGAGCACCAGCATGGCGAGCGCGACCTTGGCGAAGCCGTCCCCAACCGAGAGGGTGGCGAGCAGCCCGAACCCGGCCGCGATGACGAGCATGCCGACCGCGGTGGTCACCCTCGGGGCGACCCTGGCGCCGAGTGCGGCGCCGGCGGCGTTGCACGCGAGCGAGGCAACGGCCAGCGGGATGAACGCGAGGCCGGTGTCGGTGGGCGAGAACTCCAGGACGAACTGGAGGTACTGGGTGAGCACCAGCATCAGCCCGCCGCTGGCGAAGGCCAGCAGGACGAGCGAGAAGCTGGCCCCGGTGAAGGCACGGTCGCGGAACAGCGAGAGCGGGACCATCGGCGCGTCGGTGCGGACCTGGCGGAGCGCGAACCCGGCCAGCGCGAGCACCGCGACGGCGAGCGGCCCGAGGGTGCCCGGACTGCCGAGGCCGTCCCGGGGCAGCACGATGATCGACCAGACCAGGGCGGTCATCCCGGTCATCGAGAGCAGCATGCCGGGCAGGTCGGGTCGGCGCACCGGCCCCCTGGACTCGGGCATCAGCAGGACCGCCGCGAGCACGGCGACGGCCGCGACCGGGACGTTGAGCAGGAAGACGGCGCCCCACCAGTAGTGGGCGATCAGCGCACCGCCGAGCACCGGGCCGCCCACCAGCCCGATCATGGCCACCGCGCTCCACGCGGCGATCGCCCGGGGGCGTTCCGCGTCGTCGAAGACGGTGATCAGGATGGACAGGGTGCTCGGCATGACCAGCGCGCCGCCGACACCCATCAGGACGCGTCCGGCGATGAGCTGGCCGGGGCTGTCGGCGACGGCGGCGACCAGCGAGGCGGCGCCGAACAGCGCCAGGCCGATGATCATCACCTTCCGCCGCCCGAACCGGTCGGAGAGGCTGCCGGAGGTGAGCAGCAGGCCGGCGAAGACCAGGATGTAGGAGTCGATGATCCACTGGATGTCCTGCGCCCCGGCGCCCAGGTCCGCCGCGATCTGCGGGACGGACACCGTGAGCACCATGTTGTCGATCACCAGCACCAGACTGCTGAGGCAGAGCACCACCAGGATCAGCCAGCGTCGCGGATGACGGTTCACCGCACCCCCTCCAGAACGTCGGAATCGTCGCGTCGGCCGGTGCCGCGCGGAAGTCGCCGCGGGCACGCCTCCCACCGACCCCCGTCGGAACGGCGCGCGCCGCGCCGCACACTGTACGGTCACCGCACACTGTTCGCAACGCCGTACAGTGTGCGGTCCGGCTTATGCTGAGCGGGACAGGCCGGGCCGAGCAGGCGCGCGCCGAGGAGAGGAGGCCCGACGGTGGCCAGGTCAGAGGACATCCCGTCGCTGTGGACGCGCCCGCAGCGACCGCGCCGGCGCGAGCAGCCGGCCCTCAGCCGCGAACAGATCGTCACCGAAGCCCTCGCGATCCTCGACGGCGACGGCATCGAGGCCCTGAGCATGCGCAAGCTCGGCGCCCGGCTGAACGCCGGCGCCACCTCGATGTACACCCACGTCGCCAACAAGGACGAGCTGCTCGCCCTGGCCGTCGACCAGGTCTTCGGCGAGCTCCCGCTGCCGGACACCGACGCCGGCCCGGCCCCGGCCGACTGGCGCGAGGCCGTCACCGGCTGCGCCGAGGGCGTGCGCGCGGTCATCCTGCGCCACCCGTGGATCGTCTCGGTGCTCGGCGACGTCGGGCTGGTCTACTTCGGCCCCAGCTGGATGCGGCTCTCCGAGACCTTCCTGGCCCTCCTGGAGTCGGCCGGCTTCGAACTCGTCGAGGCCAACGAGGCGATGGGCGCGATCCTCGGCTACACCATCGGCGCGGCCAGCGTGGAGGCCGCCTGGCTGAGCGCGCTGGCCCGGCGCGGCCGCGACGAACAGGAGTGGCTGGACCAGCTGCTGCCCTCCGTCATCGAGGCCACCAAAGGCCACCCGCGGCTGCACCGGCTGTACACCGGCCAGGCGCAGCCCGAGGTCGCCCGCGGGCGGGACGACGGCTTCGCGAGCGGCGTCCGGCTGGTCCTGGACGGCGTCGAGGCGGCCCACCGGGCGCGCCGGTCCGGCTGAGGCGGGGCGGCCGGGCCGGCCCGGGGCACGGAGCGTCGAGCAGGCCGGGCAGGTCGCGCCGGCCGGACCACCGGCCGGATCAGACCTCCACCGTCGGCGGCTGCTCCCCCTCCGTCCGGCCCAGGTCGATGATCCCGAAGGCCGCCCCCTGCTGGTCGCCGACCGCCGCGAACCGGCCGAACGGGCTGTCCATCGGCCCGAAGTGCACCGTGCCGCCGCGCGCCCGCAGCCGCTCGATCGCCGCGTCGGTGTCGTCCACCGCGAAGTAGACGCTCACGTACGAGGGCACCCCGGGCGGCAGGAAGTCGCCCTCCGCCGCCATCCGGCCCAGCACCGGCAGGTCGCCGACCCGGAACATCCGGTAGTCGACCTGTTCGGTGTCCATCTTCCTGACCCCGTACGGGAAGACGGCGGGGAAGAACGCGTCCGCCTTCGCCGGCTCGCGGGTCACCACCTCGGCCCAGCTGTACGCGCCGGGCTCGCCCTGCTTCTCGAAGCCCTGGTGGGAACCGGCCTGCCAGACCCCGAACACCACGCCTCCCGGGTCCCTGGCGATCACCATGGTGCCGAAGTCGCCGACCTGCATCGGGCCCATCACCAGCTCCCCGCCGTTGGCGCCGATCCGCTGCGCGGTGGCCGCGGCGTCGGGCGAGGCGAGGTACAGGCACCAGGCGGACTGCGCCTGCTGCCCGGGCATCGGCGGCACGATCGCGGCGACCGCCTTGCCGTCCGAGTACGCCTGCGTGTAGTTGCCGTACTCCGACGCGCTCTCGCCGAAGGTCCAGCCCAGCACGTCGCCGTAGAAC
The DNA here is from genome assembly GCF_040681575.1 of Kitasatospora sp. NPDC051702. Classification (NCBI taxonomy): domain Bacteria; kingdom Bacillati; phylum Actinomycetota; class Actinomycetes; order Kitasatosporales; family Streptomycetaceae; genus Kitasatospora; species Kitasatospora sp. NPDC051702. The sequence goes on from NZ_JBFAZB010000006.1 coordinate 84,204, forward strand.
GCCTTGGCGCCCTCCAGGTCGGTGAACATCGCGTCGGCCCAGCAGGGGGCGCCCTCGGGGAATCCGGCCATCGTTCCAGCCCTCTCACGCGGAGACGTGCGCCCGCGGCGTGCGGCGCACCGGCCCCCCACCGGGCCACCCTAGCCAGAAGGCGGAGCACCCGCGCGGGATCGTCCGCGCGGGTGCCCCGCCCTGCCCGGTCGGCCCGGGTCAGCCCAGGGCCGTCACCCCGGCGGCCGGCGGCGGCCGCAGCCCGGCCGTCCCGAGGCCGGTCGGCCCGAGCGGCAGGGCCGCGGTCACCGCCGCCGCGGCCGGCTCCGGGGCAGCCGGGGTGGCCGGGACGGCCGGAGCCGCGGCAGCCGACCGCGCCGCCGGGGCGGCGGGCACCCGGGCCGGAGTCGCCCGGACGCGCTCCCCGCCGAAGTGCCGCTGCAGGTCCTCCTCCCCGTACCGGTGGCAGTCCCGGTGCCAGACCAGGATCCCCGCGAGCCAGTTCTCCAGCTCCACCACGTACCCGTCCAGCGCCCGGCGCGCCTCCGCGGAGAGGTCCAGGTCCTCGTACAGGACGGGGAGTTCCTTCGCCACGACGTGCTGGAACTGGTCCAGCCTGGAGTGCATCAGGTCCCCGACGATGCGCACCGCCGACGGGTAGTCGCAGCCGAAGAAGTTCTGCACCACCAGCACGGCGTTGTGCAGCTCGCCCTCGTACTCGATCTCCTTCTGGTACGAGAAGAGGTCGTTCATCATGCACGCGTAGTCCGCGGCCGAGCCCTCCAGGGAGCGCATCGAGCCGTGCGCGTGCACCTCGGGCGGCACGGCCTGCTCCCGGGCGAGGCGGGAGAGGCTCATGGTGAGGTCCGACCCGAAGGTGGCCCGGCGCATCTCCAGGTAGTCGACCGGGTCCGGGATCCGGTTCTGCACCTGGTTGTTCAGCTCCCAGATCCAGCTGGCGGTCATGGACTCGACGGCGGTGCGGAAGGTGCGCCGGGCCTCGGCGGTCATCGGCCCGGCGGTGCGCCGCCAGAGGTCGGCGAGGCCGCGTTCCAGGGCGTTGGCCGGCTCGGGGGCCGGTCCGCCGTTGACCGGCATGAACAGCGAGAGCCGTTCGGTGGCGTGCTTGGCGCCGGCGAGGTCGCGGGTGCGGCCGAAGACCGCCGGGTAGTAGTCGTCGGCCCAGGTGCCCCAACTCAACCAGTCGCTGGTGAGGGCGAGTTGTTCGGCCGTCGCGTCGGGGTGGATGCCGGCGGAGCAGAGCGGCAGGTCGTAGTCCCGCATGGACGCGGCGTCCCAGACTCCCGATCCGGGGATGCCCGGGTCCGCCTCCAGCATGCCCATCCGCTCCGCCCAGGCGACGGCGCGTTCCCGGTCGGCCTCCAGGTGCGGGCTCGGCGTGACGCTGAACGGCAGGTCGAACTCCGGCAGTCGGGACGGCCCGACGGTCCGGAACGGCACGTGGCTGTGCGACCGCGCCCGCCGCACCGCCGGCGCGACCCCGCCCGGGCCGGCCGCGCCGGCCGCCTGGCCGACGGAGGGGGCGCCGACCCCGCCGGCCGACGCCCCGCTGCGCAGGATGTCCAGCGCCGCGGTGCCGATGCCGCCGATCCGGAACGGGTCCCACCACTCGCCACCGGGCACCGTGCCCGGCAGCGCGCCACCGGTGCCCGGCGCCACCCCGGCGCTCCCCGAACCGGCCGCCGCACCACCGCCGTTCATGTACCGGCTGGAGCGCATGTGCCACTCGTGGCCACCGGACTGCCAGTCCTGCAGCCCCTTGACGTAGGCCATCACCCGGGCGCGTTCCTCTGCGCCGAGTCCCTTCTCGGCGAACAGCAACGGCAGTTCGGTGAACACGGTGTTCTCGAACTGCTGGAGCCGCGAGGTGAGCAGGTCGTTGACCGCCTCGGCGGCCTCCTGGGTGGAGCAGTCCAGGAACCGCTCCAGCACCAGGATGCCGTTGCTGAGCTCGCCCTCGTCCTCCACCTCCCGCTGGTAGGAGAAGATGTCGTTGCGCAGGTGCACGCCGTCGGAGAAGGCGTCCATCAGCACCCGGAGCGCGCGCGAGCCCGAAACCTCCTTCGGTACCTCGGCGTTGGCCGCGTACTCGACGAGCTGGGCGGACCACGGGGCGCCGCCGACCTTGCGGCGCATCTCGATGTACTCGACGGGGTTGGCGATCCGGCCGGCGTCGATGTTGGCGAGTTCCCAGAGCGACTCGTCGAGCAGGTTGCGGGTGCTCCGCGCGAAGCGGATCCGCCAGTCCTCGCCCATCGCCGGCACCGTGCGCCGCCAGAGGTCGGCCAGGCCGGCCTCGACCGGGTTCTCCGGCTCGGGCACCGGGGCCGCCGGGTCGGCCGGCATGAACAGCGGCAGCCGGTCGAGGTGCGCCTTGCCGGCCGCGCGGTCGTTGGTGCGCTTGTACATGTCGAGGAAGTGGTCGTCGAAGAAGAAGACCCACACGTACCAGTCGGTGACCAGCGAGAGCGCCTCGGCGGAGGCGTCGGGGTGGGTGTAGGCGCAGAGCAGGCCGTAGTCGTGGGCGTCCAGGTCGGCCTGGTCCCAGATCCCGGACCCTTCCAACATGCCCATCTCGCGGGCCCATTCGGTGGAGTGGGCCCGCGCTCCGTCCAGATGGGGGTTGAGGCGCGCCGGGTGCGGCACGTAGAAGGACGGCAGTTCGAACGGCTGGGTCACGGCGGGCGAGCCTTTCTGGACGCGTCGTTTGGACCAAGAATGACCCGCGGACGAGCCCGCGCACCGTCGCAACGGAAACAGTCATATGAGATGACCCACGGGCGGCCGAGCGCGGGCCGCGCCCCGAGCGCCGCCCGCACCACCGCCCCCCTCCGCCGGGCGCCCCCTCCCCCAACTCCCCACCACCACTGGACTGCGGGCAAAAAATGTCCCGCGAATTCCCCCGACCGCCGGAACCCGTGACCCCAACAACCGCTCCGCCAACGAACAAACCAGTCACGGCAAGGCCGGCAACTCCACGACTTCCCACGCTACGGGCGTGTTGACCGCCTCCCCTCCCGGCCCGTCCACCAGACTGGGCGCCGACCCGACGTCAACTCCGAGGAGGGCAAGCCCATGAACGTCACCGTCCGGCTCGCACAGCAGCCCGAGGCCGACGAACTGCTCGGACGGAGTGCGCTGGCTGCGCTCGTCGGCATGCTGCTGGACCAACAGGTCCCGATGGAATGGGCGTTCACCGGCCCGCTGACCATCGCCCGGCGCCTCGGGCGGGACGACCTGGACGCCCACGAGATCGCCGGGTACAACCCGGAGGAGTTCGTGGCGCTGCTCTCCGCGAAACCCGCCGTGCACCGCTACCCGGCCGCGATGGCCAAACGGGTCCAGCAGCTCTGCCAGTTCCTCGTCGCGCAGTACGACGGCGAGGCCGCCGCGCTGTGGAAGGACGCCCGCACCGGCAAGGAGCTGCTCAGCCGCCTCAACGCGCTGCCCGGCTTCGGCAAGCAGAAGTCGCAGATCTTCCTGGCCCTGCTCGGCAAGCAGTACGGCGTGCAGCCTGAGGGCTGGCGGGAGGCGGCCGGCAGCTACGGCGAGGAGGGCGCGCACCGCTCCGTCGCCGACATCACCGGGCCCGAATCCCTCGACCTGGTACGGGAGTTCAAGCAGGAGATCAAGCGCGCCGCCAAGGAGGCCAAGTCCGCGGCGAAGACCACCACCCGGGCGGCGGCCGCGAGCCCGACCGGGGCCGGCGCGCGCTGACGCCGCCACCGGGTGCACCGGGGCCGGCACCAGGCCCGACCCGGGGCCGGCCCGGCACCGAGGAGTGCACCGCCGTACGGTCCACGACCCTCCCGGCGTGCGGCGGGGCCCCGGTCGCACGGTGCGACCGGGGCCCCGCCGTCCGGGACGGCCCTCAGACCAGGACGGACTCGCGCTCCGCCTCCCCGGCGCCGACCGGACCGGCCGCCGGAGCGGCCGCGGGGACCGCCCTGCGCCGCGGCAGCGCGAACATCAGCACGAACACCACCGCCAGCGCCCCCGCGACCCACCACATCGCGTGCACGAACGCCCCGCCGAACGCGGTGCCCACCGCCTGCGGCGCGACCACGTCGTCCATCGCCCCGAAGAAGGCCACCGAGACCAGCCCGAGCCCGAGCGCGTTGCCCATCTGCTGGACGGTGTTGATCAGCCCGGACGCCGAGCCGGCGTGCTCGCGCGGCACCTCCGCCAGGATCGCGTCGGTGATCGGCGCGACGATCAGGCCCATCCCGAGGCCCATCACCACCAGCGGCAGCGCCATCTGCCAGGGCGCGATCGCCGTCCCGTACCGGTCCGCCTCCCAGATGTAGGTCAGCACGCCCGCCGCCATCACCAGCGCGCCCGCCTGGAGCACCCGGCGCCCGAACCGCGGCACCAGCTTCTGCACGGACAGCCCGGCCGCCGTGGAGACCGCGAGCGAGAACGGGATGCCGGTGGACCCGGCCTTGAGCGGGCTCCAGCCCAGCCCCACCTGCATGTACAGCGTCCAGACCAGGAAGAAGATCCCGCAGACCACGCCGAAGGCCAGCTGCACGCCGATGCCGGCCGCGAAGCTCTTCACCCGGAACAGCGACAGCTCCACCAGCGGCGAGCCGTCCCGCCGCGTCTTGACCCGCTCGTACGCCACGAACAGGGCGAACACCGGCACGCTGCCGGCCATCGACAGGTACCCCCAGAGCGGCCAGTCGGCCTCCCGCCCGTGCGTCAGCGGGTAGATCAGCATCAGCAGGCCGAGGCTCGCCAGCGCGACGCCCACCAGGTCCAGCTTGAGCGCCTGCTCGGCCCGCGACTCGTCGATGAAGCGGCGCCCGAGCAGGAGTCCGGCGACGCCGACCGGCAGGTTGATCAGGAAGATCGGCCGCCAGGCCAGGCCGAGGAGGTCCCACTCGGTGAGCAGCGCGCCGATCAGCGGCCCGGAGACGGCGCCCAGGCCGACCACCGCGCCGAACATGCCGAACACCTTGCCGCGCTCCTCCGCCGGGAAGGTGGCGTGGATGATCGACAGCACCTGCGGCACCATCAGGGCCGCCGTCGCCCCCTGCAGCAGGCGCATCCCGACCAGCATCTCCGGGCCGGTGGCCAGGCCGCACAGCGCGGACGCCAGGGTGAACCCGCCGATCCCGACCAGGAAGAGCCGCTTGCGGCCGTGGATGTCACCCAGCCGGCCGCCGGTGATCAGCCCGATCGCGAAGGCCAGCGCGTAGCCGCCGGTGACCCACTGGACGGCGCTGAAGGAGGCGCCGGTGTCCTGCTGGATGCTGGGGATGGCGATGTTGACGATGGTGACGTCCACCAGGTCCATGAAGGAGGCGACCATCACGATCGCCAGCGCGATCCACCTCCGCCGGTCCGGGTCCGCGCTCTTCGCGGTGTTCATTCGGTACTCCTCGCTCGTCCTGCTCGTCGGCACGTCCGAGACGATACGGCCCATGTAGGTCAGGTCCTGTCCCAGTTCTCCGGCATCCTGGGGGCATGACCGACACCCCGGCACGGCTGCTGAACCTGCTGTCCCTGCTGCAGACCCCGCGCGAGTGGCCGGGCAGCGAGCTGGCCGAGCGGCTCGGCGTCAGCCCCCGGACGATCCGGCGCGACGTCGACCGGCTGCGCGAGCTGGGCTACCCGGTGCAGGCCACCATGGGCGCGGTCGGCGGCTACCGGCTGGTCGCGGGCACGGCGATGCCGCCGCTGCTGCTGGACGACGAGGAGGCGGTCGCCATCGCGGTCGGGCTGCGGGCCGCCGCCGGGCACGCCGTGGTCGGCATCGAGGAGGCCTCGGTGCGGGCCCTGGGCAAGCTGCTCCAGGTGCTGCCGGGCCGGCTGCGGCACCGGGTGGGCACGCTCAACTCCGCGACCGTACCGCTGCTCACCGGTGACGGCCCGACGGTCGATCCGGACGACCTCACCGTGCTCGCCGGCGCCGTCACCAACCGGGAGCGCCTGCGGTTCGCCTACCGCGCCGGCGACGGCGCCGAGACCAGGCGCCACGTCGAGCCGGAGCGGCTGGTCTCGGCCGGGCGCCGCTGGTACCTGGTCGGCTTCGACCTGGACCGCGACGACTGGCGGCTCTTCCGGGTCGACCGGCTCGGCGAGCCGCTCGCCACCGGCGCCCGCTTCACCCCGCGACGGCTCCCGGCCGAGGACGCCGCCGCGTACGTGGCGGCGAAGCTGCGCCGCCCGGCGCCGACCCGGACGCTGGTCGCGACGGTGCACGCCCCTGCGGGCACCGTCCGGCAGCGGTTCAACCAGGACGACGCCGTGATCCAGCCGGTCGACGGGCAGCGCTGCCGGCTGAGCGCCCGCACCGACTCCCCGGAGTGGACGGCGGTGCGGCTGCTGATGCTGGGCTGCGAGTTCGAGGTGCACGAGCCGCCGGAGCTGGTCGCCCACCTGCGCGCGCTCGCCGGCCGCGCCGCGCGGGCGGCGGGCGAGGACCGCTGACCGGCCGCCGCCCGGTGGGCCGGCGGCCGGGTTCGGTACGGCCCGCTCAGACCCCGTACTCGGCGGTGAGCAGCGCCCGGCCCAGGGTGTGGAAGGTGAGGTGGAAGCCGATCTGGGCGGCCGGGGTGTCGGCCGTGACGTCCAGCTTCTCCACGTCCAGGGCGTGCACGGCGAAGACGTAGCGGTGCGGGGCGCCGGGCGGCGGGGCCGCGCCGTCGTACCGGCTGCCGGGGAAGTCGTTGCGGCCGTGGAAGGAGGCCGCGCCGGGCAGGTCGGCGTCCGAGGAGCCGGCACCGCGCGGGAGTCCGGCGGTGTCGGCGGGCAGGCCGAGGGCGAGCCAGTGCCACCAGCCGGAGCCGGTGGGGGCGTCCGGGTCGTAGCAGGTGACGGCGATGCTCCGGGTGCCCTCCGGCAGGCCCGACCAGGCGAGCTGCGGCGAGAGGTTGCCGCCGGCGTGGACGAACTCCCGGTCCAGCGTCCCGCCTTCGGTGACGTCCTCGCTGGTCAGCGGGAAGGACGGCACCTGCGGCAGGAAGTCGTACGGCAGCGGCGGACGGACGCTCATCTGGCGGTCACCTCTCAACGGGCCTGGCACGGCCACGGGCCGGGAGCCCGGGTCGGAACGACACGGCTCACTGTAGTGCGGGCCGCCACCGGGGCGGCCGATCCCCGCCGGTGGGCCGCTGGTCCGCCCGGGTGGCCAGGTATAGACCAATTCCACCCCTGCGGATAGCGTGGTCGGCGCACCCGCCCCCTGCTCCGGAGCCGCACCGTGGAGTCGTCCGTCCTCGCCTTCGCCACCGACCTGCTCGACGAGGGGGCCGACACCTTCTTCGGCAACCTCGCCGACCGCGCCGGGGTCGGCGGCGTCACCCTCGCCTCGGTCTACCACCAGGCCCGGGACGTCTTCCCGCACAACCCGCACCGGGTGATCCGCTACCTGGAGCCGGGCGCGGCCTACTTCCGCCCCGACCCGGCGCACTGGCGCGGCCGCCGCCTCGCGCCCGTCCCGTCCACCGCGATCGGCGACCGCGACCCGTTCGCCGAGGCCGCCGCCGAGGCCCGCCGCCGGGGGATGCGGCTGCACGCCTGGACGGTGTTCTGCCACAACGACCGGCTCGGCTTCGTCCACCCGGACTGCGCCCCGGCCAACGCCTTCGGCGACCGCCACCTCACCGAGCTGTGCCCGGCCCACCCGGAGGTCCGCGCGTACGCGCTGGGCCTGGTCACCGAACTCGCCCGGTACGGCGTCGACGCCGTCCGCGCCGAGTCGCTGCACTTCCACGGGCTGCGCCACGGCTTCCACCACGAGCGCTACTTCGAGGAACTGGGCCCGGTCGCCGAGGCGCTGCTCGGCGTCTGCTTCTGCGAGCACTGCCAGGCGGCCGCCGTCCGCGCGGGCGTCCCCGCCGAGGAGGTGGCGGCAGCCGTCCGCACCGAGCTGCGCCGCCGGCTGGCCGACGAGGGCGCGGCGGCCGAGCCGGGCGCCCTGGACGAGCTCGCCGGCGGCGCGTTCGCCGCCTACGTGGACGCCTCCGCCGCCACCGTCACCGCGCTCGCCGCCGACCTGACCGGGGAGGCCCGGCGCCACGGCATGCGGCTGACCTTCATGGACGGCGCCGGCCCGGGCAGGGGCTGGCTGTCCGGCATCGACCTGCCGGCCCTCGCCGCGGCGGCCGACCGGATCGAGACGCTGGGCTACGCGCGCACCCCGGAGGCCGTCCGCGAGAAGGTCGCCGCCTTCGCCCTGCACGGCGTCCGCCCGCAGGACCTGGCGGTGATCCTGCGCCCGATGGCCGTGGACTGCGACGGCCCGGCCGACCTCGCCGCCAAGATCGCCGTCCTGCGCGAACTGGGCGTCCCGGAGGTCGAGTTCTACCACTACGGCCTGATGCGGCTCTCCTCGCTGGACCGGATCGGCGCCGCCCTGGCCTAGGGCTTGTCGTCCACCGCCACCGCTACCGGCGCCGCCGGGAGGTCCCGAACAGGCTGCGCGAGATCTCCTGCCCGAGCTGCCTCCCCGCCGAGCGCGCGAAGGACTTCACCGTCGGGTTGCTCAGCAGCGAGCCGAGCAGCCCGCCCGCGCCCGCCGGCTCCTCCTGCTCCGCCCGCCGCGCGCGCGGCGCCGGCTCCTGCTCCGCCGGCTCCCGCGGCCCGGGGGCGGGTCCCGGCTCCACCGCCGGCGGGCGGGCCGCCCGCGCCGCCAGCTTCTCGTAGGCCGACTCCCGGTCGACGGCGTCCCGGTAGCGCGCCGTCAGCGGCGAGGCGTCCACGGCGGCCTGCAGCGCACCCGCCTCGATCGGCCCCATCAGCGAGCGCGGCGCCCGCAGCCTGGTCGCCGCGACCGGGGTCGGCGCGCCCTTCTCGGACAGGACGGTCACCACGGCCTCGCCGGTGCCGAGCGAGGTCAGCACCTCGCCGAGGTCGTAGGAGGACCGCGGGAAGGTGGAGACGGTGGCCTTGAGCGCCTTGGCGTCGTCCGGGGTGAAGGCGCGCAGCGCGTGCTGCACCCGGTTGCCCAGCTGGGCGAGCACGTCGGACGGGACGTCGCGCGGCGACTGGGTCACGAAGAAGATCCCCACGGCCTTCGAGCGGATCAGCCGGACGGTCTGGGTGATGGCCTCCAGGAAGGCCTTGGAGGCGCCCTTGAACAGCAGGTGCGCCTCGTCGAAGAAGAAGACCAGCTTGGGCCGGTCGAGGTCGCCGACCTCGGGCAGCTCCTGGTAGAGGTCGGCGAGCAGCCACATCAGGAAGGTGGAGAACAGCCGCGGCCGGTCCTGCACGGCGGGCAGCTCCAGCACCGACACGACGCCGCGACCGTCCGGGGCGGTGCGCAGCAGTTCCGCGGTGTCGAACTCGGGCTCGCCGAAGAACGCCCCGGCGCCCTCGTTCTCCAGCACCGTCAGCCCGCGCAGGATGACCCCGGCGGTGGCCGCCGAGAGGCCGCCGATGGTCCGCAGCTCCTCCTTGCCCCCGGGCGAGGTGAGGAAGGCGATGACGGCGGTGAGGTCCTTGAGGTCGTACAGCTCCAGGCCCTTGGCGTCGGCGTAGTGGAACACCAGGCTGAGCGAGGACTCCTGGGTCTCGTTCAGGTCCAGCACCTTGGCCAGCAGCAGCGGCCCGAAGCTGGTGACGGTGGCCCGGATCGGGATGCCCGCGCCCTGGCCGCCGAGCGAGTAGAACTCGACCGGGCAGCCCTGCGGTGTCCAGTCCTGGCCGACCTCGGCCGCGCGGGCGCCGGTGCGCTCGCTGGGCACCCCGGGCGCGGCGACGCCGGAGACGTCCCCCTTGACGTCGGCGAGGAACACCGGCACGCCCTGCTCGGAGAGCTGTTCGGCGATCAGCTGGAGGGTCTTGGTCTTCCCGGTGCCGGTGGCGCCGGCGACCAGCCCGTGCCGGTTGAGCACGCCGAGCGGGACGCGGACCTGCGCGTCCCGGTGGGCGGTGCCGTCCAGCAGCACCGCGCCGAGGTCGAGGGCGGGCCCGGTGAAGGCGTACCCGTCGGCGATCTCCCGGACGGCCGACGGGGTGGGGGCTGAGGACATCGGGGCACACTCCTGGGAGGGGCGGGGTCCGAACCCGGGGGGATTCCGGGGCGATGTTCGCGACATTTCCCATCAAACAGCCGCAATCACACGCCCGCAGCTCACACCGGAGCGCGTGGCGGCGTCGCGGCTGCTGCGCCATCCGCCGCCCAAACGGTAGGCTTTCCGTGTGATCTTCAAGCGCATCGGCAATGGGCGGCCGTACCCGGATCACGGCCGGACGAGCACCCGACAGTGGGCTGACGTCGCCCCGCGTCCGGTGCGGCTCGACCAGCTGGTGACCACCAAGGGACAACTGGACCTCGAAACCCTGCTGGCCGAGGACTCGACCTTCTACGGGGACCTCTTCGCCCACGTGGTGAAGTGGCACGGCGACCTCTACCTGGAGGACGGCCTGCACCGGGCCGTGCGCGCCGCGCTGCAGCAGCGCCAGGTGCTGCACGCCCGCGTCCTCGAGATGGAGTGACGGACCCTCGTCACGGGCCACCGGACCGCCCCCTCGCCATCCGGCGGAGGGCGGTTCGCGCGTACCCGGGTACCCCCGTTCGGGTGCCGGAGTACTCCAGATGATGATCATTTAGTACCTTCGCAGCCTGTCGGCACTAGGCTGCTGACTACGGCCGCGACCAGGGGATCCGCCCGCACCGGGGGACCACCGGACCGGCCGACCCGTCATCCCGACCCCGCCCCGGCACGAGGGGGAGACAAACCGTGAGCATGTTGACTCCCCAAGGCCTCAAGGGGAAGCAGTACCGCGTCACCGGCAACGCCTACCCGCGGCTCGGCCGGCCCCCGAAGAAGAGCCGCAAGGTGATCGCCGCGCTGGCGGCGCTGGTCGCCCTGGCCCTGATCGGCCTCGGCGGCGTGCAGCTCTACGACATCTTCAGCGGCAAGAACCGCAACGCCTCCGCGCAGGCCTGCGCGACGCCCTCCGGCAAGCCGCTGGCCGCGCCCACCCCGGGCGCCGCACCCGCCGCCTCCGGCACGCCGGCCGCCGCCCAGGGCGACCCGCACGCCATCCCGCAGCCGACCGCGGTCACGGTCAACGTCTACAACGCCACCACCAAGGCCGGGCTGGCCGGGCGGACCGCCGACGAGCTCAAGAAGCGCGGCTTCACCATCGGCAAGGTCGGCAACGCCCCGGCCGAGCTGGACAAGAAGGTGCCCGGGACCGCCCAGGTGATCGCCGGGCCCGCCGGCGCCGGCGCCGCCACCCTGCTCACCTCGCAGATCGCCGGGGCCACCGCCACCGCCGACGCCCGCACCGACGGCAGCGTCGACTTCGTGGTCGGCGACAGCTACAACGCCCTGCTGGACGAGACCCAGGCCGCCGCGGCCCTCGCCCTGGCCACCAAGCCCTCCCCCACCCCGACCGTCACCGGCAGCTGCTGACCCGGCGCCCCACGACAGCGGAGAGCCCCCCGGCACGGTGCCGGGGGGCTCTCGACGTCCAGGGGGGTGGGTCCGCTCAGCCCGCGGTGCCGTAGAGGCGGTCGCCCGCGTCGCCGAGGCCGGGGACGATGTAGCCGTTCTCGTTCAGCCGCTCGTCCAGGGCGGCGGTGACGACGGTGACCGGCAGGTCCGCCAGCTCGCGCCGCATCACCTCGACGCCCTCCGGCGCGGCCAGCAGGACCACGGCGGTGACGTCGGTGGCGCCGCGCTCGATCAGCATCCGGATCGCCGCGACCAGGGTGCCGCCGGTGGCCAGCATCGGGTCGAGCACGTAGACCTGGCGACCGGACAGGTCGTCCGGCATCCGGGTGGCGTAGGTGGAGGCCTCGAGGGTCTCCTCGTTGCGGACCATGCCGAGGAAGCCGACCTCGGCGGTCGGCAGCAGGCGGGTCATCCCGTCCAGCATGCCGAGGCCGGCCCGGAGGATCGGCACGACGAGGGGGCGCGGGTAGCTGAGGCGGGTGCCGAGCGTGACCGCCACGGGCGTGGTGATCTCCACCTCTTCGGTGCGGACGTCCCGGGTGGCCTCATAGGCGAGGAGGGTCACCAGCTCGTCGGTCAGGCGACGGAAGGTCGGCGAGTCGGTGCGCTCGTCGCGCAGGGTGGAGAGCTTGTGGGCGACCAGGGGGTGGTCGACGACGTGGAGACGCATGTACCGAGGTTAGCCCGGCGCCGGACGCCTGTACGACTCGCCGCGTCCGCCCCGGCCGCGTCGCCGGTCACCCGTCCGTGACACGCCGTGACGCACCGCGAATCTCCGGACGGAAGCACCTCCTGTGGTATCAACCGGGCCGATCTGGGAATGTCACGTCTTATGACGAGCAACCCGAACGCGGGGGGCGGCTCGACGAACGAGCCCACCGGCCGGTCGGGCGGGCGCGCCGGCCCGCCGCAGGACCCTCCGGAGACCGAGGCGGAACGCCGCAAACGGCGGGCCGTCTTCCTGCGCGAGCTCGCCGAGGCCCGCGAGCTGCGGGAGCGGGTGCAGCCCCGGCGGACCAAGGAGCGGCGGATGCGCGAGGCCATGCGGATGCGAACCTTCCGGATCTGACGGGGGCTGCCGCCCGATCCGCCCCGGTTCACCGACCCCCGCCCCGCCCTTCCGACACGACCTGCAAAGACGCGCTGCCGAACACCCCCCGCGAGGGCGGGCTTTCTGTCACGATTCCGATGGGACGGTCCGAACAAGCGGACCGCCTCTGGCGCGGGGGCGGCCAGACTTCGCGTTGCCCGAACGCGCCGACAGCCGAGACCGATGATCTTGGGAGTGTCCCTGGTGGCGTACTTCGCTGCAGTGCTTGCTCGCACCGAGGACGGGTGGGATGTGAGCGAGACGGAGCTCGACGACGTCGAAACCCTCGCCGACCTGACCGACCTGGCCCGCGACTCCGCGCAGGACGACGACAGCGTCCTGGTCTTCATCGAACAGGAGGACGCCTGGTTCGCCATCGTCCGGGTGGACGGCGAGGAGGACCCGCGGATCTTCGTCTCCGACGGCGCCGCGGCCGCCCGCAGCTCCTACGGCTCCGTCCTCACCGACGAACTGGTCGACCAGGCCGGCGAGAGCGAGTTCGGTGACCTGGACGACCTGGTCGTCGAGCTGGAGGAGAGCGGGGAGGAGGACCAGGAGGAGGACGCCGACGCACCCGGCGGGGTCCCGGTCGGTCCGCTCGGCGACTCCCACCTGCTGACCGAGTTCGGCCTCCCCTCCGAGGAGCTGCTCGCCCTCAGCGGCGAGGGCGCCGTCCCGGGCGACGCCCTGGAGGAGATCGCCGAGGCCCTGGGCTGCGGCGAGGTCCTGGAGGCGGTCCGGTAGCGACCGCACCGGTGCCCTCCACCGGATGCCCGACACTGGATGCCATGCAGACCGCCCCCCGGATCGCCCCGCTCCCCGCCCCCGTCCGCCCCGACCCGGTCCGTGACCGCTGGGCGGCGCCGATGCGCCTCGCGATCGCCGAGGCCGCCCTGGCGCCGGCCACCGGGGACGTTCCGGTCGGGGCGCTCGTCCTGGGCCCGGACGGCGAGGTGATCGGGCGCGGCCACAACGAGCGCGAGGCGGTCGGCGACCCCACCGCGCACGCCGAGGTGGTCGCGATCCGGCAGGCGGCCGCGGAGGTCGGGGAGTGGCGGCTGAGCGGCTGCACGCTGGTCGTCACGCTGGAGCCCTGCACGATGTGCGCCGGGGCCATCGTGCTCTCCCGCATCGACCGGGTCGTCTACGGCGCCCTCGACGAGAAGGCCGGCGCGGCCGGCTCGCTCTTCGACGTGATGCGCGACCGCCGGCTCAACCACCGCCCCGAGGTGATCTGGGGCGTCCTCGCCGAGGAGTGCGGCGAGCAGCTGCGCGAGTTCTTCGACACCCACCGCTGACACCGCAGCCGCGCCCCCGCCGGCACCGGCCGCACCGGGCGCGCGACCCCCGCGCCGATACGGATTTCGTGACCGCGCCACCCGTCCGGTAGAGTTCCCCTCGGTAGCGTGTCCGAGCGGCCAAAGGAGCACGCCTCGAAAGCGTGTGTGGGGGCAACTCCACCGTGGGTTCGAATCCCACCGCTACCGCTGGAAAAGCCCGAAGGCCCGTCCGTTGCAGAACGGACGGGCCTTCGGCGTTCCCGCGCACCCTCGGGCGCGGAAAGGGCTCCGCACTCCGGGCCGATGACCACCAACGCCCGGAGGGTACGGAGCCTGGAGGGGGAGCGGCTCGGGGGAAACTGCCGCTCCCCCCTGCGGAGTCCCACAACCGGCGCCGCGTCGGGGGGGAAGCCGCGGCACCGGCCCCACAGCGGGGAGCTCCGGATCCACGCACCGGGAATTCCTGCCAGATCCCCGGTACGCGTTCCATCCTGCCGCCGGAGCCGCGACCGGGCACCCGGAGAAAGGCCTCACTCGCGGGGACCTTCGTCCCGTCGGGCGAACGCGTCGCACACTTGATAGCCCGTCCGGTGGATAAGCTGCTTCCGCAGGGCCGATCGGGGACCAGGACGGCGGCGGCCCACGGCAGGGAGGACGGCACCGATGGCGCAGGCGAAGAAGATCGGCATGGCCCTCCTGCTCATCTTCGTCCTCTATTCGATCATCACGTCCCCGGCCCGCTCGGCCGAGCTCGTCCAGCTGGGCTTCGAGGGCATCTCGAACGCGGCCAAGGCGGTCGGCACCTTCATGACCGGTCTGATCAAGTGAGCCCCCGGCCCTCGTGAACGGCCCGCCCGGCCGGCCTCCGCGGCCGGCGGGCGGTCAGCCCGCGGACGGCCGTCGCCGGGCCCGCGCCCACCGGCTACCGTGGGCGGGTCCCCACCCCCGTCCGCGAGGAGCGGCAATCGTGATCCGGCACCTGGTCCTGTTCAAGCTCAACGAAGGCGTCACCAAGGACGACGACCGGGCGCTCGCCGGCGCCAAGGCCTTCGAGGAGCTCGGCCCGCAGATCCCCGAGCTGCGCGAGTGGGAGTGCGGCTGGAACACCACCGAGCGCGACATCGCGTACGACTACGCGATCAACAGCCTGGTCGAGGACCGCGAGGCCCTGCAGGCGTACCTCACCCACCCGGCCCACCAGGCCGCGGCCGGGCAGTGGCGCGAGTTCGCCACCTGGGTGATCGCCGACGTCGAGGTCTGATCCCCGCCGCACCCGAGGCCCGTCCCCCGGACGGACCGCCCGCGCCCCGTCCGCCCGTCGGACGGGGCGCTTGCTCTGTCCCGGAACGATCCCTGCCGCGCCCCGCCGGGGGCCCGGACGGACGGACGGCGCCGCACCAACACACCTCCACCGGGTGCTTGCCCGACCTGCGCCCGCCTTGTGATGCTATGACCGGTTTTGCCGGACATGGCGAGGTGATCAACCAGCCGCGACACCCGATCCGCAGGGCCCGTCGTTGTCGACTTAGGGAGGGGTGGCGTGTCGGTGGACGAGGTCTTGGCGGCGATCATCAGTCCGGCCGGCGAGCTGCGCCCGGAGGGCCTGCGCGGCCCCGGCGGCCGCCCCGCGGTGGACGTCCGGACACTGACCCGGGTGCTCTTCGAACGGCTCGCGGAGCTGCCCGCCGGCGCCCCCGAACGGGAGCGGGTCAGAGCCGCCCTGATCGAGGTGAACATCCCGCTGGTCCGGTACGCGGCCACCCGGTTCCGCAGCCGCAGCGAGCCGATGGAGGACGTCGTCCAGGTCGGCACCATCGGCCTGATCAACGCGATCGACCGCTTCGACCCCGGCCGCGGGGTGCAGTTCCCCACCTACGCCCTGCCGACCATCCTCGGCGAGATCAAGCGCTACTTCCGGGACAACGTGCGCACCATGCACGTCCCGCGCCGGCTGCAGGAGCTCTGGGTCCAGGTCAGCGGCGCGATGGAGGAGCTGACGGTGCTGCACGGCCGGACCCCCAAGGTCCCCGAGATCGCCGCCAGCCTGCGGATCCCCGAGGAGGACGTCCGGGCCTGCCTGGACGCCGGGCGGGCCTACAACGCGGCCTCCCTGGAGGCCGCGCAGGAGCACGAGGGCGGGCTCGCCCTGCTCGACCGGCTCGGCTACGAGGACTCCGCGCTGGCCGAGGTCGAGCACCGGGACATGGTCCGCCACCTGCTGGTCCAGCTGCCCGAGCGGGAGCGCCGGATCGTGATGCTGCGGTTCTTCGCGAACCTCACCCAGTCGCAGATCAGCACCGAGCTGGGGATGTCCCAGATGCACGTCTCGCGGCTGCTCTCGCGCATCCTGACGAGGCTTCGGACCGGCAACTCGTGGGAAGACTGAGATTGCAGCGCGTTACCCCCGCGTGACATCTCGCGACGTTCGGGTTTGCCGTGGGCCGTGTTCCGGTATGGAGGGGGAGGGCCCCGGCGGGAACCTCCGCGCGACGGCTCCCGTTCAAGTGTCAGTCACGAGGGGGTGGGTGCATGTCCGGAGAGCTGGGCACTGCGGAGATCCACGCTGGTCAGGCCAACGGTACGGCGGTCGCCGAGGACCGGATCCCGCTCCAGCGGGTCCCGTCCGCCGGGTCCCCCGGCCCGGAGACGCCGCCCGAGCCGCCGCCCGGCTCCGTCCTGGACACCCGGACGCTCTCCCGCTCGCTGTTCCTGCGGCTGGCCGCCCTGGAGCCCGGAAGCACCGAGCACGCCTACGTCCGCGACACCCTGATCGAGCTCAACCTGCCGCTGGTCCGGTACGCCTCGGCCCGCTTCCGCAGCCGCAACGAGCCGATGGAGGACATCGTCCAGGTCGGCACCATCGGCCTGATCAAGGCGATCGACCGGTTCGACCCGGAGCGCGGGGTGGAGTTCCCCACCTTCGCGATGCCCACCGTGGTCGGCGAGATCAAGCGCTTCTTCCGGGACACCAGCTGGTCGGTCCGGGTGCCCCGGCGGCTCCAGGAGCTGCGGCTGGCGCTCACCAAGGCCGGCGACGAGCTGTCCCAGCGGCTGGACCGCTCCCCCACCGTCGCCGAGCTGGCCGCCTGCCTGGGCGTCAGCGAGGAGGACGTGGTCGAGGGCCTCGCGGTGGGCAACGCCTACACCGCCAGCTCGCTCGACTCCAGCCCCGGCGAGGAGGACGGCGACGGCCCGCTGGCCGAGCGGCTCGGCTACGAGGACCTCGCCCTGGAGGGCGTCGAGTACCGGGAGTCGCTGAAGCCGCTGCTGGCCAAGCTGCCGCCGCGGGAGCGCCGGATCATCATGCTGCGGTTCTTCGGCAACCTGACCCAGTCGCAGATCGGCGAGGAGATCGGCATCTCCCAGATGCACGTCTCCCGACTGCTCACCAGGACGCTCACCCAGCTCCGCGAGGGCCTGATCAGCGAGGGCTGATCAGGGCGCCGCGGGCCGGCCCCCCGTCGCCGTCCAGCAGGTTGGCCCGCAGCCCGTCCAGGACGGCGTCGTCCAGGCCCAGGCCGTCCCGCCAGTACCCGTCGAAGCCGGACCAGCCGGCCCCGACCTCCTCGAAGGCCGCGGCCAGGTAGTCCGGGTCGGCCCGGAAGACCGGCAGGAGCAGCTCCGGCTCGCGCATCAGGCCGCGGGTGCCGAAGTCCTCCAGCACGCGGTCGACGACCGGGGCGGCGCGCTCGTTGGTGAGCAGGTAGTCGGCGACGACGGCCCCGCGGTCCACCCCGAGCGCGGTCAGCACGAGCGCGGCGGCCCAGCCGGTGCGGTCCTTGCCGGCCGAGCAGTGGAACAGCAGCGGCGGTCCCCCGGGGGCGGCCAGCAGCCGCAGCAGGGTCGCGAACCGCTCCCGGGCCACCGGGTCGGTGACGAACCAGCGGTAGAGGCCGGTCATCATCCCGGCCGCCCGGCCCGCGCCGAGCACGGCGCGCTGCCGGTCGGGGTCGCGGTCCGCGAGGGCGCCGCGCAGCGTCCGGTGGATGTCGAAGCCCGTCGCCAGCAGCGGCAGGTGGTGCAGGGTGACGCCGCCGGGCCCGTCGGCCTCGACGGTCAGCGCGGTGGTCGCCGGGGCGGTGGCCGGGAGCTCGGCGACCGGGAGGCCGGGCAGCCGGTCGGGGCCGGCCGCGCGGACCTCGTCCAGGCTGCGCAGGTCCACCACGCGGCGCAGGCCGAGTGCGCTCAGCGGGCCCAGATCGTCCTCGGTGACATGGTTCAGGCCATCGCTGCGCAGGGCCACGCCCGACCGCAGGAACCGCCCGTCGGCCGTCCGGTAGCCGCCGAGGTCGCGCGCGTTGACCGCGCCGCGCAACCCGAGACTGCGCCCGACCAGCACCGTTCCGCCCGGCCCCGCCGACGTATTCCGTGCACCGCCGATTACGCCGGACTGGGTCTGCTGATCGGCCACGCGGCGCCTCCATTGCATATTCGGACTGTCACATGGCACAGCGGTGCCCGATATTGCATGAACCTGCCCAATGGGTCGGCGAGATGTGCAAGAGTGTCATCCGCGACGACGACAGTGTAGGCGCCGGGGGGCCCTGCCGAAGGCGCACGCGCAGTAACGAGGCGTAGCGGTCAGCTTCCGTTTTTTCATTCCCAATTCATTATTTGCATAGCCGGTCCAGTTCCGGTCACAATCAGCGCCTTCATGGCATCGCCATGAACGTTGGTAACAGGTTCGCTGCACTCTCGCCCAATTGGTCCCTCGTAGGCCCGACCCTCGACCAGGATGGGCGCCGGGCAGCCTGCTGCCCGCGAACAGCTACAGGGCAGGCGAGCGCCGAGCAGCGAGGCGCCTGCACCAAGGGGAGGATCAACCATGGGTCGAGCGACCCGAAGAGTTGCCGCCTGCGCGGCGGCAGTTCTGCTGGCCAGCGGCCTGCAGACCACCCTGGCCCACGGCGACACGACGCCGCCCAGGATCGACCTCACCATCCTGGTCATCGACGACGGGGGCCCCTCCGTCGCGGCCATCACCGCCGAGCTCAAGAGCCAGGGCACCCCGTACAAGGTCGTCAACCTCAACGACACCAACCGTCCCGTCATCAACTCGGCTTTCCTGAGTGACACGGTGAACGGTCAGCCCCGCGGGAAGTACCAGGGCATCGTGCTGCCCAACGAAAACCCCTTCCCCAACAGTGCCGCCGAGATGACGGCCATCGCGAGCTACGAAGCCGCATTCGGTATCCGGCAGATCGACGCGTACACGTTCGCCAGCCCCGCGGTGGGGCTGAACTACGCCGTGAATCCCGGTTACTACGGCACCCTGGACGGTTTCCAGGGCGCCACCACGGCCGCCGGCACTTCGGGCCCGTTCGGGTACCTGAAGGGCAGCGTCCCGTTCGAGGACAACGACCCTTCCGTCAGCGAGAGTTACGGCTACCTGGCCACGCCCCTGGCCAGCCTCCCCGCCGGTGCCTCGTTCGTCCCGCTGGTCGACTCCGCGATCCCGAACACCACCTCGCGCGGCTCGCTGGTCGGGGAGTACACCCACGACGGCCGCAAGGAACTGGTCGTCACCTTCGTCTACAACCAGTACCAGCAGCAGTACCGCCTGCTGGCGCGCGGCATGGTCGACTGGATCACCCAGGGCGTCCACCTCGGCTACGACCGCAACTACTTCGCGGCGCACGTGGACGACGTCTTCCTGGCCGACGACCGCTGGGACACCACCCTCAAGTGCACCCCCGGCGACGTCACCTGCCCGCCCGGCACCCCGGACACGGCCAACCCGATCCGGATGACGCAGGCGGACGCGCAGTTCCTCAAGCAGTGGCAGACCGCCAACAACTTCACCCTGGACATGGTGTTCAACGGTGGCGGCAGCGAGGACTGGAAGGCCGACCACGAGACCACGGTCGACCCCACCGCCACCCAGATGATCGCCGACCAGAACAGCTACCGGTGGGTCAACCACACCTACACCCACCCGTACCTGGGCTGCGTCCAGGACGTGTCGGTGGTGCCGTGGCGCTGCAGCAAGGACGCCGCGGGCAACACCGTCTGGACCGACCAGAACACCATCTCGACCCAGATCAAGAACAACTTCGACTGGGCCAAGACCAACGGTCTGAACGTCGACCCGCAGTCGCTCGTCACCGGTGAGCACTCCGGTCTGCTGACCGCCCCGCAGGAGACCAGCGACAACCCGTACCTGGCGCCGGCGCTGGCCGCCAACGGCATCAAGTTCACGGGTAGCGACGCGTCCCGCGAGCCCGCCCAGCGGGCCGTCGGCTCGTCCACGCTGACCGTGCCGCGGTACCCGATGAACGTCTTCTACAACGCCGGGACGGCGAAGGAGGAGGCGGACGAGTACAACTGGATCTACACCAGTGCGGCCAACGGCGGCAGCGGGATCTGCGAGAACAACGCGAACTCGACCTGCCTGCCGCACCCGCTGGACGTCAACACCGGCTACCAGTCGTACATCGTGCCGCTGGAGGCCCGGATCGACCTCGGCCACGTGCTGAGCAACGACCCGCGTCCGCACTTCATCCACCAGTCGAACCTCTCCGAGGACCGGATCCTGTACCCGGTGCTGGAGAAGGTCCTCGGCAACTACCGGGCCCTGCACGCCGACAACACCCCGATCGTCAACCTCGGCGAGAAGGAGATCGGCCAGGAGTTCCAGAAGCGCGCGGCCTGGAACGCGGCGCTGGCCGCCGGCCAGGTCACCGCGTACCGGATCGGCAACACGGTGACCGTCAACGCGCCGTCCGGCGTTCAGGTCCAGGCCACCATGCCGACGGGCACCTCCCAGAAGCTGGTCATCGGGTCGACCGCGTTCGGCTCGGCCTACGCCGGTACGCTGTCCGGCTGGGTGTCCCGCGGCACCCTGCAGAGCAGCATCACCCTGCAGCTCCCGTCGGCGCCGGCCACCCCGGCCGCCGTCTCGCCGAGTGTCGCGGCCAACTCCGTCACGGCTCCGGCCCCGGCGGACAAGAAGGTCGTCCCGCAGGGCGTCGCCACCCCCGTCCCGGTGGGTCCGAGCGACACCACCCGCACCAAGGCGAAGTCCCTGGTCCCCGGGAGCGGCGTCACGGTGCCCGGCAAGGGCGTCGCGGCCAAGGGCGGTAAGGCCACCGGGGGGGCGGCCTCGCTCGGCACCACCACCACCGGACGCTCCGGCAACCGGTAACCCGTAGCACCCGATGGCGGGGCCGGACCGGGCAACCGGCCCGGCCCCTGCCACGGCTCCCGTTCCGGCCACCCAGGCCGGACACCGACGCAAGGAACAGGAGGGGGGACAGGAGATGCGCGTCACCCTGCTCACCGAGGGGACGTATCCGCACCAGCACGGCGGCGTGAGTGTCTGGTGCGACCAGCTCGTTCAAGGCATGCCCGACGTCGACTTCGACGTCATCGCCGTCACCGGTACCGGCCACGAAGCCCTGGCCTGGGAGCTGCCCGCCAACGTGCGGTCCGTCACGACCGCACCGCTGTGGGGACCGGCCTCGGAGGCCGGACCGCCCCGCGGCAAGGAGATGCGGCGCTTCCTCAACGCGTACGAGCGCTTCCTGCACTCCATCCTCGATCCGGTCTACACCACGCACTTCGGCACCGAGCTGTACGGCTTCGCCGACCTCGCCCGGCGCGGCCTGCTCAGCCCTGCGCTGCGCAGCGAACGCGCGCTGCGCACCCTCCAGCACGTCTGGACCCGCGACTACCTGCCCACCGCCGTCTCCCGGCCCACCCTGCACGACGCCCTGAACGCGACCGACCTGCTGGAGCACGCCCTGCGGCCGCTCTCGGTCGAGCCGCCCACCGACGGCGTCGCGCACGCGGCCAGCGGCGGCCTCGCCACCCTGCCCGGGCTGATCGCCGCCCAGCAGTACGGCGTACCGTTCCTGCTCACCGAGCACGGCATCTACCTGCGCGAGCGCTACCTCGGCTACCGCACCGGCCCCTACCGGTGGCCGGTCAAGGCGCTGCTGCTCGGCTTCTACCGGATGCTCGCCGAGGAGAGCTACCGGCAGGCGGCGCTGGTCACCCCCGGCAACCGGTACAACCGGCGCTGGGAGGAGCGCGGCGGCACGCCGTCCGCGCACATCCGCACCGTCTACAACGGCGTGGACCCGACGGCCTTCCCGCCGGCCGGACCCGAACCCGAGACGCCGACCCTCAGCTGGGCCGGCCGGGTCGACCCGATCAAGGACCTGGAGACGCTGATCCGGGCCTTCGCCATCGTCCAGCGCGAGATCCCCGAGGCGCGGCTGCGGCTCTTCGGCGGAACTCCCAAGGGCGGCGAGGCCTACCGGGACGGCTGCATAGCCCTGGCCGCCGAGCTCGGCATCGCCGACTCGGTGGCGTTCGAGGGCCGCGTCGCCGACATCACCGACGCGTACGCGGCCGGCAACGTGGTCATGCTCTCCAGCATCAGCGAGGGCTTCCCGTTCACCCTGATCGAGGCGATGTCCTGCGGCCGCGCGACCGTCTCGACCGACGTCGGCGGCGTCCGCGAGGCCGTCGGGGACACCGGCCTGGTCGTCCCGCCGCGCGAGCCCGAGCCGATGGCGGCCGCCGCCATCGAGCTGCTGCGCGACGCCGAGCGGCGCGGTCGGCTCGGCGAGCAGGCCCGGCTGCGGGTCATCGAGCAGTTCACCCTCCGCCAGAACATCGACGGCTTCCGGGGCATCTACACCGAGCTCCTCGGCACCGCCCGCTGGATGCCCAACGGCGTGGTGGCCGTCACCGACGAGGCCCCCGCACCCGACTGGGACGAGCAGCTCGCCGCCGCCCACCCGGAGCCGAGCGAGGTGGGCGCGTGAACGGGCGAACCGTCGACGGGCGCGCGTGCCGCGACGCCGCCGAGCTCGCCGAGGTGACGGCATGAGCGGCCCGCTGCGGCTCGTGCCGGACGAGGGCGGCTCCGAGCGGACGATGCAGCTGCGCACCCTGCCGCTGAAGCGCCGCCGCCCGGCCGCGCCCGTCCAGCCCGAACCCGAGGAACAGCTCGACCTCTCCGCGGACCCGCTGGACGAGCTCGCCGAGCGCCTGCGCGACGTCTGCGCCGACGCCGTCCACCCGTACGAGATCGCCGCGTTCCTGGAGTCCGACGGCCTCTCCGACGAACAGGCGGCCCTGCTGTACGGCCGCCCGGACGCCTTCACCGTCGCCGAGGAGCTGTTCGAGAAGGTCCAGCGCCGCTACCCCGGCCCGAGCTCCGAGTTCGCCAACCCGTGGCGGGCCGACCCCTGGCGCTGCGTGGTGCGCGGCCTGGTGTTCGCCCTGCCCGGGCTCGGCTACCTGCTCGGCGCCAACCTGTTCGCAGCCGACCGGATGCGCTTCGGCCTGCCCTCGGGCATGCTCGCGCTCTCCGTCGCGACGCTGGTCAGCTGGGGCTTCAACCAGGCGCTGGCGCACCGGTCGTACCGCTGGCTGGGCCGGCTCCGGCGCCGGGAGGCCGCGGTCTGCCTGGCCGTCGGCGCACCGCTGGGGGCGCTGCTGGCCTCGGCGGCCGCGTACGTGGTCGGCGGCCCGCTGGGGGCGCTCTGCTTCGCCGCCGGGCAGTCCCTCTACCTGGGCGCGGCCACCGTGCTGCTGGTGCTCGGGCGGGAGAAGTTCCTGCTGCTGGCACTGGCCCCGGCCTCGGTCGGCGCTGGCGTGGTGCTCGCCGTGGACGTCCCGCAACTCGTCCGGACGGTCGTGCTGCTCGCCTCGCTGGTGCTCGCCGTCGGGCTGGCCGCGCGGGAGCTGCTGTTCTGCGTCCGCCGCGGCGAGAAGGAGGACGTCGAGCTGCGGCTGCCGGTCCGCCAGGAGGTCCCGCACCTGCTGTTCGGCCTGGCCTGCGGCGCGCTCACCCTGATCGCCGGCCTCGGCGGGACCATCCACCTGGCGGTGGAGACCGGGGCCGCGCACGGCGCGAGCGCCACCCCGACCGGACCGGCCATGATCGCGCTGACGCTCAGCCTCGGGCTCGCCGAGTGGCTGCTCTTCCGCTACCGGGCGATGGCCGTGGCCGCACTGCGCACCAGCCACACCTCCGGGCAGTTCACCCGCCGGACCGGCGGGATCCTGCTCGGCTGCCTCTTCATCTACCTCACCACCGTGGCCGCGCTGGACGCCGCCGCGACCGTGCTGTGGCCCGGCGCCCCCGCGCTCGGCGTCCCGCAGCTCGGCGCGATGCTGCTCCTCGGCGGCTCGCTCTGGCTGGCGCTGCTGCTGAACGCCTTCGGCTTCAGCTGGAGCACCGCCCTCATCTGTCTGGCCGCCGCGGGTGCCGAGAGCGCCGGGCTGCTGGCCGGGGCGGACCCGATCGTCCTGCAGCTGATCGGCTGCGGGACGGCCGCCGTCCTCCTCACCGCAATCGCCGGGCCCGCGCTCGGCCGCACCACCCAGCACCGCTGAACACCTGAACACGCGCACGCACCCGCGTGCACCGCTGAACAGCTTCACCGGAACAGCTGAACACCACCGGCCGGTCACCACGAGAGCCCGGCCTCCCCAAAGATCGAGAAAGCGAATTACGCATGAGCAGCGTCGCGGTCACCGGAGCCGAGGGATTCATCGGTTCCCACCTCGTCGAAACCCTGGTCGCCGACGGGCACCAGGTCCGCGCGATGGTCCAGTACAACTCCTTCTCGTCCTTCGGCTGGCTGGAGACCCTGTCCGAGGAGGTGCTGGACTCGGTCGAGATCGTCCTCGGCGACGTCCGGGACCCGGGCTCGGTCAACGGCCTGGTCAAGGGCACCGAGGCGGTCTACCACCTGGCCGCCCTCATCGCGATCCCGTACTCCTACCGGGCCCCGCACTCGTACGTCGACACCAACGTCACCGGCACCCTGAACGTGCTGGAGGCGGTGCGCCACCTCGAGATCCCGCGCATGGTGCACACCTCGACCAGCGAGACCTACGGCACCGCGCAGACCGTGCCGATCACCGAGGACCACCCGATCAACACCCAGTCCCCGTACGCCGCCTCCAAGGCCGGCGGGGACCGGCTGGCCGACAGCTACCACGCCAGCTTCGAGACCCCGGTCGTCACCCTGCGCCCGTTCAACACCTTCGGCCCGCGCCAGTCGATGCGCGCCGTCATCCCGACCGTGATCGCCCAGGTCGCCGCCGGCGAGACCGAGATCACCCTCGGCGACCTGCGCCCGACCCGTGACTTCACCTTCGTCAAGGACACCGCGAACGCCTTCCGCACGGTCGGCACCGCGCCCGCCGAGACGGTGGTCGGCCGGACCTTCAACGCCGGCACCGGCGGCGAGATCTCGGTCGGCGACCTGGTCACCCTGGTCGGCAAGCTGATGGGCGTCGACCTGGTGGTGAAGGAGGACGAGCAGCGCATCCGCCCGGCCAACTCCGAGGTCATGCGCCTGGTCGCGGACGCCACCCGGCTGCGCGAGGCCACCGGCTGGGCCCCGCAGTTCAGCCTGGAGCAGGGTCTGGAGCAGACCATCGAGTTCTTCCGCGACCCGTCCAACCTGGCCCGCTACAAGACCGACATCTACAACGTCTGACCGTCGTAACGATCTTGCCCGACCTGGTTCCAAGGTTCGTGTCCTGCACATCCTTTCCGTGGGGGAAAATCCATGCATGCAGTGATCCTGGCCGGCGGTAAGGGCGTCCGACTCCGCCCGTACACCACCGCGCTCCCCAAGCCGCTCGTCCCGATCGGCGACCAGCACGCGATCCTCGAGATCGTGATGCGCCAGCTCGCCGCCGCGGGCTTCAAGACCGTCACCCTGGCCATCGGCCACCTCGGCCACATCATCCGCGCCTACGTCGGCAACGGGTCCCAGTGGGGCCTGCGCGTCGGCTACGCCGTCGAGGACAGCCCGCTCGGCACCATGGGCCCGCTGCTCACCATGCAGGACCGCCTGCCCGAGCACTTCCTGGTGATGAACGGCGACATCCTGACCGACCTGGACTTCGCCGGGGTGCTCCGCCACCACGAGGAGTCCGGTGCGCCGCTGACCATCGCCACCTACGCCCGACAGGTGAAGATCGACTTCGGTGTGCTGACCACCGAGTCCGGCAGCATCACCGGCTTCCAGGAGAAGCCGAGCATCGACTACCGCGTGTCGATGGGCGTCTACGGCGTCTCCCGCTCGGCGCTCGCCAAGTACACCCCCGGCCTTCCGCTGGGCTTCGACGAGCTGGTGCTGGACCTGCTGGGCGCCGGGACCCCGCCGTCCGCCTACGAGTTCGGCGGCTACTGGCTCGACATCGGCCGCCCGGACGACTACGACCGGGCCAACGCCGAGTTCTCGTCCATCCGCCCGGTGCTGATGCCCTTCGAGTCGGCCGAGAAGGTCCCGGCCGTGGCCGAGCTGCCGCTCCCGGCCGCGCGCACCACCCCGGACGACCAGGCCGAGGAGCCCGCCACGGCGGGCGCCCAGAGTGACGGACGGGCCGCGTGAGGATCCTGCTTCTCGGCGGCGACGGCTTCCTGGGCCGTCACGCCACCGCCGTCCTGCGGTCACTGCCCGGTGCCACCGTGCTGACCGCGGGCCGGCGGCCCGCCCACGACCTGCGGCTCGACCTGGCCACCGCGCAGGCCGGACCGCTCGGCGAGGAACTGGCCGAGCTGGCCCCCGACGTGGTGGTCAACTTCGCCGGTGCCGTGGCCGGCAGCGCGGTCAAGCTCGCCGAGGTGAACGCGCGCGGCCCGGCCGTGCTCTGCGAGGCGATGCAGCTCGGCACCCCGAAGGCCCGGCTGGTGCACATCGGCTCGGCCGGGGAGTACGGCGTCTGCGCCGAGGGCAGCTCGCTGTCCGAGGACGCCGACGCCCGCCCGGTCGGCGTGTACGGCGCGACCAAGCTGGCCGGCTCCCTCGCGGTGGCCGGTTCGGCACTGGACGCGGTGGTCCTGCGGGTGTTCAACCCGGTCGGCCCGGGTGCCCCGGCGGGCTCGCTGCCCGGCCGGCTGGCCGCCGAGCTGCACCGGGTGGCGCCCGAGGGCGCCGACGGCGTGATCACCGTCGGAGACCTCTCCGCCTACCGCGACTTCGTCGACGCCCGGGACATCGCCCGCGCGGTCGGCCTGGCCGCCGCCGCGGAGGGGCCGCTCCCCCGGGTGCTCAACCTGGCCTCCGGACGGGCCCGACAGGTGCGGGCGATCGCGGACGGGCTGGTCGCCGCAGCCGGCTTCACCGGCCGGATCGACGAGACCGGGGCGGGTTCGGAGCGTTCGGCCGCGGTCTCCTGGCAGCAGGCCGACGTCTCGGCCGCCGCCCGGGAGCTCGGCTGGCAGCCGGAGACGGACCTCGCCGACACCCTGCGCGACCTGTGGCTCGACACCGTCGGGTCCGCGACCGCCCCGGTGGTCCCATGACCACCGGGCCCACCCCCGACGGCCGCCTGCTGGTGCCGCTGTACGTCCACCCCGCGGTGGACCCGGCGGCCTGGCGGGCGGTCGCCGCCGCCGACCCCGGCCGGATCAGCGCCGTGGTGCTCAACCTGGCCGACGGGCCGGGCGAGACCCCGGACGGCGTCTTCGCCGAGGCCGCCGAGGAGCTCCGCTCGGCCGGCCTGCCGCTGGTCGGCTACACCGACACCGACTACGGCCGGCGGCCGCACGCCGCGGTGGTGGCCGACATCCTGACGTACCGCCAGCGCCACGGCATCACCGGCGTCTACTTCGACCAGGTGTCCACCCAGCCCGGCGCGCTGACGCACTACCGCCGGCTGGCCACCGCCGCCCGGGCGGCCGGCTGCGGGACGGTGATCTTCGGCCACGGCGAACACCCGGACCCGGGCTACGCCGAGGTCGGGCTGGCCGACCTGCTGGTCACCTTCGAGGGCAACTGGGACGCCTACCGCGAGATGACCCTCCCGCTCTGGACGGGCCGCCACGCGGCGTCCCGTTTCTGCCACCTGGTGTACGACGTCCCGGCCGAGCACGCCGAGGACGCCGCCGCGCTGATCGCCGCCCGCCGGGCGGGCGTCGGCTGCGCCGTCCCCGGCGCCGGGGAGAACCCCTGGTGCACCCTGCCCTACGGTCTTACCGCAGCGGAACTGACCTGACCCGATCCGGAGTTCGACTACCGTGAACCGCCGTACCCGGCTCCTGCCGGCCGCCATCATCGCCACCGCCCTGCTGGCGACCTCGTGCAGCAGCTCAGGCTCGGACGACGACAACAGCTCCTCGGCCGACGACTCCCCCAGCACTCCGCCCGCGGCCACCGCGCCGGCCACCCCCGGCGACAGCACCGCCCCGAGCACCCCGCCGGACACCGGAACGCCGTCCGCCACCCCCGGCACGCCGAGCACCCCCGGCACCCCGGGCCCGACCGGTGCACCCCCCACGCACGGCGCGACCACCCCGCCGGGCGCCACCACCGCCCCGGGCACCCCCGGCGGCAGCACCGCCCCGGCGCCGTCCGGCGCCCGCTGGCAGCCCACCCCCGGCCTCGCCTGGCAGTGGCAGCTCGGCGGCGGCACCGTCGACCAGTCGGTGGACGTCCCGGTCTACGACATCGACGGCTTCGAGAACGACGCCTCGGTCGTGGCCGCGCTGCACGCCAAGGGCCGCAAGGTGATCTGCTACATCAACGCCGGCTCCTGGGAGGACTTCCGCCCCGACGCCTCGGCCTTCACCAAGGCCCTGCAGGGCTCGGACACCGGCTGGAAGGGCGAGAAGTGGTTCGACATCCGCAAGCTCGACCAGCTCAAGCCGCTGATGGCGGCCCGCTTCGACATGTGCCGGAGCAAGGGGTTCGACGCCATCGAGCCGGACACCATCGAGGCCTACAACCAGAACAGCGGCTTCCCGCTGACCGCTGACGACCAGATCCGCTACAACCGCATGCTGGCCCAGCTCGCGCACGAGCGCGGCCTGGCCATCGGTCTGAAGAACGACCTCGACCAGATCCCGGCCCTGCTGCCGGACTTCGACTTCGCGGTCAACGAGGAGTGCTCGCAGTTCGACGAGTGCGACCGCATCTCGCCGTTCGTCAAGGCGGGCAAGGCGGTGTTCCACGTCGAGTACAAGCTCGACACGGGCCAGTTCTGCGCCAAGACCAAGTCGCTCGGCTTCAGTTCGATGCAGAAGAAGCTCGACCTGAGCGTCTGGCGCAAGCCCTGCTGAACCGCCGGCGCACGGCGGCTTCCGTCGCGCGGGTGACCCCCGTCAGGGTCACCCGCGCGAGGATCACTTGACCGCCAGCCAGACGACGGCGCCCAGAACCACCAGGGCGACGACGGCGATCAGCGCGATCGTGCCGGTGCGGCCACCACCACCGCTGCTGCGGCCGTAGGTGGAGACGGTGCCCGGGGCCTGCGGGGCCGGGGTCTCGTCGACGAACGCCCGGAACATCTGGGTGCTGCCGGCGGGGTCGTAGTCGTTGTCAGCCATGGCACGGACTCTAACGAATCCGCCCGCCCGGGGGACAGTCCGGACCCCTCCCGCGCGCACCGCACCGCCCCGGTGTACGGGTCCGCGCCGGCCGCGCGACGCCGCCGCGGCGGGCCCGCGACGGCCGCCCGGCGCACGGAATGCCGCACGGCGCGATCCGGTTGACTGCGACCATGACCGGAAACCACAGCGACGCCACGGCCCGGGTCCGGCTCGGCGCCTCCGACCTGTCCGTCTTCCCGCTCTCCCTCGGCGGCAACGTCTTCGGCTGGACGGCCGACCAGCAGCAGTCCTTCGCGGTGCTGGACGCCTACGCGGCGGCCGGCGGCAACTTCGTCGACACCGCCGACGTCTACTCGGCCTGGGTCCCCGGCAACACCGGCGGCGAGTCCGAGACGATCATCGGCGACTGGCTGCGCAGCCGCGGCAACCGCGACGAGGTGGTGATCGCCACCAAGGTGGGCCTGCACCCCGGTGCGCGCGGCCTGGGCGCGGCCAACATCAAGGCCTCCGCGGAGGGTTCGCTGCGCCGCTTGGGCGTGGAGCGGATCGACCTCTACTACACCCACCAGGATGACGACACCCCGGTCGAGGAATTCGTCACCGCGCTGGACGAGCTGGTCCGCGAGGGGAAGGTCCGCGCGGTCGCCGCCTCCAACATCGGCGCCGAGCGGCTGGCCGAGTCGCTGGCCTTCGCCGAGCGGGAGGGGCTGGCCGGGTACGTCGCCGTCCAGCCGCACTACAACCTGGTCTCGCGCGGCACCTTCGAGGGCCCGCTGGCCGAGGTGGTCGCCCGGCACGGCCTGGCCACCGTCCCCTACTACGCGCTCGCCTCCGGCTTCCTCACCGGCAAGTACCGCCTCGGCGGCACCGGCGTGGACAGCGCCCGGGCCGAGGGAGCCGCCCGCTACCTGGACGACCCGCGCGGCCCGAAGGTCCTGGAGGCCCTCGACGCCGTCGCCGGGGAGCACGGCGTCGAGCTCGCGACCGTCGCCCTGGCCTGGCTCGCCGCCCGTCCGACCGTCGCCGCCCCGATCGCCAGCGCCCGCACCGTCGAGCAGCTCCCGCCGCTGCTGGCCGCCGCCTCGCTCCGACTGACCCCGGAGCAGACGGCCAGGCTGGACGCCGCCTCCGCCTGAGCCCGCTCCCGCGGGCCGCGGGCGCCGGGCCCTGCGGTCGCGCCCGCGGCCCGCGGCACGAGCGGCCGTCGGCCGCTGCTGCGGGGCGGCCGCTGGTTCGGGGCGGGTCGGGGTTCGACGGAACCCCGGAGCACGCAGCGGGCCCCGGCGGGATCGCTCCCGCCGGGGCCCACGACTGCCGCCCGCCGGCTACGGCCGCCCGAAGTGGGTCGGGTAGTAGCCCGGGTCGAGGGCGGCGATCCGGACGGTGCGGCCCGGCCTGGGCGCCTCCACGAAGGTGCCGCCGCCCAGGTAGATCCCCACGTGGTGGATCCCCGAGGCCCGGCCGGTGTCCGACCAGAACACCAGGTCACCGCGGCGCAGCTGGCCCGCACTGATCGGCGTGGTGGCCGCGTACTGGTCGTCGGCCACCCGCGGGAGGCTGATCCCGCTGCGGCGGAAGGCCTGCTGGACCAGGCCGGAGCAGTCGAAGCCGGACGGCCCGTCACCGCCCCACACGTACGGCTTGCCCAGCTGGGCGAGCGCGTAGTCGACGGCCGCCGCCACACTGCCGGAGCCCTGCTCGTCGTCCGTCGAGGACGCGGCCGCGGGCCGGGAGGGCGCCTCACCGTCGTCGGACCGGCCGGTGCGGCTGAGGTAGACGTCGTAGTGGCTGGTCCACCGCCACTCGCCGGCACCGTTCCTGAACCAGTACTTCGAGCCGTCCCAGCCCTGGCGGATCCCGGAGGACGCGGCCGGGACCTTGGACGCCGTGGCCGTCTTGCCGGCGGAGCCACCGGTCCCGGCGGTACCGGCGGACCCCCCGGACCGGCCGGTGCGGCTGAGGTAGACGTCGTAGTGGCCGGTCCACCGCCACTCGCCGCTGCTGTTCCTGAACCAGTACTTCGACCCGTCCCAGCCCTGCTTGCCGGGGGCCGCGTGCGCGGCGCCGGCACCGGCCGTCAGGCCGACGACTCCTGCGGCCGCCAGCACGGTGGTGGCCAGGCAGGTGGTCCGGACGGCCCGGTGTATTCGGCTGCCGCCGCCCGCCGTCGCGGTCCGGGCGGTACGCGGCCGCGCCGCGCAGTTCGGGCAGCCGCAACCGGCGATCGCGGGGATGCTTCCGGTGCTCTCCTCGAAGCCGATCAGGCCGCGGTCCGGCTCGGCGTCGAGGTCGGCCGCGGGCCCGGCGTCGAGGCCGGACTCGAAGTCGGCGTCGAAGTCGGCGTCGAAGTCGGCGTCGAAGTCGGCGTCGAAGTCGAGGCCGGGATCGGGATCGGCGTAGGCGCCGGTGGCTATCCTCATGCGGGTCGTCCTTCCTTCCGCCCGGCCCGGGCGGCCGGGGGCGGTACCGAGGCGGCCACTCCGGCCGGGGCGACGAAGGCGACCAGCAGTTGCTCCATCAGGGCGCTGCGGGCGGCCTCGTCCAGTTCGTGCGCGGTGGCGCGCTCCAGGCGGCGGACGGCGAGCGCCGCGGCCTCCACCGCGTCGTCCACCAGCACCGTCCGCAGGCCCGCGTCCAGGTCGGCCAGCCGGCGCCGGCGCATCGACTCGGCGACCTCGGGCGCGTAGTCGAGCGCCAGCGGCTGCGCCGAGTAGACCTCCAGGCCCGCCGGGGCGACCTCGGCGGCCAGCGCCCTGGTGAGCTCGTCGGCGAACCACTGCCCGTCCCGCAGCGCCGGCCCGGGCGCCGCGTTGCTGTCGCAGGGCAGGAGGGACGCGGTGCGGGTGAGCACCGCCTGGACCTGCTCGCGCAGGTAGCCCTCGTGGTCGTCGATCGCCAGCAGCGCCCGCGCGGTGTCCTTGACCCGCCAGACGACCAGCAGCCGGACGACGATCGGGGTACCGGTGCGGTCGACCACCTTGGCCGGTTCGCTGCGCCAGTGCCGCAGCCGCACGTCCACCCGGCGCCGGCGCAGCAGCGGGTTGACCCAGACCAGGCCGGTGCGGCGGACGGTGCCCCGGTAACGGCCCCAGCGGGTCAGCACCCGGGTCTCACCGCCGGCGTTGGCCAGCAGTCCGGCGAGCGTGAGCACCGTCAGCAGACCGGCGGCGCCGACCGCGGCGACCGACGCGGGGTCGGCCTCGGCCCGGCCGCTCGCCCGTACGGCGGTGCTGCGCAGGTCGGGCAGCACGTCCCAGTGCGGGATGACGCCTGCGCGCAGCAGCACCAGCACCACGCCGATCGTGCCGACCAGCACCACCAGCAGGGCGAACCAGCCCGGCAGGGCGGTGGCGGGGGTCTCGCGCAGCGCCTGGTCGGCCCGCGGGGGGCGCCGGGAGGTGGCGGCCGCGGGGGCGCCGGCCGGGGTGACCTCCGGGAGCTCGACGGTCTCCGGGCCGGCCGATTCCAGCGGGTCGCGCAGGTCGGCGGGGTGGCCGACGGCCGGGCCGGGGACGACGGCCAGCGGGGTGGTCGCCGGACCGCCGTCGGCCGGGCCCGCCGTCCCGGCCGCCCGGGTGGCGCCGGAGGGCCTGGCGGCCGTGGTTCTGACGAGCGCGCTGGAGCCGGAGGCGGAACGTTCCGGCTGGGCCGGGGGGAGCGCCTCGGGCGGGGTGTCGGGTCGCTGCGAAGAATCGCGGGTGACGTCCATGCACGGATCCTCGGGGTCGGTGTGTCGCGCAACGGGCGGCCCGGATCTGACGGGCAGTGCCAGGGCCAGGCTAAGTTCATACGTCATCAAATGCGACATTTAAGGTGAGGTGTGTCGACATTTACTGACGTATCGTCCGAAGCCGACCTGACGCGCAGGCACATGAACGGATGGTCGGGATGGTCAGGGGCATCGACGCAGGTCAGCGCCGGTCAGTGGGACGGTGGACGGATCAGCGTCTGCGGGCACCGGGGCCCCGGGCGAACACCCGGCGGGTGATCAGCCCGATGCCGGTGAGCACCAGCAGGCCCCCGGCGAGCCCACCCCGCCAGCCGCTCGACGCCGACCGCTCGGCCGCCGCCTGCGAGGCCTCGGCGGCGGACCCGACGGGCTCCGTGCTCGGCGGCGCCGGCAGCGGGCGGCCCCCGGCGCGGACGGAGGCGTCCCGTTCGGCCATCGGGGTCGGGAGCACCGCAGGGGTCGTGCTCGGGGTCGTGCTCCGGGTCGCAGCCGCGGTAGCCGTCGAGAGCGGTGCCGGAGGCGAGGACGGGGGCTGGGCCGGGGTCGGGCCCGGGGGCTGAACGACGCTCGGGGTGGCAACGGTGTTCGGGGTGGCAACGGCGCTCTTGGCCGGGACAGCAGCAGGAGTCGGGACGGCGCTCGGGGTGGGGGCGGCGCCCGGCCTCGGCGGGCCGGAGGCGGACGGCAGGGCGGCGGCAGCGGTCGGCGCAGCCGCCGCGGCGGAGGCCGTGGGGCTCGCGGAGGCCACCGGGCCCGTGGGCACCGGCACGGCCGGCACGGCCACCGCCGGCTGCGGCGGCACCACCGCGGCCGGCGGGACGAGGATCGGCAGCAGCCCGGCCGGCAGCGGCGCGATCACCTCCGGCACCGTCACCACCGGTCCGGGCCCGGAGGGAGCGGAGGACACCTCCGGAGCGGCCGGGGCCGCGGAGGGGTTCGGCGCCGTCGGACTCCCCGAGGGAGCCGTCGGCACCACCCCGGCAGGGCTCGGCACCGCCAGCGCACTCGCCGGGGCCGGGACGGACGCGACGGGGCTCGGCACCGCCGGAGTCGCCACGGTCGGGCTCGACGGCGCCGGGCTGGGCACCGCCGGGCTCGGTGCCAGCGGGCTGGGCACCGCCGACGCAGACGCCACCGGGCTCGACGCCGCCGCAGACGCCACCGGGCTCGACGCCGACGACCCGGACGCCGGCGAACCGGGTGTCACCGGCGCCGGTGACACCGGACTCGGCGCCACCGGCGCGGCCGCGACGCGGACCCGCACCGGCTCCGCCGCCGCACCGTTCCCCGCGAGGTCGGTCGCCGTGACGACCAGCCACTGCTCCCCGTCCGTCAGATCCCGGTTGGCCGTGCAGGTCCAGCTGCCGTCGAGGGCCGCCGTCGCGCCGCACAGCACCGTCCGCTCGTCGGACGCCGCGCCCCCGGCCCGTGCGGTGACCAGCACGTTCACCCGGGGTTCGGCCCGCCCGGCGAGCTTCGGCCGGCTGACCCGCACGGTCTCTCCGGCGGCCGGCGAGGTGAGCACCGGCCGGTCCGGCGGGACGGTGTCGACGACCAGGGCGACCGCCCGCCCGGCCGTCCGGTTCCCGGCGGCGTCGACCGCCACGGGGGTGAGCAGGTGGCGCCCGTCCGCCAGGTTCTCGACCGGCAGGCAGGACCACTGGCCGTCCGCCCGCACCGCGCTGCTGCACAGCTCGGCGCGCTGGTCGGCGACCGAGACGGTGCTGCCCGCCTCGCCGGTGCCGGTGAGCTGGAGCCCGGGGTCGTTGGTGTACTCCGGGAGGGTGAGCGAGGGCGCGGCGGGCGGCGCCGTCTTCACGGTGACCCGGACGGCCTCGCCGCGCAGCACCACGCCGCCGCTGGTGGTCTCGACCGGGGTGAGGGTGTGCGGCCCGGCGGCGAGCGCGGTGCCGGGGCGGCAGGACCAGTCGCCGCCGCGTTCGACCCTGGCCCGGCAGAGGGCCGCGTCGCCGTCCCGGATCTCGACGGTGGCGCCGGCGACCGCGCCCTCGCCGCGGATCTGTGGGCGGGCGTCGGCGAGGGCGGTGCCGTCGACGGGCTCGGCGATCTCCGGGCGGGCGGCGCCGACGGTGAGCCTGATCCGCTGGTCGGAGACCTGCCCGGAGTCGGCGAAGCCCCCGGAGGGCACGAGCTGGCTGGCCTCGCGGGCGATCCGCAGCCGGGCCCAGGTGTCGCCGGAGGCGGCGCCGGAGGGCACCGTCCACTCCAGGGTCGCGGTGTCGGCGCCGGCCGGGACCTCGGTCTGCACCCGCTCGGCGGGGTCGAAGCGGCCGTTGCGGTCGAAGTCGATCCAGCCGGCCAGGGTCGCGGGCTGGTCGTCCACCGCCACCGGGACGGTGACCCGGTAGTAGTGGCCGATCGCGGCGTCGGTCGGGAAGCTGATCGACGGGTCGGCGCCCTGGTACTCGCCGCGGCCGGGCTGGAGCTTGGGCGGCAGCGGGCTGGCGAAGACGCTGCGCCGGGCCGCCCCGTGGTCGAGCTCCACCAGCGGCTCGTCGCCCGCCCCGGCCGGGGCGGGGGCGACGGGGCGGGCCCGCCGGGTGGGGTTGGCGGCGTCGGCCCCGAGGAACAGGTCGGAGACCACGTGGGAGGCGTTGCCGTAGCCCTGCGGGGCGGTGCCGAGGTCCTCGTCGACGGTGACGGTGTACGCCTGGCGCAGGACGGGCGGGGCGGTGGTGCTGCCGCCCCGGGCGGTGGAGCGCTGTTCGACCCGGAGGAGGGCGGTGCGGAAGGTGCCGGCCAGTTCGAGGCTGCCTTCGGCCGCGGAGCCGCCGCTGCCGTCGGACCCGCCGTCGGCGGCGGGGGCGAGCGCGTTGGCGTCGACCGTCCAGCCGGGCCAGTCGGTGCGGTTGACCAGGGCGGGGGCGGCGGGCGAGCCGCCGGTGAGGGTCAGCCGGGCCGCGGTGCTGGTGGTGCCGTTCTTCCCGGTGGCGACGGCGGCCAGCCCGCTGAGGTGCAGCCGGGGGTTTCGGACCGGTCGGGAGAACGTCAGCTGCAGCGTCCCGACGGTGCGCCAGGAACCGTCCGTCTGCGGGCGGTCCTCCGCGACGGCGAAGGTCTGGGCGGGGTCGCCCGGGCGCGTTCCGTCCGCGTACAGTCCGGCCGCCCGCCCCCCTCCGGCGCGCTCGTCGAGCTCGCCCGGTTCGGCGGTCACCGAGACGCCCGGCGAGGCGGTGAAGTCGAGCTGGACGGAGAGCCCCGAGGGGAGCAGCGCCCGGTGCTCCCCGGACCAGGCGTCAGGAGACTGCTGGGCCACCGAGTACGGGGCGTTCCAGCCGGTCAGCAGTCCGGCCGCGAGGAGGGCCAGGGAGGTGGCCGTGCGGGGGAACTGTCGGCTCATCCGGCTCTCCTTCGCGATCGGCTGCCGGGGTGCCGGGCAGTCTGGGCACAAGATCCGACAAAACGGAATCACGATCCCAGACCGGTCATACTGCGACACCTGCGCTTTTGGCCCCATCCCACCCGATTGGAGGTCATCCGAGCGGCAGGACGGGATGTACCCGAAACAGCCCCATTTCATCCACTGGACGGCGGCACGGAACGACCCGGGCGGTCCCGCCGGAAGCAGCCGGGGAACCCGCCGGAACGGGGCCGCACCGCACACCCGCCCGGCCCACCGGGGGCCGCAGCGCCCCGGAAACGGAGAAGCCCCCGGCCGGTGGCCGGGGGCTTCTCGATGGTGCGCTCAGCAGGATTCGAACCTGCAACCTCTTGATCCGTAGTCAAGTGCTCTATCCGTTGAGCTATGAGCGCAAGGAACGGGCGAACCCGATCTTGCGGAGTTGTGGTGCGCTCAGCAGGATTCGAACCTGCAACCTCTTGATCCGTAGTCAAGTGCTCTATCCGTTGAGCTATGAGCGCTCGCCCTGGTGAACAGTGCCACCGGGGCGGTGCGGGGACAACATTACATGACCTGCGACGCGGGGCGAAATCGATTGATCCGGGCCCCCCGGCGGCCCCGGCCGGGACCGGCCCCGGACCGCCCCGCGCACCCGGCCCGCACCGGCCCGGACCCTGCCGGACCCGGCCAGACCCGGCCGGACCCGGCCGGACGTACGAGGGTCCGGACATGCGAAAGAGCCCCGCCGACGAGATCGTCGGCGGGGCTCCCGGTCGGCGGAGGCTGAGGGATTTGAACCCTCGATCAGGAATAACCCCGAAACCGCATTAGCAGTGCGGCGCCATAGACCGGACTAGGCGAAGCCTCCTCCACAAGGATCAAGCCCGCCTGAGCGGACCCGTTCCGTGTGCCTGTGATGATGCCACAACCGCGGGGTTCGGCACCAACCACCGCCAACGTTACTAGGCGGGTCGTCCCCACCGCAAAGAAGAATGAGATACTGCCGTCTCCGGAGGAGCTGCCCTGAGCCGAGGAGACCTGTCGACGTGAGCAGCAGGCCGATCCGAGGCGCTGCTCGCCTCGCCGCCATACTCGACGCCCTGCCCGACGCGTTGCTGCTGGTGAACAGCAACGGGACGGTGGTGGACGCCAACAGCGCAGCCGTCCAGGCGCTCCAGGCGCCCGGCACCTCGCTGGTCGGCATGGGCGTGCTGGACCTCCTGCCCGAGTTCGACCCGAGCCGGATCCCCGGCTCGATGCGTCCGGCCGCCCGCGAGGGCGACGAGCCCGACCGCCCGGTCCGGATGACCGCGCGCCGCACCGACGGCACCTCCTTCCCCGTCGAGGTCTCCGGCAACGACTTCCCCGACGACGGCGTCAGCGAGGGCCGCGGCTACGCGCTCGCCCCCTACGACCCGTACCGCGACGAGCGCTCCCGCGCCTCCTCCGCGACCGACCTGCTCCTGCTGCTGGTGCGCGACCTCTCCGGCCGGCTCGGCGTCGAGGCCGAGCTGCGCCGCCAGCACAAGCAGACCGAGATGATCCTGCGCGCCGCCGCCGAGGGCGTCCTCGGGGTCGACCTCGAGGGCCGCTGCGTGCTGGTCAACCCGGCCGCCGCGCACATCCTGGAGTACCGGGCGAGCGAGCTGGGCGGCCGCGAGCTGCACCCCCTGATCCAGCACTCCCGGGCCGACGGGACCCCGCTCGCGCTGGAGGAGTCCGCGCTGCTGGACACCCTGACCTCCGGCCGCAAGCACCGGGTGCGCGGCACCGTGCTCTGGCGCAAGGACGGCCGCCCGGTCACCGTCGACCTCACCACCGCCCCGGTCCGGGACGGCGACCAGCTGGTCGGCGCGGTGATGACCTTCACCGACCGCAGCCGCGAGCTCGCCCTGGTCGCCCGCAACGACCACCTCACCGCCGTCCTGGAGAGCGAACTCGGCGGCGCGCTGACCGCGCTGAACGAGCGGCTGGACACCCTCGCCGCCGACCCGGCCGGGCAGCTCTGGCCGGAGGCCAACTGGACGCTGCGCCGGCTCGCCGACGAGTGCCGCCGGTTCGGTCGGCTGATCGACGGCGTGCTCGCCCACCAGCGGGCCGAGGCCGGCGAGAGCGGCCTCGCGGACGGCCGCGACGGCAAGGACACCAAGGACGCCAAGGGCGGCCGCCGGCCCTCCGAGCGGCGGGTGCCCGTCGCCCTGGACAAGGTGGTCCGGCGGGCCGTCGAGGAGGCCGGCGGGCTGGTCGGCCCCGGCCGGGTGCGCTTCTCGGTGCACGCCGCCGCCGTCGAGGTGATCGCCGACGAGCACCGGCTCGCCCAGGCGCTCGCCCACCTGGTCGCCGACGTCAGCGGCATCGGCCTCGCCCTGGACGCCCCCGTCACCCCCTCCCCCGGCCTGGCCGCGCCCGGCCCCAACGGCGGGGCCGTGCCGGTGCCGCCCGAGCCGCCGACCGTCGTCCTGGCCGCCGCCCAGCGCGGCGAGGTCGCCCGGGTCGAGATCCGCGGCCCCGGCCTCGGCGGCAGCCCCGTGCACCTGCCGATAGCCCGCGCGGTGGTCGAGCGCCACGGTGGCGTGCTCCAGCCGCACGAGCTGCCCGGCAAGGCCGGCACCACCTACGTCGTCGAGCTGCCGCTGGACCCGGCCGCCGCGAAGGCCGCCGCCGAGCGCGCGGGCGCCGAGGGCCGCTCCGACCGGCCCAAGGAGAGCGACAGCGCCGTCCTGCCCGAGCTGCCCGGCATCCCGCAGCTGCCCAGCAGCGACGGTCCGGCCGAGGCCGCCGAGGGCTCCGGCGAGGGCGGCGAGCAGCCCGGCCGCGAGACCCCCGCCGTCGAGCGGACCACCGAGGAACCCGCCACCGAGCGGCGCGGCCGCCGTGGCCGGCCCGCCGCCGAGACCCCCGAGGCCCCCGCCGCCGGCACGCCGACCGACCCCGGCACGCCCGCCGACCAGTGGCCGAACGCCCCCGCCCGGATCGAACGGGCCGTCCCCGAGCAGTGGAACGGCACCGGCAACGACCCCGCGTACGGTCGCCAGGGCCTGGCCGGCCCGGACGGCGCACAGCGCGACCCCTGGGGCAAGGACGACGGCCGCTCAGGCCCCGCCTACGCCGTACCCGTCGAGGGCGAACGCCCCCGGCAGAACCGCCCCGCCGGGCGCGAACCGCTCGCCCTCGGCCCCGGCACCGCCCCGGACGACGGCACCCCCGCCGCCGGCACCCCCGCCCCGGACGGCGCCCCGGCGTCCGACGGCACGGCCAAGCCCCGCCGGCGCCGCGCCCTGCCCGCCGCCGAGGACGCCCCCGGCGGACCGGCCCTGCCCGGGCTCGCCGACACCCCGGTCTACCCC
Source organism: Kitasatospora sp. NPDC051702 (assembly GCF_040681575.1). Lineage (NCBI taxonomy): Bacteria > Bacillati > Actinomycetota > Actinomycetes > Kitasatosporales > Streptomycetaceae > Kitasatospora > Kitasatospora sp. NPDC051702. Next base: position 123,748 of record NZ_JBFAZB010000006.1, read on the forward strand.
GGCCTGGAGAACGCGCTGCCGTCCGGGCCTGCGCCCGTGGCGGCCGAACCCGCCGCCGCGCCGACCGGGCGCCGCCGCCGACTCGCCGTCCCGCCGGGGCCCGCCCCGGAGACCCCGGCCGGACCGCCCGCCCACGGGCCCCAGGAGGACCGGCCCGTCCAGGGCGCCCCCGCCGCCTTGGAGCCCGCCCGCCCCGCGCTGCCCGCCGCCGAGGAGCAGTCGGGCCCGCAGCCGGTCGGCAGCGGTCTCGCCGAGCTCGCCCCGCCGCGTCCGCTCGCCGGCCCGCCGGTGCCCACCCTCGTGCCGCAGCCGCCCGTCCCCGTCGAGGCCAGGACGGCGCCCCGTCCGATGGCCGCGCTGCCCGCCGCACTGCCCGCCGGCGGCGACCGGGCCGTCCCGGAGCAGCCGTCGCTGCCCGCCGGTCCGCCCGCCCTGCCCGGTGCTCCCGCTCCGCTCGGTGCGCCCGGCGCTCTCGGTGCGCCCGGCGCTCCGGAGGACGGCGGCGGCCGCCGGCTGCTGGTCTGGCCCGAGCCCGACCCGGCCACCCGGCAGGCCCTGCAGGAACGCGGCTACCAGCCGGTGATCGTCCGCTCCCGCGAGGAGGTGGACGCGCAGGCCACCGGATTCCCCGCGGCGCTCTTCGTCGACCCGCTGACCGGCCCGATCACCCGCACCGCGCTGCAGTCGCTGCGCACCGCCGCGCTCAACAGCCGCGTCCCGGTGCTCGTCACCGCCGGCCTCGGCCAGGCCACCCGGGACTCCGCGTACGGCGCCGACCCGGCCGTCCTGCTGCGCGCCCTCGCACCCCGCGACGGCGAGCACCACGCCCCGCGCGTCCTGCTGGTCGAGGGCGATCCGGACATCGCCGCCGCCATGATCAGCAGCCTGGAACGGCGCGGCATGCACGTCGAGCACGCCACCGACGAGAACGACGCCGTCGCCCGGGCCGCCAGTGTGCAGCCCAACCTGGTGGTGATGGACCTGTTCCAGATCCGCCGCCGCCGGGTCGGCCTGCTCGACTGGCTGCGCGCCAACGACCGGCTGCACCGCACCCCGCTGGTCGTCTACACCTCGGTCGACCTCGACCCGCGCGAACTGCCCCGGCTGCGCACCGGCGAGACGGTGCTGTTCCTCGCCGAGCGCTCGACCAGCGCGGACGTCCAGTCCCGGATCGTCGACCTGCTCGGTCGGATCGGCGCGATGGGCGAGGCCGGCGTCCCCGCGGCCGGCTGAGCACGCTCGAAGGGCCCGCCGCACCGGAAGTCCGGTGCGACGGGCCCTTCCGTCAGCCTGCGGGCGACCCGCGGACTACTCCTTGCCGAGCACCGTGACGTCCAGCTCGTCCGCCGCGTAGCTGGCCCGGATCACCTTCTTGTCGAACTTGCCCACCGAGGTCTTCGGCACCGACTCGACGATCGACCAGCGCTCCGGCAGCTGCCAGGAGGCGATCCGCCCGGCCAGGAAGGCCCGCAGCTCCGGCAGCCCCACCGAGGCCCCCGGGCGCAGCACCACGGTGGCCAGCGGGCGCTCGCCCCACTTCTCGTCCGGGACGGCGACCACGGCGGCCTCGGCCACCTCGGGGTGGGCCATCAGCTCGTTCTCCAGCTCCACCGACGAGATCCACTCGCCGCCGGACTTGATGACGTCCTTGGCCCGGTCGGTGAGCGTCAGGTAGCCGTCCGCGGTGATGGTGCCCACGTCGCCGGTGCGCAGCCAGCCGTCCTCGGAGAACTTGTCCTCCGGGCGGAGCGGGTCCTGCCCGGCGCCGCCGTAGTAGGCGCCCGCGATCCACGGGCCGCGCACCTCCAGCTCGCCCGCCGCCACGCCGTCGTGCGGCATCCGCTCGCCGCCCGGGCCGATCAGCCGGGCCTCCACGGAGGCCGGGAAGATACCCTGGGTGACCCGGTACGGCCACTCCTCCTCCGGGGTCAGGCCGCCGGGCGGCTGGGCGAACGAACCGAGCGGCGAGGTCTCGGTCATGCCCCAGGCGTGCACCACCCGGATGCCGTGGCGCTCCTCGAAGCCCTCCATCAGCGAGGGCGGACAGGCGCTGCCGCCGATGACCACCATGCGCAGGCTGGAGGTGTCGTAGTCCCCCGCGTCGAGCTCGTCCAGCAGGCCGCTCCAGATGGTCGGGACGGCGGCGCTGACGGTGGGCCGGACGGCGGCGATCATCTCCGCCATCGGCTTCGGCTGGAGGAAGCGGTCCGGCATCAGCAGGCTGGCGCCGGACATGAAGGCGGCGTGCGGGATGCCCCAGGCGTTCACGTGGAACATCGGGACCACCGGCAGCGCGGTGTCCCGCGGGGTGAACGCGAAGTTGTCGCCGGTGTTGACCTGCAGGCAGTGCAGGTAGACCGAGCGGTGGCTGTAGAGCACGCCCTTCGGGTCCCCGGTGGTGCCGGAGGTGTAGCAGAGCACCGCGGCCTGCCGCTCGTCGACGTCGGAGCGCCACGGGTACGCGGTGGGCCGGTCCGCGATCAGCTCCTCGTAGTCGTGCACGGTGCCCGCGAAGCCGGCCAGCAGCGAGCGGTCGCCGGGGCCGCTCACCACGATGTGCCGCAGCGTCGGGGCGAGGTCCCCCAGCACCGCGGCGAGCAGCGGCAGCACGCTGCCGTTGACGATGATCACGCGGTCGGCGGCGTGGTTGACGATGAACGAGAGCTGGTTGGCGGGCAGCCGCAGGTTGAGCGTGTGCAGCACCGAGCCCATCGCCGGGACGGCGAGGTACGCCTCCAGGTGTTCGGCGTTGTTCCACATCAGGGTCGCCACCCGGTCGTCCCCGGTCACGCCCAGCTCGTCCCGCAGCGCACAGGCGAGCTGCGCGGCCCGCGCCCCGACCTCCGCGTAGGTGCGCACGACCGGCCCGGAGCCGTCCCAGGTCGTGACGGTGGACCGGCCGTGGATGGTGGACCCGTGCTCCAGAATCCGGGCGACGGTAAGCGGAACGTCCTGCATCGTGCTGAACACGGGTCCTCCTCGACCTGGCGGCACTGGCGGCTGTGCCCGCGGGCACCTACCGGGCGGTAATGCGCGCGGACGTGCCCGATTGTGCCGCCCCGCCCGCCCCCTGTCAGCATCCCGACCCCGTTGCACGGATCACGACCCCGCCCCGCCCCCACCCCCGATCCGCTCCCGCAACCCCGCGGGGAGTCCGGTGAGGACGTCCCCCGGAACGGTCGGGTACTGGTCCGCGGCGAGCGTCCGGCTCCGCCACACCCCGTCGGCGCCCGCCTCGACCACCCGCACCTCGTCCGCGGCGTCGGTGCTCATCCGGTCGGTGAGGATCCACACCTGCCGGCCGGCCTCCTGCCAGCGGTAGTGCGGACGGTCCCGCTTGTTCGCGTAGACGGTGTCGTCGGTCCACAGCACCTCCCCCAGGGTGCCTTCGCCCCGTGCCGCCGGCGTGTACGCCCGGACCACCCCGCGCCACCCGGTCCCACCGGGGTCCGCGGTCCGGCCGCTCTCCTCGACCAGCAGGGCGAACCGGTCGTAGGGGGCCCGCACCCAGTCGCCGGGCCGGGCCTCGCTCTCCGTGTGCAACCGGTTGGTGTGCCGGACGGACGGGTCCGCCGCCGGGTCCCCGCACCCGGCCAGCACCGCCGCCGCCACCGCCACCAGCACCGCACCCCGGACACCTCGCCGAATCCGCACCGGCCGCCCCCTCACTTCTTCGGCTGACCGCTGACGGTCGTCAGCACGTTGCCGTCCGCGTCGAGCCGCACCACGGCCTCCCGCGGCCAGGTCAGGTGGAACCGGTACGACTCCGCCTGCCCCAGCGAGATGACGTCGCCGATGTTCGACTTGTCCTTGTCCGTCTGGTACTTGGGATTGGGGTCCATGATGTCGTTCCAGGTGCAGGACGACTTCACGTGGACCTCGTACGTACCGTCGGGCAGCCTCACCACCTGGCGGTCACCCTTGATCCCGAAGCCGCCGACCGTGCTGTCCGTGCCGTGGAGGTACTGGTAGCCGACGATGCCCTCACCGTTCTGGATCTCCATGTCGGTCGTGCGGTCGAAGCCCCCCGTTCCCCCGTCGGGGTACTGCTTGACCGCCTCCCTGGCGATGTCCTCGAAGTGCTCGTCGAGCTTCGAGTTGAGGAGCGTGTTGGCACTCATGTAGTCGTTCCAGGAACGGTCGTCGACGATCGTCCAGTCTCCGCTGCCGGCCAGGTAGCGCTCCAGGATGGCCCGGCCCGCCCAGTCGTTGTCGAGGTTGTCGTTGCTGCCGTCACCGCCGGGATCGCGGCCGGCGACGCGGTCGCTCTCCTGCCGGCGGCCGCCGCGCCCGTCGCTCCCGCGGAGCCAGCCGTTGGTGTTCGACGTGGCATCGGGAGTGGAGAGGTTGAACGAGAGGGACGCCGCGAGCTCCTGGTCGGCCCGGTCGGCGAGCGCGAGTGCGGCGACGACCCGGTCGCGCACGGCCGTCGCGTCGCGGCGCACGGTCGCCTCGTACTCCGGGTCGTGCTGGTCCGCGTAGTCGGCCTTCGGCCATTCGACGGAAGCGTCGTCGCGAACGGTGAAGCCGCCCTTACGAGCGCCGTCCAGCGCGTCGTTCAGACCCTTCTGCGCAACGGAGAGTGCCCTGTGCGCACGTCGCAGCGCCTGTCCGTTGGCCCGCGTCACCCGCGCTCCGGCGTGCAGCGCTTCGCAGATCGCGCCGACCCGCTTCTTCGCGGTGTCGGCGGGATCCCCCTTCCAGCCGGAGTCGCCGAGTGCGCCCTTGAGGTCCCGGTCCGCATCGTCGGCGACGCCGTCCAGCCTGGTCGCTGCGGCGTCCCAGGATTCGGCGGCACTGAGCAGGGCGGCGAGGGAGACGCCGCTGAGCTGGTGGACGGACACCACGGTCAGTTCCCCCCACCGAGGCCGCCCGCCACCGCCTGCTCGTGGGCCACGTAGGCGTTGACGGTCTGACGGATGTTCTCCGCACTCTGGCCGAGGTCGTTCCTCAAGGCCGAGAGGTTCCGCTCCCACGCCTCGAGGGCCGAGCCGACGACCGCGGCACCTGGCCACGCCTCGAGCTGTTTCTGCGCCGCCCTGGTCCTCTCGGACACCTCGCCGGAGCCCGTCTGGAGCCTGGCGAACAGGGCGTCCGCGTGCTCGGCCACCGGACGGAGCCTCTCCGGGTGCACCTCGACGTCGGGTGCCGTCGGCGCCGGTCCGGGCGACGGTGACGGCACCGGAGCCCCGGCCCGGGCCACCGGCCCGCCACCGAAGGCCTCCCAGATCTTGTTGGACACGGTGATCCCCCCCCGGGATGCTGTCGTGGTCGTTCTCGCGAACCTATCCGGGGCTCCAGGGGTTTTCCAACGGGGCGTCACCGTCGGCCACGGCGCCGGTCAGGGGGTGGGGCGGGGGTGGTCGGGGCGGGAGAGGCGGACGGAGTTGGTGGGGTCGGGGAGGTAGGTGGGGTCGAGGGTCCAGCCCTGCTCGGCGGCGAGGCGCAGGACGTGGTGGGCGCCGGCGCCGCGGTAGGTGGCGCGGTTGACGCGGATGCGGCGCAGGAAGGTGCCGTCGGGGGCGGTGACGCCCCGGTAGGACTCGGCGGGCTGGGCGAGTTCGCGCTGGACGGCGCGGTCCAGGACGCGGCGGATGTGGCGGTCCCAGGCGGCCCGGCCGTTGGTGAACTCGGGCCAGAAGGCGCGCGGACCGACCGCCCAGCGGGCGCCCCAGCGGTCCCAGTGGTCGGGCTCGGGGTGCTTCACCCAGAAGGCGAGCAGGCTGAGCACGCCCAGCACGGGGACGTAGACGAACTGGAGGAGGAACATCACCGGCAGCAGCGGGGCGAAGCGGGTCGGCTGCGGGCCCCACGGGGTGCCCGGGGCGGCGGGCGGGTCGTGCGGGGCCGGGGCGCGGACGCCGGTCGGGGCGGGGAAGCGGCGGGTCAGCCGGACGTGGCCCGGGTCGGAGTGGACCGGTACGCCGTGCCAGCCGTGGCGCTCGGCGAGGCGGACCAGGCCGGCCGCGCCGAGGCCGCGGTAGAGGCGGACGGCGAACTCGGTGTGCACCGCGCGGCCGAGGTCGGGCAGCGGTGTGCCGCCGCCAGCCGCGTGCTCGGCCTCGGCGGCGGCGATCCGGCGCGCCAGGATCGGGGCGACGTACCGCTCCCAGTCCTCCGGGCGGCCGGTGAGCTCGGCCTTGAGGCGGCGCGGCGGGATGAAGGTGCGGTTGACCTTCAGCCAGCCGTCGGAGTCGGGGCCGGAGGGGCCGCTGCTGCCGGACCAGAGGAGGAGCGCGAACAGGGCCACCAGGGCGGCGATCCAGAGCGGGGCGTAGATCCACTGCAGGGTGAACTGGAGCAGGACGGCGATCCGCCCGCGGCGCGGCCCGGGGCCGGGGAAGGCCTCCGCCCCGGCTGGCACGGGCGGCGGGGTCGGAGCCTGCGGGGTCGGAGCCTGCGGGGCGACCGGGTCGGGCTGCGCGGAGTGGTGGGGCTGCGCGGCGCCGGGCGGTGCCGGGTACGGGTGCGCCTGCGGCGGGACGGGCCGGGCGTACGGGTTCTGCGGGGCCGGGCCCCGGCCGTACGGGCTCTGCGGGTACGGGTCCGGAGGGTACGGCCCCTGCGCGTACGGGTTCTGCCGCGGTGCGGCGCCGTAGCCGCCCGCGTCGTCGTGTCCCTGTCCGTTCGACATGCCGCCGCCCCCCTCCGCTGGACCGGGGCCACCTTATCGGGGGGCCGGCGGGCCGCCCGGTGGGGCGTCAGCCGGCGGTCGGGCCGTCGACCTGGTTGCGGTCGACGGTGAGGGTGGCGCCGCCGTAGGTCTCCTCGGCGTTGCCGCGGTACTGGTGGACCCGCTGGTGGGAGCTCCAGAGGTCGGCGGTGAGCGGGCCGGAGCCGGAGGTGTCGGCGTGGTCGTCCCAGCGGGCGTACCAGAGCGCGTCGGGCAGCGGGGAGCTGCCGGCCCGGGCGGCGGCGGCCAGGTCGGAGACGCCGGATTCGAGGCTGGAGTAGAAGCCGGAGCGGTAGCCGGCGGAGTGCAGGGCCTCGGTCCAGCCGAGGGTGTAGTCGACGACGGCCTGGCCGCAGGCCGGGTCGTTCATCGGGTAGGCCTCGACGTCGAGGTAGACGGGGGCGCCCGGGCCGAAGCCGAGCGAGCGCAGGGCGCGGACGGCCTCGTCGGCCTCGTCCCGCCCCTGCCGGACGGCGGTGGCCGGGTCGATCCGCCGGGGTTTGCGGCTGAGCCGGCTGCACGGGGCCTGCAGCCCGACGTGCACGGGCAGGAAGCGCCAGCCCAGGGCACGGGCCTGGCGCACCCAGTCGGCGGTGAGCCGGGGCTGGGGGCAGCCGCGTTGGGAGCCGCTGACGTAGATGCCGAGCGCGCCGTACGGGGAGGCGGCGCGCCAGGCCCGCAGGGTGTCGACGGGCGGCGCGGTGCAGGCGTCGAAGGCGGGTCCGGCGTAGGCGTCGCGGAGCCGGGGCGGCCCGATCCGGTCGGGCAGGGTGAGGGCCCGGATGCGGGGGACGGCGGCGGCGGCCGGGGCGGTGGCCTCGGTGTTCACGCCCGTCCCGTCGGTGGCCAGCAGGAGCACGAGGGAGGCGGCGACGAGGGCCGCGGGGCGTAGGTAGCGCACCGACCCTTGATACTGACGGACCATCGGACGATCGCGGCAACCACGCCGCGGACGCCGGGCGAGCCCACCCCTTCGGGCGCACCCGTCCGCAGCCGTCCCGCCATTTGTAACGAGCTTGCCGGTTTGTCGCTCCTTACGGCAAACTCACCCTTATGCCCACCTCCAACCCCAGCGAAACCGCAGCCCCGACGTCGGCCGCCGCCGTCGCCGAGGCCCTTGCCATGCCGCCCGCCCCCAAGGGCGAGCCCGCCGGCGAGCGGGGCGGCTGGCGACGAGGTGGGGCGTCCGGCGCCGCGGCGCCACCCGGCGCGCACCCCGGCCGGCCCACCGGCCGGTTCCCGAAGGTCCTGCGGCGCCCGGAGCGGATCCCGGCGCCGCTTCTCTGTCTGACGGCGATGTTCCTGGTGCAGACCGGCATCGCACTCTCCAAGCCGCTGTTCGGCCCGCTCGGGGTCAGCGGCACCACCTTCCTGCGGCTGGGCTTCGCGGCGGTCATCCTGCTCGCCGTGACCCGGCCCCGGCTGCGCGACAAGCGCCCGCGCGACCTCGCGGCGGCCGCGCTGCTCGGCATGGCCTCCGCCGGGATGACCTTCCTGTTCGCCGGTGCGATCGACCGGCTGCCGATGGGCACCGCGGCGACGATCGAGTTCCTCGGCCCGCTCGCGGTCGCCCTGGTCTTCGCCAGGAAGGCCAGCCACCTGCTCTGGGCGCTGCTCGCGGCGGCCGGCGTCGTCCTGCTGACCCTGCTCGGCGAGGGCGACGGCGGGGGCGGACTCGATCCGGTCGGCCTGGTCTACGCCTTCGGCGCGGCCGCCTGCTACGCCGCGTACATCCTGTTCACCGACAAGGTCGGCGCCGCCTTCCAGGGCTTCCAGGGGCTGGCGGTGTCGATGACCGTCGGCGCGCTGACGCTGGCGCCGTTCGGCCTGGGCCAGGCGTGGGACGGGCTGACCGCTCCCGGTGCCTCGCCGCTGGTGCTGCTGGCCGCGGTGGCCGGGGTGTCGCTGCTGCTGCCGGTGATCCCGTACGCGCTGGAGATGACCGCGCTGCGACGGATGCCGCAACGGGTGTTCAGCGTGCTGGTCAGCCTGGAGCCGGCGGTCAGCGCGCTGGTCGGGCTGGTGGTGCTCGGCCAGCTGCTGGGCGTGCCGCAGCTGGCCGGGATCGGCTGCGTGGTGGCGGCCAGTGTGGGCGCCACGCTGACCGGGCGGCGGTAGCCCGCCGCCGGGGCGTCGGCCGACCCCGACCGGAGCGGGACCGGGCTACGGCCGGAACGCGACCGGGCTACGGCCAGAGCAGGGTGCGCGACCACTCCGGGGTGCGGACCGGCCCGGTGCGGGTGTACCGGAGCCGGACGTGCCGGCGCTCGGCGTCGCCCTGCCAGTACTCGACCTCGTGCGCCCACAGGGTGTAGACGGCGTGCCCGGCCGCGACCGCGTCCGGGGTGGCCTCCAGCCGGCGGCGGGCGACCGCGACGGCCTCGTCGTACTCGGTGAGCGAGCCCAGCGGCTCGCTCTGCCGCCCGACCAGCGCGCCGACCCGGGCGGCCGGCGAACGGGTGGCGAACTCCGCCGCGGCGACCAGGTCCGCGGCCCGCTCGACGGTCCCGCGGACCCGCACCTGGCGGCCCAGCTGCGGCCAGTAGACGGTCAGTGCGGCGGCGGGGTGGTCGGCCAGCTGGCGGCCCTTGGGGCTGTCGGCGGCGGCGGAGAACACCCAGCCGGTACCGGAGGCGTCGACGTCGCGCAGCACCAGCACCCGGGCGTCCGGCAGGCCGTCCGCGTCGACCGTGGAGAGGGTGACCACCTGCGGGTCCGGCACGCCGGCGGCCAGTGCGGTGGCGAGCCAGTCCACGAACAGCGGGCCGGGCTCGGCGGGGGCGCTCTCGGCGTCGAAGGACGGCAGCGGTCGGGCCATCGGCGGGCGACCGAGCAGCAGCTCGGGCACGGACCTCGGCTCGGGCCGGTGCTCCGCCGGGTGCTCGGCCCTGACGTCCGGCCCCGGTCGCGGATCCGGCTCCGGTGCAGGCCAGACCTCGCCCGGGCCGGTCAGCCCCTCCTCGTCCGCCGCCATCGCGCGCCCTTCCTTCCGGTTGCCGCGGTCGCCGCCCCGGCCGGGCCGTCCTTCCCTGGCCCGGGCACGTGCTGCACTCTCGGAGCGCAACCGTACCGCCGAGGCCCGACGGCTCCGGGCGCGGGCCCTCACTGGACGCGCCGGGGCCAGGACGCACCCGTGGGCGGTGCCGATGGCGGCACCGCCCACGGGGCCGGTTTCGCGGCGACCCTTTCCGCTGGCCGGTCTTGCGCGCGTCTGATCGCGCCCGGGCGGGATCTCCGCCCGGAGACTGGTTCGAGCCCCTCCGCGGGTGCTCAGCTCACCCGCGGTCACCCACCTCCGGCGCCCCCGCCGTCGGTGGTGTCCGACCGGATCGGTCGGAGATCCGGATCAGCCGAGGACCCGGATCAGTTGAAGATCGGGGCGAAGACGACGTTGACGTTCTTGTTGGACTGCCCGGCCAGGATGGTGCCCGCGTTGTCCTTCACCGCGAGGGTGTTGTTCTGGTTCGAGGCACCGGAGCCGGTGGCCGTCTGCTGGGTGGAGACGTAGTTGCCGTCGACCGAGCCGAAGACGTTGCCCGTGCCGACGTTGGACACCACCCCGGCGTTGGAGCCGGCGGCGGCACCCGCGCCGTTGTCGGCGGCCGCGGCACCGGCGCCGGCCAGCAGCAGCCCCGCCGCGAGCGGGGCGGCGAGCAGGAGTCCGGCCACCCGGCGGGTGTGGATGCGAGCCATGAGAGCCTCCAAGAAAGCTGTAAATCGTGCAACTGTCGAGCAGGGGGTGCGGGAGTTCGCCGGCCAGACGAACACCTGCGGGCTGCGACGCCGGGAGACAGACTTCCGCAACAAATCGACAAAGCACTAGCCGACGGAGCAGTTTTCGCCCGTTAGCGTGATATCCACCCAGCCCGCGAATAACGGCAGCCGAAGCGGACAGCACGCCGACACACTGCCTCCGAACTGGGGTTTTAGCCCGAACGGCGGCCATCGACCCGCCCGCCGGAAACGGCGCGTCGATACGGTGCGAACCACCGCGCGCACCACCCCGGCGCCGACGAACCTGGAAAGCGCCCCCCAGAAGGTTCGACCACCCTTCCATGTCGACATTTCCAGCCATCGTCAGCCGATCGGAAAGTCGTACTGAAACGGGAGGAACGGCGGGGAGGAGCGGTGGAGGGGAACGGCGGAGGAATTCCGGGCGCCGTGCCGGATGACGATCAGACCATCTTGCCCGGGTTCAGGATTCCCAGCGGGTCGAAGACCGCCTTCAACTGCCGTTGCAGATCCAGGGCCACCGGCCCCAGCTCACGGGCCAGCCAGTCCCGCTTCAGCAGCCCCACCCCGTGCTCCCCGGTGATCGTGCCGCCCAGCTCCAGCCCCAGCGCCATGATCTCGTCGAAGGAGCGCTGCGCCCGCGCCGTCTGCTCCTCGTCCGCCGCGTCGAAGATCACGATGGGGTGGGTGTTGCCGTCCCCCGCGTGGCTGACCACCCCGATGGTCAGCGCGTGCCGCTCGGCGATCGCCGCGACGCCGTTCAGCATCTCGGCCAGCCGGGACCGCGGCACCGCCACGTCGTCGATCATCGTGGTGCCGAGCCGGTCCAGCGCCGGCAGCGCCAGCCGCCGGGCCTCCAGCAGCAGGTCCGACTCCGCCTGGTCCTCGGCCGGCACCACCTCGGTCGCCCCCGCGGCCCGGCACAGCTCCGCCACCCGGGCGAGCTCGGCCGTCCGCTCCGGCCCGTCGAAGGCCACCAGCAGCAGCGCCCGGGTCGACTCGGGCAGCCCCATCCGGCCCAGCTCGTTGACCGCCCGCACGCTGACGGCGTCCATCAGCTCCATCAGCGACGGGGTCAGACCGCGCGCCATCACCTCGCAGACCGCCGCACCGGCCGCGTCCGCACTCGGGAACTCCGCCGCCAGCGCCAACTGCGGCGCCGGGGCGGGCCGCAGCGCGAGCACCGCCCGGACGACCACGCCCAGCGTGCCCTCCGACCCGACCAGCAGCCTGGTCAGGTCGTACCCGGCCACGCCCTTGGCCGTCCGGCGCCCGGTGGAGAGCAGCCGCCCGTCCGCCAGCACCACGTCCAGGCCGAGCACGTACTCGCCGGTGACGCCGTACTTCACGCAGCAGAGCCCGCCCGCGCCGGTGCCGATGTTGCCGCCGATCGTGCAGGACTCCCAGCTGGACGGGTCCGGCGGATAGGCCAGCCCCACCTCGCCCGCGGCGCGGGAGAGTTCGGCGTTCACCACGCCCGGCTCGACCACCGCGATCCGGTTCACCGGGTCGATCTCCAGGATCCGGTCCAGCTTCACCATCGACAGCACGATGCAGCCGTCCACGGCGTTCGCCGCACCCGACAGCCCGGTCCGCGCGCCCTGCGGCACCACCGGCACCCGCAGCGCGGTGGCGGTGCGCATCACGTGCTGCACCTGCTCGACCGTCTCCGGGAACACCACCACCGCGGGCACGCCGGCGGCGCAGAACCCCGCCATGTCCCGGCTGTAGGCGGCGGTCACGTCCGGGTCCACCACCACCGCGCCGGCCGGGAGGCCCTCCGTCAGTCGGTCCGTCAGATCGCTCATCGCCGCCTCCACTCGCCGCCCACCGGCCTCCTCCGGCACTCTGCCCGCCCCGGATCGGCCGGGCAAGTGGTCCCCGCCGGGCGAGCGGTCCCGTCGGGCACGTGGTGCCCGCCGGGCGAGCGGCCCCCGTCGGCACCGCCGCGCCGACGGGCGCCGCCGGGCCGGTGGGCCCCGACCCCCGTGCGGGGCCCACCGGCAGCGGTCAGCGGCGGACCACCGGCTCCTGGAACTCGGTGACCCACTGCGCCGGGTCGTCCGGGCACTCCAGGTAGAGCTCGCGGGCGTAGCCGGCGGAGCGGTAGCCGTTCGCCTCGATGAAGCGGGCCAGCTCCTGGAAGGCGCCCACGGCGTCGTCCATCGGGCCGCGGTGCACCAGCGTCGCCGCCTCCTCGATCGGCGGCAGGTCGAGCACCGCGACGTCGGACCGGCCCGGCTCCACAGACGGCCCGACCGGGACGGCGACCCGGATCAGCACCGCGCCGTCGCCGTCCGGCACGTCCTCGTACCGGGCGACGGACGGGCCGGTCCCCGTGATCCCGGCCGCGGCCAGGCGCCGGCACAGCTCCGCGAACAGCGGGCCGATCACCGGGCCGATCTGCTCGGGCTCGTAGCCGGCGGCCACACCGGTCAGTTCGGCCACCCGGACGGGCGGCACCCGCTTCACCACGACATCGTGCGTGGACATGGTCCCCTCGCTCTCGATCGTCCGGAGCCTCGCCTCCACCCGGGCCAGCCGCTGCCCGTCCGCGGCGATCGCCTCGGCGAGTTGGGCCCGCCGCAGCCGCAGCATCCCGCGCAGTTCGACCGGGTCGACCTGCTCGTCGAGGACGGCCCGCACCTGCTGCAGCGTGAAGCCGAGCTCCTTGAGCGCGATCAGCCGGTTGAGCCGGGCGAGTTGGGACGCCTCGTAGGAGCGGTACCCGGTGACCGGGTCCACCCGGGCGGGCCGCAGCAGTCCGATCTCGTCGTAGTGGCGCAGCATCCGCACCGACACCCGGCCGTGGCTGGCGAAGTCTCCGATGTTCAACATGGTGCTCCCACTCCACTGCCTCTCACGGTGTCAGGGTCAAGTCCCGGCCCCGGAACGCGCGAAGGGCGGGTGCCGAACGATCTCGGCACCCGCCCCTGAGCAGGTGGTTCTCCTACCGGCGGAGAGCGTGGGATTCGAACCCACGGTGACGGGTCACGCCACGACAGTTTTCAAGAACAACTTCGTCGCGTCGCCCGCACCATGTCTGATCAGGGAGGCAACCCTATCTCTGGTGGGCCCTCAGCACACCTGGCCCACAGATGGCCCACAAGCCGCCGAGCTGACCTCCCGCTCGAAGAGCGCACCTGACTGCCTGTGAGGCAGGTCCACGGTCCGCACCAGCGTGAAGCCCTGCCCCAGGTAGTACCGGTGGAGCGCCGGATTCGTCTTCCAGGCGTCGAGCCTGACCCTGGACTTGCCCGCAGCCACGGCCCGAGCGGCGGCCCAGTCCAGCATTCGGGCGCCAACGGCCTGGCCGGCCACCTCCCGGGCAATGGCCATCCGGTGCACGTACAGCGCCGTCCCCGGTTCGTCGCCAGCGTGCCAGAACTCGGGGTCGGCCTGCTCGTCCACGGTCAGCGTGCCTATCGCCCGGCCGTCCTGGAAGGCGAGGAAGCACTCCCCACGTCCCATCGATTCAAGCAGTCGAGCCCGGCGCGGCGGGAACTGCCACTGGTCGCTTCCCAGCGACGCGAGCCATTCCCCCGCGCCGATCAACAAGCCTTCGACCAGGTGAAGTTCGTCCGGCGTGGCCGCGCGCATCTCCAGCGCTGTCATTCGGCACGGTCCTGCGGCTGCTCCCACTGCCGCTCATACGAGATGACGTGCCGGTCGCCCGGCAGCACGCTCACCGCGACGCGCACCGGCCGCGCGTCGGCCGTGTACCCGGTGCAGACGTGGTACGCGACGGGGGTCCCGGGGCCCAGCTCAAGACGGCGTGCCTCATCCGGGGTCGGCATCCGCACGTACAGCTCATCGAGGGCCCGCACCTGCCGGTAGCCCAGCTCGGCCAGCACTTCGTTGGCGCCCCTCGTGATGTCCTCGGGCCGCATGATCTCGGAGTCTCGGACGATGTCCAGCGGGAAGTAACTGTCGTTCACGTTGAACGGCTCGCCGTCGAGCCAGCGGATTCGGCGACGCACCGCGGCAAGCTCCCCCGGCTCTAGGTGCAGGCGCTTCGCAATGTCCGGGGCTGGTTCCACGATGGCCACCTCAATGAGCTGACGCGGCTCCCGTCCATCTGCCGAGTGCTCAGTGACGAACGCGTCCATCTCCGCCGAGTACGGGCGCTTGCGGAACTCGGCCTGCGGGCGGAAGACCATTGGCCTGCGCTCTTTGACGAAGTAGCCCCGGGGCCTCATCGGCACGACCAGGCCTTCGTTGACCAACTCGCCCAGCGCCTGGCGCACCGTGGCTCGGCCAACGCCGTACTGGGCCGTGAGGGCCGCTTCGGTCGGCAGCTGCGCGCCGGCCGAGAGCGTTCCATCCGCGATCTGCCGCCTCAGTGCGTCGCGGATCTGCTGGTACATGGGCGCTCGCCCAGATCGCATCGCTGACATGCGATCCATGAAACCGCAGCTCACAGCGCATTGTCCAGTCAATGCGGACGATGTGCTTGACCGCACGTAGCCGAGCGTGCCAATCTCTTCACCGGCAGCATTGTCCGGACAATCCGGATGATGCGGAGCGGCCCTTCTTTGGGCTGCTCTGAGCTGGACAAATGCGCCCGGAAGCTGGCTCGTCAGGGTCGGCCAGGGAAGCGCAGTTCCTTGAGAACTGAACAGTGATCGTGCGGGACCGACGCGAGGGCAGCGATGCCCTCCCCCTACGCAGTGGCATGCCACCCCTTCGGGGGTGTGGGGCCGAACGGGACGCTGACCAGGCCGATTCGTACGGCTGGATGGCAACACCGGGAGTACAGCGGAGTCCCAACGCACGTGGCGGGATGAGACAGACCGCCCCCGTGGCGACCGGGTGATGTCGCCGGCGGCAGCGAGCCACGCAGCACCCTTTCCGGGGTGCGCGCCGCCCTGCTGGTGCTGAGCAGAGATGAAGCACCGGACCAGGCCCGAGAGACCTGACGCCCGCAGGACGGGCAACCCCAATCAATCGCCCCGCCAGGGGTTTGACCTCAGGAGCCTGCCATGAGCAAGGCCCATACCCGGCCCCGCCGCTGACAGCGGGCGGGGCTCACCGCTTCCGGTCGCTCACCAGCGATCACGGTCCCCGGCGCGCACCGACCGCCCTCACGGCGGCAGGTTCGCGTCGGGCCCCGCGGCTGCTCGTGATCCGACGAGTGGCTGAGCCCGCATAAGGCGGGCCGCCGCGCTCCCGGCCAAGGTTCGCGCGGCGGCCCTGCGGGCTCACCCCCTGACTAGACGAGGTGAACCCATGAAACTGATTGTCGCAGGCCAGGAGGCCATGACACCGGCCGAGTTCGCGGAACTCGCCTTCGGCTACGGCATCGACGCCGAGCTGTTCACCGGCACCGAGGACGAGAGCGCCGAGGACCGGCAGGCTCGGCTCGACGTTGCGCGGGAGATCCTGCGGGACCTGGACGGGCCCGCGGCGCGCTTCGCGTCCTCGCTGATGCGCACCGCCGAGCGCCGCCGGGTGCTCACCTGGAAGGTGGCCGCCTGATGAGCGTTCGCCGCATCCTGCTCCTCACCGGCACCCGCGCCCCGCACCGACCTGGGCGCCCGCTGGCCGCCCGGCTCGCCGAGTACCGCCCCGCCCCGGACGGCGCCCTGCCCGGCGCCGCCTGCACTGGCGCCGACTCCGACCTGTTCTACCCCGAGCCGGACGAGGACACCGAGGTCACGGACGACGTCGCCGCCAAGGCCTGGTGGGCTGAGCGACGCGCCAAGATGATCTGCGCCGGCTGCCCGGTGCGCGCTATGTGCCTGGACCTGGCGCTGGAGCGTCACGAGAAGCACGGCATCTTCGGCGGGCTGACCGCCTCCGAGCGGGACGCGCTGCACCAGCGCCGCCTGCGGGCCGCCGCCCGTGCGCGTCGCGCCCTTGGGGGTGCCGCGTGACCACCATGGCCTCCCCGGCAGGCGTTTCGACCCCGACCGCTGCCGCTTCAACCGTGCGAGCGGCCGCTTCAACCACACGGGCGGCGGCCTCGGCCAAGCTCATGCTGGGCATCGCGATCCTCGCTGCGGTCGGCGGTGCGGCCCTGGCCGGGATCGGCTTCAGCGGCTCCTACAACGCGCTGCGGGACCTCGGTTTCAGGCACCACTTCGGGGACTTCAGCTACGCGTTTCCCGTCGGTGTGGACGCTGGGATCGTGGCCTTGCTGGCCATGGACCTGCACCTGATCCGCAAGGGCGCCCCGGCTCCGTGGCTACGGTTGCTGGCCCACGGTTTCACCGCCGCCACGATCTATTTCAACGCCGCCTCGGCCGGGCCCCTGCTGGCCGATCCGACCGGCACCGCGATGCACGCGGCGATCCCGGTGATGTTCGTGGCCGTGGTGGAGGCTGGGCGGCGCCTGGTCATCCGGATCACCCGGATCGAGGCCGGCCACCAGAGGGACGGCGTGCCGCTGCACCGCTGGATCCTCGCCCCGTGGCCGTCCTTTCGGATGTACCGGCGCATGCGCCTGAACGGCATCGCCTCCTACGACCGGGCGGTCGAGCTGGAGCGTGAACGGCTCGTCTACCGGGTGATGCTGGAGCGCGAGCACGGCGGCGACTGGCGCAAGGCCCCCGCTGACCAGCGCCTTCCCCTCACTATGGAGCGCTTCGGGCTGAGCGTGGACGAGGCCTTGGCCCTGCCCATGGAGGCCGAGGAGCGTGCCCGGCTGCGCGACGAGCGCAAGGCCGCGTTCGAGGCCGAGGCCGCGGTCCGGGCCGAGGCCCGCGCCGCCGAGGTCGAGATCTCCAAGCTCCGCACGGCCGGACGGGTGGAGGCCGCCGAGTACGAGGTCGGTGCCGAGACGGCCACCGCCAAGGCCCACGCCCACGCCCGGACCGTCGCCGCCGGCCGGGAGGCCGAGGCCGCCGAACGGATCGACCAGGCGACGGAGGAACTGGCTGCCGCGGCGGCCGAGCAGGAAGCCGCCGACGCCCGTCTGCGCGCCACTGAAACCGACCAGGCTGCCGCTGAAAAGGAGAGCGCCGCCGCTGAAACGCGGCTGCGTACCGCTGAAACGGAGAGCCTGGCCGCCGCCAGGGAGAGCGCCACGGCGAGCGACCAGGAGGCCGCCCAGGCCGCCCGTCTGCGCGCGGTTGAAACGGCCAAGCGCGCAGCTGAAGCCGAGGAGGCTGCCGCTGAAACGGCCAAGCGCAAGGCTGAAGCCGAGCGCGACGCGGCCGCCGCCAAGCGCGCTCAGGCCGAGAACGAGGAGGCCGAGAACGCGGCCCGGCAGCGCGCCGCTGAAGCCCGCGCGCGTGCCGCTGAAACGGAGCTGCGCGCGGTTGAAGCGGAGGACGCGGCGAAGCTGACCCCCGCCGCCCGTGCCACCCGCCGCGTCGCCCGGATGATCCTCGCGGCCGGCGGCAACCCCGAGGCCGTCACCCTCCAGTCCATCGCCGAGGCCCTCGACGTCTCCCTCGCCACCGCCTCCGGGCGCCGCGCCGAGGCCGCCGAACTGATCGCCTCCGGCTACCCCCGCGCCCTCACCGCGTAGAACCGGGAGAACCAGCCATGGACAACGACCACATCCCCGCCCCCGAGCCGCAGTTCGAGCAGACCCGCGTCCTGGACGTCTTCCCGCTCCACGGCTTCACCTGCGCCCAGACCAGCAACGAGGACGGCAGCGTCCGCTGGTGGCACCTCTTCACCTCCACCGGGCACCTGCTCGGCTCCACCAACCGCCCCGAGCTGATCGGCACCCTGACCCAGAACGCCCACTGACCTGGAGGTTTCCCGATGAAGTGCTACTTCTGCGGCGAGGACAAGCCGGACGTCGAGATCTGCGCGGACCCGTTCGTGTGGGAGATCAACGACGAAGAGTGGACCATCCCGATCTGCTCCGACTGCTACCAGATCCGCTGCGACGACATCTGACCCCGCCCCTCCCCGCCCGACCCGCCCACCCCACACAAGGAGAGCAGTGTCATGCCCCTGACCGAGACGCCCGCCGAGCCCACCCACTCCTGGCTGATCACCCTCCAGTACCCGACCGCTGCCGGCTTCGCCGTCGCCACGCGCACCGGCACCTCCGCCTTCCCGCCCGGGTGCCTGCGGGAGCACGCCTACCTCGGCATCCGGGAGTGGCTGGCGCGCCGGGAGCCGCAGCTCGGCGGTGCGGACGTCCTGTTCTTCTCGCTGGAGCCCTACCGGCTCTGACCCAGCAACTCCCCACCTTCCCCGCCTGGTTCACGAAAAGGAGCACGACCGTGGCCGACCGCGACTCGGTCTACAACGACCCCGCCTACGACATCACCTCCGTCCCGAGCTGGAAGACGCCGCCGCTGCACGGCGCCTACGCCCCGAACGCCCGGCTGTCCGCCCGTGCCAAGGCCGGTATCGGCGCCGGCGTGGTCGTGCTGGCCGCTGCGGGGATGGTGGCCTATTCGAACTACGCCTCGGCCGAGGCCGACGCGGAGGTCCGCAAGGCCCAGATCGCCCTGGACAACTCCCGGCTGGAGCTGGAGAAGCAGAAGCAGGCCGCCGACCTCGCGAAGGCCGGCCAGGAGGAGACCCCGGCCCAGCGGGCCCGCCGGGAGGCGGTGCAGGCGTGCGTCGCCAAGGCCGGCAACGCCTTCAACGCCGTCTCCGAGTGCGGCAAGGCCTACCCCGCCGTGGACGCGCCCGGGATGGTCAACACCTCCCGCACCGTCGCCGACGGGGACGGCGGCGACTCGATGCCGGGCGTCGGTCTGGTCGTCCTCGGGGTCGCCGGGACGGCCGTGGCCGTCGGCTGGATGAAGAAGCACTTCACCACCCGCCGGTAACCGATCGTGACCTCCCCCCACCCACCCCCCACCCCGGAAAGCGCTCCCCCCGCCCGCTCAGAGGCGTGGGAGGGCGCTTTCTCGCTGGGTGGGGGGTGGGTGGGAGGTCGCAGAGAGTGAGGAATCGCGATGACCACGCCCACCGCCGCCAGCGCCCCGCTCCCCCCGCCGCGCCCGTCCGAACCGCCCGCCGCGGCACCCGCCGAGGCCTCTCCGGAAAGGGCTGCTGCAGAGCCGGATACCACCGCCCCCTCCCCGCCGAGCACGCTCCGGCAGATCCTCACGCCGGTCGCACCGGCCCGGCCCACCGAGCCGCTCGGCACCACCACGGCCCTGGCCCAGACCCCCGTCACCCCCGCGGACCCCGCCGGTAAGAACCCGGCCGATGGCAAGGACGGGAACGGCGCGGCCGGGGCCGACGGCACCCGCGAGGGCGCCCTGTCCGCGTTGGTGCGGGCACTGGCCGAGCGGTGGCGCCGCACCGGCACCACGACCAGCATCAAGCGCCAGCACGACGTCAAGGAGACTCGCGTCTCCGGGAACTCGGCGACCACCACGAACACCAACAAGAGCGACCGGGTCGCCAAGAACGAGCACGCCGCGCAGCACCGTTCCCAGCGGGACGCGAAGACGGCTGACCTGAACAACAAGACCAGCCAGCACCAGCACCAGGGCCGTGACCAGCGCGACGTCAAGAAGAACGACACCAACGACGCCAGGAACCACGCCAACCGCGACCACCGCACCAAGGCCGACACCGACGCCAAGACCGCCGATACGAAGGCCGCGAAGGCCGACAACTCGACCGCGTCGAAGACCAACCGCGACACCAAGGCCGCCGCCGACACCAAGACGGCCGACACCAAGGCCGCCAAGACCGACACCGCGGCCAAGACCAGCGGCGACGACAAGAACCACCGCGACACCCGGTCCTCGAAGACCAGCACCTCGAAGGACACCACCCCCGCCAAGGCCGCCGACACCGGCGGCGCCAAACCCGAGCCCACGGCTGGCGGCAAGGGCCCGGGCGGGAAGCCCCCGAAGGGCCCCAACGACCCGAAACCCGACGGCACCGGGAAGCCGGAACGCCCGGGCGCCAAGCCGGACGCCCCGACCGGCAAGCCCGGCACGCCCGACCCGAAGCCGTCCGGCGCCCCCAAGCCCGAGGGTCCGGCCAAGGGCACGAAGGACAAGGGGCTGGACACCAAGTTCGACGGCGCGAAGGCCATCGAGGACCGCGCCCGCGGCGAGAAGCCGAAGCCCGGGGAGAAGCCGGGACCGCCCGCACCGGCCACACCCGCCACGGCGGGCAACGACGCGAAGCCCGCCGAACCCGAGAAGACCCCGCCGCCGGAGCCCGCCGCGGCGGTGGCCGACGAGCAGAAGCCCGCCGTGCCGCCGGTGCCGCCCGCCACGGCCCCGGCCGACACCGGGACCGAGAGGAAGAAGCCCATGCCCGACCAGAAGACCCCCGGTCCCTGCGTCCCGCAGTCCCCCGGGATGGAGCCGGTCCACGGCTCGACCGCCGACCTGGAGAAGAAGCCACCCGCCGCCGGCGAGGCGCCGCCAGTGCCCGCGCCGCGCCGCCCGAAGACCCCGCCGGCGCCGTACGAGCCGAACGTCCCCCCGGGGGACCCCCCACGCGAGAAGCCGTCGGGCACCCCGCCGCGGGACATCGCGGTGAGCACGGACACCGTGACCTTCACGCCCGTCGGCCCGGACGGCGGGAACCCGCGCACCATGAGCCGCGGTGAGGTCCGCACGCTGCGGCAGTTCGAGACCCGCCTCGACGAGAAGCGGGACGTGCTGACCCGGATCGCCGAGGACAGCAAGACCGCCCGGGAGCACGCCGAGAAGCACGCCGCCCGCGCCCAGCAGCTCTCCGAGGACGCCAAGAACGTCAAGGGCGGTGTCGCGCTGGTCAACAAGCTGCGTCGGCTCGCCGAAGCCGCCAAGGAGCTGGACAACCGGGCCACGCACGCCGAGTGGCACGCCGCGCGCGGCGCGGAGGCCGTCACGGTGCTGGCCGCCAACGCCGAGACCCGCCACGGCCCGATCTTCCGGGCCGTGGTCGACAGCCCGCTCACGACCCCGGCCGAGCGGCAGTTCTACCGAGACCAGCAGGGGAGCTGACATGGCCACCGATCTGACCTACCGCGGCCTGGTCCGCCAGGTCCGGGAGCTGTCCCGCGACCTGCGCCGCGACACCGCCGCCTTCCAGGCCCTGGCCGCGGCCCAGGACAACGCCGCCAAGGAGACCGGCCGAATCGCCGAACAGATCGCCGCCCTCAAGGTCGACGCCGCCACCGTCGCCGAGACCCACGAGGTCGCCCGGATCATGCAGGGCCTGTCTAACGCCGCGATCGCCTACGCCACCTCGGCCGAGGAGGCCGGCCGCACGGCCGCCGCCGCCGAGCAGCAGGCCCACACCGACCACGACGGCATCCAGCAGGCCGTCGACTCCTCCCGCGTCCCCATGGCCGACCGCACGTGGTACACCCAGGAGTAGCCGAGATGACCACCCCTCACACCACCCACACCGCCGAGATCCCCAACCCCGCCACCGAGAAGCGGTTCGCCGTCGCGCAGGTCGCCGCCCCGCTGCTGGCCGCCGGGGTGACGCCGTTCCTCGACGGCCAGGCCGCCGGCACCGTCGCCACCTTCCTCGCCGCCCCGGTCCTGGTGGCCGGGGCGAACGCCGCCGGTCTCCTGTCCGACCGGCTGTTGGACGACGTCCCCGGCGGGGACGTCCTGCGCGCCCACCGCCGCCCGTTCTTCCTCTCCGCCGTCGCCACCGCCACGGCCGCGGCGACCGCCACCGTGCAGGGCCTTCCCGGAATCGACGCCCTGCTCGCCGGATGGATGACCATGCCCTCCCTGGCCGGTGTGGTCTCCACCGCCTGGTGGGCCACCACCGGCCTGGTCGCGTTCTCCCTGCGCCGCGTACTGGGCTCCAGCAAGCCCAAGACCCAGACTCCCTCGGCCGCGGCGGCCCCGGCCGAACCCGCGCTGCCGCCCGAGGTCGCCAAGGTGCTCCACCTCTGGCTTGCGCACATCTCCGGCGAGTACGGCGCCTGCCCCGGCCAGCAGCTCATCCTGACCGGCCACGGGCCCGAGGAGTGGGAGGGCATCATCGAGGCCGACCCCGGCCGGCCGGTCACCGTCACGCCCGGGACCGTCTCCGGCGTCTACCGCGTCCCCGCCGCCTGGGTGACCATCACGGACGGTCCGCACGACAGTGCCCGCCGCATCCACGTGCGGCTGGTCGCCCCCGCCGAGCAGGACGGTCCCCAGTACTCCGCGCTGGAAGCCCTGTGGCTCCAGCGTGTGGCCCGCCGCGGCGGGTGCATGCCCGGCACCCACCTCGAAGGAATCGTCCCCGACCCCGCCACCGGCGGCGTGGCGGCGTGGATCATGGCGGACGAGGACACCGACGCGCTCACCATCCCGGACCTTTACACGATCGCCGGAGCCCTGCGCACGACCCCGCTGCTGGTCTCCGTCGAGCGCACCGGCAACCCCCGCAAGGCGATTCTCCGCATGATGGACCGCTCCCCGCTGGAGGACGGCCGCCCGCTGCCCGGCGCTGAGACCCTGCTCTCCAACAGGAACGGGTTCGTGCAGCTCGGCACCGGGGTGAGCGGCAAGCCCTCCCGCGTCCAGCTCTACGACCCCGAAGGCGGCGCCCGTCACGTCCTGGTCGCCGGCGTCACCGGCTCCGGCAAGGGCGGCGTGCTCCAGCTCCTCGCCCTGAGCTACCACATCAACGGGGCCGCGATCATCTACGCCGACCCCAAGGGCAGCTCGAACCCGGACGTCGAGGACATGGCCGCCTACGCCGGCTGCGGCCTGGACGGGGCGATCGGCGCCCTGCGGGTGGCCTACGCCCTGCTCCTCCACCGGATCGAGGAGTCCCGGGACCTGCGGGCGAAGAACTTCCAGCCCACCCCGGAGCGGCCCTACGTCGTCACGATCCTGGACGAGATGTCCCAGCTCCTCGGCGACAAGAGCCCGCACAAGGCCGAGGCCGCGTTCATCGTCCTGGCCCTCGCCTCGCTGGGCCGCTCCATGGGCATGCCGCTGGTCCTGTGCGGCCAGATCATGAACCTCGACCAGATGGGCGCCAGCGCCGCCATCAGGGACAACGTCTTCTACGGCGGCGCCCTGATCCTCCTGCGCTCCGACAGCGCGCAGGCCGGCCGCGTCGACTTGCCCCGGGCGTTCGACGGGATCGACCCGTCCCAGATCCCCGCCTACTGGAAGGGCGACGACGAGCACCTCATCTACGACCCGAGCGTCCCCGAGGACGACCCGCGCAGGACGTTCGGTCTCGGTTTCGTCGTCGGCCCCGACGAGCGCGCCGAGATGATGCGCGCCTGGATCCTCGAATCCGCCGCCGGCCACTGGAACCCCGCCAACGTCGCCACTCCGGCCGACTTCCTCGACTGGGCCGAGCGCGACACCATCGCCGCCACCCCCATCGGCCCCGCCGCCGAAGAGGCCGGGGACGCGGGCAAGGGCGGCGGGTTCGCAGAGAAGTGGACCATCTCCCCGAACGCGATCCCCCTCACCAAGGAACCCACCGCGCAGGACAAGATCCTCACCGCCCTGGACGAGTGCCGCGACCCCATGGGCGTCGAGGTCATGTACCTGCACCTCGACCAGATCGCGAGCATGACCGGTGTCACTCGCAAGACCGTCGAGAACACCCTCAGCCGTATGGCCAAGGACGGCAGCGTCGTGCGCAACCCCGACGCCTCCGGCGAGTACGGGCTCCCCCTCGCCGACGCCGCGTAGCCGACGACGAACAGCTGTGGCGGCGCCGGCGCGCCGCCACAGCCCACCCCTGCCCCGAAAGCCCGGAAGGCCCCACATGGACGACGACTCCGACCCGTACGACTGCACCGACTACCCGACCCGCGAGGAGGAAAAGGCCGCCGAGATCGCCCTCGACGTCGCCGACGAACAGCGCCGCACCGAGGAGGAGCAGGCCAACCCGCTCCCGGGCCACACCGAGCCGTGCGAGGGCTGCCACGGCACCGGCGGCGGCTACGAGGACGAGGCCTGGGACCACGAGGCCCAGGACTACGTCCCCATCGACTACGAGCACTGCCCCGAGTGCGGGGGCTGCGGCTACTACGACTGCGACGCCACCTGCGAATTCGCCCAGAACCCCGACGGCGACTGACCGGCCTGCGCCGACCGCCGTGCCACCCGGACCACCGCCACAACCGGCGGCGCGGGCCCGGGTGGTGCGGGGGACGGGCAGACCCGCTCCCGACACCACCGATGCCTTGGGAGGCACCGTGTCCGCGGGAGAGACCCCGATCACTATCGTCGGCAACCTGACCGACGACCCCGAACTGCGCTTCACCCCGCAGGGCGTGGCCATGGCCCGCTTCACCGTCGCTTCCACCCCGCGCACCTACGACAAGGCCACCGGGCAGTGGAAGGACGGCACCGCGCTGTTCCTGCGCGCCACCGCCTGGCGCGAGGTGGCCGAGCACACCGCCGAGTCCTTGACCAAGGGCATGCGCGTGGTCGTCACCGGCCGCCTGGTACAGCACAACTGGCAGACGGAGCAGGGCGAGAACCGCTCGATGCTCGGCCTCGACGTCGACGAGGTCGGCCCCAGCCTGCGCTTCGCCACCGCCAAGGTCACCAAGGCCCAGCGCACCGGCGCCCCGGCAGCGCAGGCGGCCGACCAGTGGTCCACCGCCGCCCCGACCGCGCCCGGCGGCGAGTGGGGCGGCACCCCGGCCAGCGGCCCCGACAAGCCGCCGTTCTAGCCGAAACGAACCCCGAGCAGCACAAACGCCCCGCAGCCGCCGCCGAATCTTGGCAGAGAGACGGCTGCTGCGGGGCCCATCCGATCCCCTCACAGAGACCAGAGGACACCAGCATGCCCCAGTTCACCGACGGCACGCTCGTCATCGTCGACGACATCGCCGACCAGGAGAACGCGAGCGACGGCCGCTCCCGCTACGGCGCCTACCTCGCCCACCGTGCCCACCGCTTCCACTCCGACGGCGTGCCGCTCACCGCCGCCGAGTTCGCCGTCGAGGCCTGGACGACCGCGACCGGCCCCGTCATGAGCCCCGCCTACGCCGCCGTGCGCCCCGACCTCCTCGCCGTCACCGCCCACCTCGGCGACGACGACGGCATGTTCCTTCGCATCGACGTGCCGCTTCGACACGCGGCCCTCACCCACCGCCCCGACCGGCGCCTCGCCGACTGGACGCCGGACCTGCGGAGCACCGACCACGGCCCCTACCGGCGCCTGTACTGGCCCGACACCAACCGGGCCGCCCTCGTGACCACCACCAGCCTGATCATCCCCGTCCCCGCCCACGAACTGATCTGGCCCACCACCACCCACCCCGGCGACGTGCTCACCCGCGAGGCCAAGGACACCGTCCGCATGCTCGCCATCTGGGCCAACTCCCACGCCCACCTGATCACCGACCTGAACGGGGGCACCCGGTGACCGCCCTCACCCTCACGCTCGGGGCCCGCCCGGCCGCCGAATGGCTGCCCGCCCGGCCCTGGAACGGTCTGACCGTGCTCGACGCGTTCTGCAACATCGGCGGCGCCGGCATGGGGTTCTGGCTGGCCGGGTTCGACGTCGTCGGCATCGACATCCTCGACCAGCCCCGCTACCCCTTCCCGTTCCTGCGCGGCGACGCGGTCGAAACCATCACCGCCCACGGCCACCGGTTCGACCTGATCTCCGCCGGACCGCCCTGCCAGTTCGACTGCACGCTCACCGCCGGAACCAACCAGGCCCACCGCCACCGGTACGCAGACCTGCTCGACCCCACCCGCGACGCGGCGGAGTCCACCGGCCGCCCGTACGTCATCGAGCAGCCCCCCGGCCGCGCCGCCCGCCGCATGCGCATCGACCTCACCCTGTGCGGGGAGATGTTCGGCCTCAGGGTACTCGGGCACAGGAACTTCGAGGCCAGCAGCGGACTCCGGCTCGACCAGCCCCCGCACGTCCCGCACCGCGGCCTGACCATCGGTTACCGACACGGCCGCTACGTCAGCCCCGACGAAGGCCGGTACTTCCAGGTCTACGGCAACGGCGGCGGCAAGGGCACCGTGGCCCAGTGGCAGCAGGCCATGGGCATTCACTGGACCGCCGACCGCCGCGAGATCGCCGAGGCCATCCCCCCGGCCTACACCCACCTGATCGGGCGCCAGGCCGCCGCCTGGATCGGCGCCGCGGCCGGGGCGGTCGCGGCATGACCGGCCGCACGCCACCGCTCGGCGACAACCGGGGCCTGTGGCTGGTCGTCCTCGCCGCCGCCGCGGGCCGCTGCCAGTGCCGCGGCACCTGCGGCAAGAACCACAACAAGGACGGCGGCCGATGCAAGACCGTCAACGGCGGCTACGGCCCCCGCCACGGCACCGGCCCCGTCCGCCTGCTCGCCGCCCCCGCCGAACCGGCCGACCTGCTCCTGCCCGCGCACAAGGCCGCGGCCCTGCCGAAAACCGCGCTCATCGCGTGGTGCCCGGAGTGCCACGACGCCACCCGCCGCGCCGCCGCCAAGGCCCGCCAGGCAGACACCCCGGCCACCGGACCCGACGCCCTCTTCGACCTCTGACCCGTCGGGAGATCCCATGCCCATCAAGCCTGTTACCTGCTGGGTCGCCGCATGCGACATCTGCGGCTTCGAGTACGGCGCCGACTTCGACGACCGCGGCGGCCTCCACTTCGCCATCCCGAAGTCCGCCGTCGACCACGTCCGCAGGGACCGAGAGTGGTTGGTCACCGCCGACCACCAGGTGATCTGCCTCGACTTCGACGACGCCGAGCACCGGGCCGCCCTCAACGCGATGCTGCCGCCCGACCCGGCGGCCGTCTGCGACGGACAGATCCCCCTCGACCTCGGCCGGACCGAGTGATGCTCTTCGGCCTGGAGGGAGCTGCGATCCGTCCGCAGGTTCTCGAACTCGCCCTGTCCCTGGCCAGGATGGGGCTGCCCGTCCTGCCGCTGCGGGCCGGGAAGGTCCCGGTCGGGAACTGCCTGGCCTGTCGGGACGGAGCCTGTGGCGGCCGGCCGACTATGAAGGCCCACGGGCCGTGCCGGTGCGCGGCGCCGTGCCACGCCTGGGCCGCCGCCACCACCGACCCCGCCGTCCTGACCGGGCCCGCCTGGGCCTCGGCCTGGCGCGAGGCCCAGGGGGTCGCCTACCACCCGGGCGGCGCCGGCCTGACCGTCCTCGACCTCGACAACGCCCAGGCCGTCGCCTGGGCCCGGGACGCCATGCCCGCCACCCTCACCGTGCCCACCACCCGCGGCGAGCACTGGATTTACTGGGGTGCCATGGCCTCGGCCAACGCCGTGCGCCCCGGCGTCGACATCAAGTCCCACGCGGGGTACGTCCGCTGGCTCGGCACCGGCACCGGCGTCACCGCCCCGCTCCCCGACTCCGTCAGGGCCCTGGCCCGCAGGGAAGAGGCCACCCCCGCGCGGACCGGCGCGGGGGTGGCCTCTTCCACCACCGCCTGGGACCGGAGCGTGAACAGCGGCTGCCGCCACACCGACCGCTACCTCGACGCCGGGCTGCGACGCGGCCTCGCCAAGATCGCAGCGCACCGGGAAAGCGGCGCCGGAAGCCAGGCGTTCGGTGTCGCCCGCTTCCTCGCCGCCCAGCACACCTGCTGCCCCGGCCCCTGCGGCCTCGGCAGCATCGCCCGGCACATCCTCGACGCCGCCGTCGCCGTCGGCGTCCCCCACGACTACGCCACCCGCGCCATCACCAACGGCTTCACCGCCGCTGGCGCCCACCTGCCCTAACCCCAAACGGAAGCGGCCGCCCTCTCGCCAAAGCCGGCGGCCGCTTCTCCCAGTCCGACAGACCGGAGACCCCCAGCATGACCGATCCCACCCCGGCCGTCACCACCACGACCGAGGACGGCGCCACCCTGCTCGACGCCGTCGAGGCCCACCACCGCCGCTTCAACGTCTTCCCCTCGGAGTCCGCCTATGTCGCCGTGACCCTCTGGGACGCCCACGCCCACCTCATGGACGCCTTCGAGGCCACCCCCCGCCTCGCCTTCCTGAGCCCCGAGCCCGGAAGCGGCAAGACCCGCGCGCTGGAGATCGTGGAGACCCTGGTCCCCAGGCCGCTCACCACCGTCGACATCAGCCCGTCCGCGCTGTTCCGCTCCGTCTGCGACGAGCAGGCCCGACCCACCGTCCTCTTCGACGAGGTCGACACCGTCTTCGGCGCCGCCGCGAGCGGCAACGAAGACCTGCGCGGCCTCATCAACGCCGGATACCGCCGCACCGGCGGCGTCATCCGCAGCGTCCGCGACGGCGAGAACCACGTCGTCCAGAAGTTCCCCGTCTACGCCGCGCTCGTCCTCGCCGGCCTCGGCGACCTGCCCGACACCATCATGAGCCGCTCCATCGTCATCCGGATGCGCCGCCGGGCGCCTAACGAGTTCGTCGAGAACTACCGGCAGCGCATCAACGAGGCCGAGGGCCACGCGCTGCGCGACCGCCTCGCCGACTGGGCTGACACCGTCCGCGAGCAGCTCAGCGGAGCGTGGCCCGAGATGCCCGAAGGTGTCACCGATCGCCCCGCCGACGTGTGGGAGCCCCTGCTCGCCGTCGCTGATGCCGCCGGCGGCCACTGGCCCAAGCGCGCCCGCACTGCCTGCCTCGAACTCGTCAACGCCGCCAAGGACAACGACAAGGGGTCCATCGGCATCCGTCTGCTTGCTGACCTGCGCGATGTCTTCGCCGGAGCCGAGCGGCTCACCAGCGCCGTCATCATCGAGCGCCTCACCGGTATGGATGACGCCCCGTGGGCCGACCTCGACGGCCGCCCCCTCAACACCCGCTCCCTCTCCCGCCTGCTCGGCGACTACGTCACCGCCGCCAACAAGCCCATCCGCCCCCGCAACATCAAGATCGGCACCGCCGTCGCCAAGGGCTACTACGCCGCCGACCTCACCGACGCCTGGATGCGCTACTGCGCTCCCATTCCCGAAACGTCCGCTACCAGCGCTACTCCCGCTACCGCCCAGGTCAGGGCTCTTTTCCCGGTAGCGGAACCGGTAGCGGTAGCGGATACCGAACCGGCTCCCAACGCCGAACTCACCACCACCGGCTGACTGCATCAATCCGCTACCGCTACCCCATCCGCTACCGCCGCACCCCACCTGACCTGCGCGGTAGCGGAGTAGCGGCGGTAGCGGACTCTGCGAGCACAAGGAACCAAACCACCACTCCGCTCGATTCGGATCAATCGGAGACGTCGATGCCCAAGCCGGAACACCTGAAGCTCCCCGCCGTCCTCGCCGAGCTCGGCATGTCCCGCAGTGCGTTCTACCGCATGGTCGCCCGAGGCAAGGGGCCGAAGCTCCTGAAGCTGCCCAACGGCCAGATCCGCGTCCGCCGCTCCGACCTTGATGCCTGGTGGGCCGATCTGGAGCAGTCGACCGCCGCCTGACCACCCAACCCACATTCAGGGGCCTCGGCTGCGCCGAGGCCCCTTCCACTGGAGAGCACGTGCTGACGTACGACGTGAAGCTGTACACCATCCGCCAACGCGCCAACCGGAAAAAGCCCTTTGAGTTGCGCTGGAAGGTCGGGCCGAAGCCCCACTCGAAGAGCTACGTCACCAAGACCCTCGCCACTGGCAGGCTCGCCGAACTCCGCACCGCGATGAAGAACGGCGAGGAGTTCGACGTCGAGACCGGCTTGCCCGCGTCCGAGCTGCGCGAGCTGATGCGACGACAGAATCAGGTCTCCTGGTTCGACCACGCGAAGAAGTACGCAAAGGTCACGTGGCCTGGATCGTCCGCAAAGGAGCGCGCTGCGCGGGCCGATGGGCTGGCCACGATCACTCCGGCTCTCGTCGCGGACCACCGTGGTGCTCCGCCGGCTCCCGTGCTGCGGAGGGCCCTCTCGTGCTGGGCGTTCAACTTCTCTGACCACCAAGGCGAGATCCCCGAGGAGTTCGCGGGCGCGCTCGACTGGATCGCCCGGAAGTCGGTGCCCGTCTCGCAGTTGGAGGACTCCGACACCCTCCGGGAAGCCCTTACGGCCATCACCCTGAAACTGGACGGCAAGCGCGCGGCGGACAATACGATCAAGCGCAAGTACTCCACTCTCAGCGGCGCGATCGGGTACGCGATCGAACGGAAGCTCCTCACGGCAAACCCGTTGAAGTCCGTGAAGTGGGAGCCGCCGGAGACGGACGACGAGATCGACTTCCGGTACGTTCCAGCGCCGCGCCAGGCACGCGAGCTGATCGAAGCAGTCCGAACGTTCGGCCCACGCGGGCGCCACCTCGCCACGTACTACGGCTGCACCAACTGGGCCGCCATGCGCCCGGCCGAGGTCGCTCACCTCCGCTTGGCCGACTGCACGCTCCCCGAGACAGGCTGGGGCCTCATCGTGGCGCCCGGTAGCTCACCCCGGGTTGGCTCGCGGTGGACCGACGACGGGCAGTCCCATGAGGAACGCGGCTTGAAGCACCGTCCTCGCAAGGCCACGCGGGATATCCCGATCCCTCCAGTGTTCGTCCAGATGCTGCGCGAGCACGTGGACGAGTTCGGGCTGGGCCTCGACGGGCGGCTGTTCCAGGCCGCCGAGGGTGGGCTGATCAGCACGAAGGAGACCTCGGAGGTCTGGAAGAAAGCCCGGCAACTGGCACTCACCCCCGTCCAGGAGGGCACGCCGTTCGCCGATGTGCCGTACAGCCTCCGGGCCACCTGCGTTTCCGGCTGGCTGGCGGCCGGCGTCGACCCGGCGGAGGTCGCTCACCGGGCCGGGCACAGCATCACGGTGCTCTTCAAGTTCTACGCCAAGGTGCTCGACGGCCGGAAGGACCGCTCCAACACCCTGATCGAGCGGTTCCTCGACCAGGAATACGGCGGCGAGTAGGCCTCGAATCTGGCCCACAACTGGCCCACACACGCTGACCGGACCCGGCACACAGGTGGGACAACCCGGGACAGGATCGAAAAGGGCGGGTATCGGCAGCTCGCCGATACCCGCCCTGAGCAGGTGTTCTCCTACCAGCGGAGAGCGTGGGATTCGAACCCACGGTGACGGGTCACGCCACGACAGTTTTCAAGACTGTTCCCTTAGGCCGCTCGGGCAGCTCTCCAGGCGGAGGTCAGCCTAACGGGTCCGGCGGGGTTCGGTGCACACGGTTCGGTGCGGGTCGGCGGGGGTCAGCTGTCGCCGTCGCGCTGCCCGAGGGTGACCTTGGTGGTGAACTGCTGGCCGTTGCGGGTGTACTCGACGTCGACGGTCTCGCCGGGCTTGTGCGTCCAGATCCGGCTGACCAGGGCGGGGCCGTTCTCGATCGGGACACCGCCGAGCTTGGTGATGACGTCGCCCGGCTTGAGGCCCGCCTTGTCCGCGGCGCCGCCGGGGGTCACGGCGGGCTGGCCCTGGACGTCGCGGGTCTGGATCTGCGCGCCGTCGCCCTTGTAGTCGTCGTTGCGCAGCACGTCGAGCTTGGCGTAGACGGGCTTGCCGGTCTTGATCAGGGTGTCGGCGACCCACTTGGCCTGGTTGATCGGGATGGCGAAGCCGAGGCCGATGCTGCCGGCCCGGCCGTTGGCGGAGGCGTTGGACTGGATCGCCGAGTTGATGCCGACCACCGCGCCGCCGGAGTCGAGCAGCGGGCCGCCGGAGTTGCCGGGGTTGATCGAGGCGTCGGTCTGCAGGGCGTTCATGTAGGAGGACTGGCCGCCGGTCTCGTCGCCGGAGGCGACCGGGCGGTCCTTGGCGCTGATGATGCCGCTGGTGACGGTGGACTCCAGGCCGTACGGCGCACCGATCGCGATGGTGGAGTCGCCGACGTTGACCTTGTCGGAGTCGGCCAGCGGGAGCGGCGCCAGCTTGCTCTTCGGCGGGTTGTCGATCTTGACCACGGCGACGTCGTAGCCCTCGGCGTGGCCCAGCACCGAGGCGTTGTAGGACGTGCCGTCGGCGAACTTGACGGTGAGCTTGCCGCCGTTGAGGGTCGGCGCGACCACGTGGTTGTTGGTGAGGATGTGGCCCTCGGTGTCGAAGACGAAGCCGGTGCCGGTGCCGGACTCGCCGTTGCCCTGCGCCTTGATGGTGACGACGCTGGGCAGCGCCTTCTGCGCGATGCCGGCGATCGAGCCGGGGGAGGGCTCGTTCTTCTGGGTGTTGCTGGCCTGGACGGTGGTGCTGCGGTGGTCGTCCGCGGAGCTGCTGCCGTTGTTGTGGTCGGTGACCGCCACGCCCAGCGCACCGCCCGCCACGCCGGCGACCAGTGCGACGGCGGCGATCAGGGCGACCAGTCCGCCGCGCTTCCTGCGCGGGCGGTGCGGGCCGCCGGGGCCGCCGGGGTAGTCGGCCGGGTAGCCGAGCGGACCGCCCGGGCCGCCCGGGTAGCCGGCACCGCCGGTGGCGTCGTGGGAGGCGCCCCAGCCGCCGAGCGGCTGGCCGGCGCCGAACGGGTGGTGGCCGGGCGCGGGGTGCGCGGCGGGCACGCCGGGGGCGGGCGGCGGGCCGTACGGGTCGTGCGCGCCGGCGGCCGGGACGCCGTGGGTCGGCGTGGCGTACGGGTTGCCCAGCGGCGGGGCCTGGCCCTCGGCCACCGGCGCGAGCGGCGCCGCGGGGGCTGCCGGGGCCTGCGGCGCGGGCGGCAGCACCGGCGGCGGGGCGTCGAGGTAGCCGGTGGCGGGGTCGACGCCGGCGGACGGCGCCTCGACGGGGGCCACGGGGGCGGCCGGGGCCGCCTCCGGCGCGGGGACCTTGGTGAAGGCGACGGTGGGACGGTGCCCGCCCTCGGCCGGGACGCCCTCCGCGGCCGCGGCGGCGTCGGCCGCGGCCGGCTCGGGGGCGGGGGCGGCCTCGGGCTCGGGGACCCGGCCGAACGCCATGGTCGCCCGGTGCCCGCCCTCGGCCGGGGCGGCCGGGGAGTCGGCCGGGGCCGGCTCGGAGGCGGGGGCGGCGTCGGGCTCGGGGACCCGGCTGAACGCCATGGTCGGCTTGTGCCCGCCCGAGGCGGCGGGGTCGGAAGCGGGACCGCCCGCCCCCTGGGCGCCCGAGGGCTGCTCCCCCTGCGGCCCGGTGGGCCCAACCTCTCGCTCGGTGCTCACGGACGACCTCCATAGCTGACAGAACCAAGGACCATAGTTTTTCGCACAGTCGATTCGATTGCCGTAAGGACCCCTCTGAAGAACTCATAAGAATCCTTAGCCGGCGCAGACGGCCGACCCGGCGACGGAGGCTCCCCCACCTCCGCCGGGCGTCCCGCGATGCGGACGGCAGGGCCCCTGGCCTTGGCGTCCACCCCGGTGCCGGTTAGCCTGTCGCTCCAAACTGACACGCGGGAGCTTGGACCTTCCAGGCTGAGAGTGCGCTGGTCGACCGTACCGCCACGGCATCGTGGACGGACCGTCGAGGGGGCGCAGACCGCCGGAACCTGTCCGGGTAATGCCGGCGTAGGGAGTATCGGCCATGCCGCCTGCTTCGCCATCCTCTTCTTCGGGCGCGCCCGAGTCCAAGGGTTTCCCCGGGGCGACCGGGGACCTCCCCGGATCGTCCACGACCGTTCACGGCGACGCCGCCGGCGGCCCGGCCGGTTCCGGCACGGCGACCGCCGTCCTGGACCGCCCGGAGCGCGTCGAGGCGCCACTGGTGCTGGACACCGAGCCGCCGCGCACGCTGCGCTTCCGCGACCACTTCGCGCTCTGGATGAACCTGGGCGTCAGCCTGATCGGCTTCTCCACCGCCGCCACCGTGCTCGGCGCCAAGGGCGGCGAGCTCTCGCTGGCCGCGGCGGTGACGGCGATCGTGGCCGGCACCGTGGTCGGCACCGCGATGCTCGGCGTGGCCGCCCTGATCGGGGCCCGGACCGGCGCCCCGGCGATGGCGAACCTGCGCGGGCTGTTCGGCACCCGGCTGTCGTACGTCCCGACGGTGCTGAACATCGTCCAGTGCGTCGGCTGGGGCGTCTTCGAGCTGCTGACGATCGCGGCGGGCGCCCAGACCGTCGCCCACACCGACGGCTACCGCTGGCTGTTCGTGCTGCTGGCCGGCGCGCTGACCACCGCGCTGACCATCTGGCCGCTCGGCTCGATCGCGGTGCTGCGCCGCTTCGTCGCGGGTGCCGTCGCCGTCGCGATGGTGTACTTCACCGTCCAGCTGGGCCGTCAGGGGGTGCCCGACCCGGGCGCCGGCAACTGGCACGGCTTCCTGGGCGCCACCGACATGATGATCGCGGTGTCGATCTCCTTCGTGCCGCTGGCCGCCGACTACACCCGGCACTCGCGCACCCCGCGCTCGGCGTTCTGGGGCAGCTTCTCCGGCTACACCGTCGCCCAGGTCTGGTGCTACGTGCTCGGCCTGATGGCGCTGCTGCAGTCCGACGGCGACCCGAACCGGATCTTCGACTCCTTCCTCGGCGTCTGGGCCGGCTGGCTGTTCCTGCTGGTGCTGGTGCTGCGCGAGACGGACCAGTCCTTCGCCAACGTGTACTCGACGGCGATGTCCGTGCAGAACCTGCTGCCGAAGGTGGACCGCCGGGTGCTGACCGGCGGGATCGGCCTGCTGATCACCGTCCTGGCGCTGCAGATCGACCGGTTCACCGACACCTACACCAACTTCCTCGGCCTGATCGGATCCGTCTTCGTGCCGCTGCTGGCGGTGCTCGCGGTGGACTACTTCCTCGGCGCCGGCCGGCACGGCTGGAACCTCTCCGCCGACGCCCCCTCCCGCTGGCTGATGCTGCTGCCGTGGGTGCTGGGCTTCGCGGTCTACCAGTTCATCGCGCCGACCCCGGTGGCCGGCTGGTGGACGGACTTCTGGACCTCCGCCCAGGAGTCGCTGCACTTCACCCCGCAGGAGTGGACCTCCGCCTCGCTGTTCGCCTTCCTGGTGCCCGCCCTGCTCACCTGGGCGCTCACCCCGCTGACCCGCCGGAACACGGCGGGCTGAGCCTGAGCGCGGCGGGCCGGGCAGGCCGCGCTGCCGGGGGCGTCCGGAGCCTGACGGGCCGGGCCGCCGGGGCCCGGAACCGCCCCCGCCGACGGCCCCGCCCACCGAAGACGGCCCCACGGGTTGGGGCCGTCTTCGTCTCCGCGTCACTTCGGCCGCCTATCGTTGGCCCTGTGACCAGCCCAGACCTGTCCTCGACGGCGGCGCACACCGCGCCGCCCGTCCAGGTGATCGCCCACCGCGGTTCCTCCCACGCCCTGCCCGAACACACCCTCGCGGCGTACCGGCGCGCGCTCGACGAGGGCGCCGACGCCCTCGAGTGCGACGTCCGGCTGACCGCCGACGGCGAGCTGGTCTGCGTGCACGACCGCCGGATCGGCCGGGTCTCCGACGGCCGGGGCACCGTCTCGGCGATGACCCTGGCCGAGCTGGAGGCGTACGACTTCGGCGCCTGGAAGACCGGCCGCCCCAGCACCGACCCCGAACTGCGCGGCGTGCTGCGGCTGGAGCGGCTGCTGGAGCTGGCGGTGGACTGCGGCCGCCCGGTGGACCTGGCGATCGAGACCAAGCACCCGGTGCGCTACCGCGGCCGGGTGGAGGCCGAACTGCTGCGGATGCTGGAGCGCTTCAAGATCGGCGCGGAGCGCGAGGGGGACCGCCCGGTCGCCCGGATCATGAGCTTCTCCTCGGTGGCCCTCGACCGGGTGGCCGCCGGGGCACCGGACTACCGCCGGGTCTTCCTCTTCGAGCGGACCCTGCCGCTGCTCGGCCGGCTGCGCCCGGGCTCCCCGCTGCCGGGCGGGGCGCGGATCGCCGGCCCGGGCATCGACCTGGTCCGGGCCCGCCCGCAGCTGGTGACGCGGCTGCGCGAGCTGGGGCACCAGGTCCACGTCTGGACGGTCGACGAGCCGGCCGACGTGGAGCTCTGCCTGGAGCTCGGGGTGTCCGCGATCATCACCAACCGGCCCGCCGAGGTGCTGGCGCAGCTCGGGCGGTGATCCTCCTCCGGAGCGGCACCGGGCGGCACTGAGCGGGACGGGACGACGGAGCGGCACCGGACGACGGGACGGGGCCGGACGACGGGACGGGACAGGGCCGGACGAGGGCGGGACGGGGCCGGACGAGGGCGGGACGGGGCCGAACGGACTGATCGAACCTGATCGGTCTGGTCGGCACTCAAACCTTCCGGGCACGGTATTGCCGGAATTCATGCCGTCGCACGACGGAGGGTGAGCGGTGAATGACCTCCGGTCGACCCTCGGTCGCGACGCTCGAAATGTCCTCGCGGGATCCTCCGGCGGTCGTTTCCGACGCATTACCAAGGGGCATCTCTCCCTCGGCATACGCTGAAGGAGGTCCGGGGGTGGCGTTGATGGTGGCGCGTGAAGTGCCGACTTCATCGACCATGGCAGTGCCGCACGGCCCAGCGAGTGTCGGGGTCGCACGGCGCCGACTGCGTCGAGATCTCGGTGACCGGGAGATACCCGAGCCGGTCATCGATGATGCTGTTCTGATCCTTTCCGAACTGTTGAGCAACGCGTGCCGGTACGCCCGTCCGCTCGGCCCGCTGCGGGCACTGGGCCGCAGCGCCCGGGCCGAGGTGGTGGACCAGGTGCTGGTCGGCGTCCCCGGCGGGGCGCACCCGGCACCCGGCGGCCGGGGCGGCGAGGACACCGGCGGCGGTGCCGACGGCGGCGTCCTGGTCCGCTGGCAGATGCACGCCGACGGCGTGCTCACCCTGGAGGTCACCGACGGCGGCGCGACCACCCGGCCGCTGCCCGCCAGCCCCTCGCTGACCTCGCGCGGCGGCCGCGGCCTGGGCATCGTCGACCAGTTGGCCAGCGACTGGGGCGTGCGCGACGCGCCCGGCGAGGTGACGGTCTGGGCGGCGCTGCCCGCCCGTGCCCGGCACGCCCGGCGCACCGGCGGTGACGCCCGCAGCGCCTGACACCGCGCACCCCGCCCGACCGGCCCCGGGCCCGGCACCCGCCGGGCCCCGCCGGGCGGCCCGGTGCGTGACCGCACGTCGGGAGGAAGGTCAGTAGGCTGCCCGGAGCAAAGGACACCGTCCCCGGGAGAGCCGCACCATGGGCAAGAAGGCCGCCAAGAAGGCGCCGCAGCGTCAGTCCACCACCGCCGTCACGGGCGAGATCCCCGTGGTCGGGGCCCGCGAGAACTGCCCCTG
The DNA here is from genome assembly GCF_040681575.1 of Kitasatospora sp. NPDC051702. Classification (NCBI taxonomy): domain Bacteria; kingdom Bacillati; phylum Actinomycetota; class Actinomycetes; order Kitasatosporales; family Streptomycetaceae; genus Kitasatospora; species Kitasatospora sp. NPDC051702. The sequence goes on from NZ_JBFAZB010000006.1 coordinate 161,029, forward strand.
CGGTTCGGGCCGCCGGTACAAGGCGTGCCACGGCCGGGAGGCCTCGCACGCGGTGCAGGAGCTGGTGCACCGCCCGTTCGAGGGGCTGGCCGGCGAGGCCGACTGGGTGGCGCTGCGCGAGCTGGTGCCCGCCGCCACCGTGCCGCTGACGCTGGCCGCCGGGGTGGCCGAGGGCGCCACCGGCGAGGTCCCGTCGGTGACCCTGGCCACCGTGCTGCCGCTGGCCTGGCCGGCCCTGCGCCGCCAGGACGGCTCGATCCTGCTCGGCCTGCAGACCCAGTCCGCCTCCGGCGACCTGAGCCGCGACCTCGCCGACGCCCTGGAGCTGGCCCTGGCCACCGAGCCGGGCAACCCGGTGCCGGCCCGCCGGACCGAGCCGGGCGGGCGCCGCCTGCAGGATCTGCTGGACACCACGGCCGAGTTCACGCCGGCCGTGCACACCGGCTTCGAGTTCTGGCTGGAGGACGCCGAGACCGCCACCGGTGAGGTCGCCGCCTCCCTGGAGCGCGCCAACGCCTCGGCCATCCCGACCGTGAAGCTGGACGGCGTCGACGCCGCCTACTGGTGCGGCACCCCGGACAAGAACCACCTGCGCTGGGTGATGACCGTGCCCGAGGAGCGGCTGCTGGACGCCCTGGCCCGGCTGAGCGCCGCCGACCGCTCCTCGCTCGGCGCTGACACCCGCCTGGTCGGCTCGTTCCGCGCGCACGGCCTGACCGTCCCGGTCTGGGACCTCCCGCTGGCGATGACCGCGGAGGACTGCGAGAAGCCCGCCGCCGAGTTCGCCGAGCGGCTGGCCGCCGTGCTCGCCGACGAGACCCCGCTGACCGCCGAGGAGCGGCGCGCCCGCGCGAACCTGGTGAACCGTCAGGTCACTTTGAACTAAAGGACGCAGGATCCGGGTGATACGCGTCACATTGTCGCCGCGAAGCCGCAATTTCCGGGCGTGGAGGGCGTCTTGGAAATTGGCGCGGGCGCGGATCCTTGTTACTGTCTAAAGAGTCCGGCCGCTGGTGCATCCCCCGTCGCCAGCGGCCGGATCTTTTGTTTTTCCGGTCGGCCCCCGCAGCGGCGCCGGTCACGGCCCCGAGCGCGGCCACCTGACACCGCGAGCCGGCCCGGCCGCCGCGGATCCCGCCGGACCGAGAGAGCGGACACCCGGTCAGTACGCCGAGCGGCCGCTGTCCAGCCGGACCGTCGCCTCCACCAACTCGCCCAGCAGCGGCCCGACCTGGGGCAACCACACCCCGCCGTCGGCGGCCGGCCGGGGAGCCCGCACCCAGCGCACCCGCCCGAATCCGCCACCGGGCGGCAGCGGCAGGAAGCCGCCCGGCCCGTGGTAGCGCAACGACCCGGGCACCCAAGGGAGTTGGGCAAGCATCTCGCCGAGCGCGTCCAGCGAGTACGGCGCCACCAGCAGCGCGTAGCGGCCCGGCAGGGACAGCACCGGCCCGAGCGGCAGCCGCAGCGCGCCCAGGTAGGCCAGCGCCCGGGCACCGGCCGCCGCCGGCAGGCTGACCGCGGAGAGCGTCGAGCCGGTGGCGGCCAGCACCGGCGCGTCCGGGCTCTGCCGCTCCCACCACCAGCGCACCATCCGGGCGTCCGTGGTGGCGGCCAGCAGCGAGGGGTCGTGCGGGTGCGCGCCGGGGACGGAGCAGTCCTGGTCACCGCAGGAGCAGCGGTCGCCGCGCAGCACGGCGCCCGGCACCACGGGCCAGCGGTGGTCGACGGCAGCCGTCAGGGCCGCGGCCAGCCGGGCGGAACACGAATCCTTCGGGTTCTCACGCATGGCGCTCGTTCCTTTCCCTGACCGCTCGGTTCGTTCCGCTCCGCCGGCACCGTCGGGCCCCGCCCTGCGGGCCCGCGGAAGGCACGGCCCCCGGGCGGCGCGAAGCGGGGCGGGCGGGCGGGCGGCGCGGCGACGACGTGGAGCACGGTGTGGAGCACGACATGAGAAGGGCCGCGCACTGGAACAGCCCCTGGAACGAGAATCCCGTATGCGACCGGATGGACGCCGCCCGGGCGCGCTTGGTTCCACCGTACGAGTGAGAGACTTCCGGCCAGCCCGGCTCCCGGGCGGCGCGGACATACGATCCGGACGGCCGCCGGGTCCGTCCCCTCCGTTCTGCCCGCCCACGGCCCGCTCCATGCCTGCCGGCCGAACCGGCGCGCACACCGACCGCACGCGCCCCCGACCGGGTCGCGCGTCCGACGGAACCGGCCACCGCGTCGTCCCGGATCTGGACATGCCCCAAATGGCCTGTGTAGAAGTGGTGGCATTGCTGTCGATCAATGACGAGTAGTAGCGAATCGAGGCGAAACGCGCCCTTTGGCCGTACTCGCTCCACCTCAGCCGTACCTGGGGGTCCCGCATGGCACGAAGCACCGCGTCAGGAGTGGCGGCATGACCGAGTCCCACCCGTCGTCGACACCCTCCGAGCCGGGTGAGCCCGGCAGCGCCCGCGGGCTCACCGTCCTCGACCCGCTGCCGGGCTTCCCCGGCCCCGTCGACGCCCCGGCCGGCGCGGCGGACACCCTCCCCGTCGACGCCCCGGCCGGCGCGGCGGACACCCGCACGGCACCGCCCACCGGGGTGCAGGACCGTTTGGCCGGACGGCTGTCCGATTTCACCCGCCTGCACCGGCACACCGAGCAGCTCGCCCGCGCCCGCGGCCTCGGCGAGACCCTGGAGACCGTCCTCGCCTCCGGAGCCGCCCTGCTCGGAGCCCGGCGCGGCGTCCTGGTCGGCCGGACCCCGGGCGGCGGCCTCGGCCAGCCCGTCGGCCTGGGCCTCGACCGGGCCAGCCTCGGCGCGCTGGAGACCGTGCCGACCGACCAGAGCCTGCTCACCCGGCTGCTGCGGGAGACCGACCGGCCCGAGCGGCTGCACTCCCCCGACCTCGCCGAGGACCCGGCCGCCGGCGACCGGCTGCGCGAACTCGCCGCCCAGCTCGGCCTCCGCGGCTGCTACGGCCTGCCGCTCGCCACCGAGGAGGACGGCCCGCTCGCCGCCGCCGTCTGGTTCTACGACGAGCCCACCGAGGCCACCGAGCGCCAACGCGAACTCGCCCACCGCTACGCCGGGATCGCCGCACCGCTGCTCGCCAAGCAGCTGGAGGCCGACCGGGTCCGGCGCACCACCGAGGCCCTGCGCCGCGGCCTGCTGCCCGACCGGCTGCCCCGGGCCACCGGCCTGCGGCTGGCCGCCCGGCTCGTCCCGGCCGGACTGGACCGCTCCTGCGGCAGCGACTGGTACGACGCCATCCCCCTGCCGGACGGCACGGTCGGCCTCACCGTCGGCTCCGTCTCCGGTGACGGCCCCGGAGCGGGCCCCGGCTCCGCCCCCGGCGCGGCCGCCGCGATGGGCCGGATCCGGGCCGCCCTGCGCGCCTACGCGGTGCTGGAGGGCGAGGACCCGGTCTCCGTCCTGGGGGACCTGGAGCTGCTGCTCAAGACCACCGAGCCGACCCGCACCGCCACCGCCGTCTACGCCTGGGTGGAACCCGACGAACGCCGGATCACCCTGGCCGGCGCCGGGCACTGCCCGCCCGTGCTGGTCGGCCGGCACGGCGCCGAGTTCGTGGAGACCTCGCTGTCCGCCCCGCTCGGCATGCTGGCCTGCTGGGAGGCGCCCGGCGTCGAGTTCACCGCCGAGCGCGGCGACACCCTGCTGCTGTACACCGAGGGCCTGGCCCGCCGCTGCGGCCCCACCCTGCACGCCGGGCAGGCCAACCTGCGCCGGGCCGCCGCCGACGCCCCGCGGGACGTGCGGATCGACCCCGACCGGCTCTGCGCCCACCTGCTGGCCCACTGCCCCGACCAGGACACCGGGCCGGCCACCGACGACCTCCTGCTGCTCGCGGCCCGCTTCGAGTGACCCGCCCCCGAACGGACGGTCCGGCCCCGAACGGGCGGGCGACCGTGCGTCCGTACCATGGACGCACGGCCGCCCGCGCGTGTCGCGACCCGACACTCCCCCGAGGGGCGGCGGTACCACCCCCAAGGAGGCGTTACACGTGACCGAGGACCTCACCCCCGCGGTGGCCGAGAACCCCGAGGCCACCGGCGGCGAGGAGCCGCAGCAGTTCAAGGGCCGCAAGAACGGCCTGTACGCCGAGGTCTCCGACGAGCTGGCCGCCTCGATGAAGTCCGGCTGGGCCGACACCGAGCTGCACGGCCTCGTCCCGGTCGCCCAGGCCCCGTACGCCGCCGAGCGCCGTGCCCGGCTGTCCGCCGCGTTCCCCGGCGAGCGCCTGGTGGTGCCGGCCGGCAACCTGCGGGTGCGGTCCAACGACACCGACTACAGCTTCCGAGCCGCCAGCGAGTACGTGCACCTCACCGGCGACCAGACCGAGGACGCCGTCCTCGTCGCCGAACCGACCGGCGACGCCGGCCACGCCTTCTCCCTCTACCTGCTGCCCCGCTCGGACCGCGAGAACGGCGAGTTCTGGCTGGACGGCTACGGCGAGCTGTGGGTCGGCCGCCGGCACAGCCTGAGCGAGCAGGAGCAGCTGCTCGGCCTGCCGGTGCGCGACGTCCGCAAGGCCGCCGAGGAGCTCGCCGCGCTGGCCGGCGACTCCGCCGTGCCCACCCGGATCGTCCGCGGCTACGACGCCGGCCTGGAGGACGCCCTGGCCGGGGCGCTGGACGCCGACCGGGACGCCGGGTTCAAGGAGTTCCTGAGCGGCCTGCGGCTGGTCAAGGACGCGTGGGAGATCGGCGAGCTGCGCGCCGCCTGCGACGCCACCGTCAAGGGCTTCACCGACGTGGTCCGCGAGCTCGGCCAGGCCGTCGCCACCTCGGAGCGCTGGATCGAGGGCACCTTCTGGCGCCGCGCCCGGGTCGAGGGCAACGACGTCGGCTACGGCACCATCGCCGCGGCCGGCCCGCACGCCACCACCCTGCACTGGGTCCGCAACGACGGCGACGTCCGCCCCGGCGAGCTGCTGCTGCTCGACGCCGGCGTCGAGACCCACACCCTGTACACCGCCGACGTCACCCGCACCCTGCCGATCAGCGGCCGCTTCGACGACCTGCAGCGCGCGATCTACCAGGCCGTGTACGACGCCCAGGAGGCCGGCATCGCCGCGGTGAAGCCCGGCGCCCGGTTCCGCGACTTCCACGACGCCTCGCAGCGGGTGCTCGCCGAGCGGCTGCTCGCCTGGGGCCTGCTGGACGCCTCGCAGTACGACGTCGACAAGGTGCTGGAGCTCGGCCTGCAGCGCCGCTGGACCCTGCACGGCACCGGCCACATGCTCGGCCTGGACGTCCACGACTGCGCCCACTCGCGCCGCGAGGAGCACGTCGACGCGCTGCTGGTGCCCGGCATGGTCCTGACCGTCGAGCCCGGCCTGTACTTCCAGCAGGACGACCTCACGGTGCCGGAGGAGTACCGCGGCATCGGCGTCCGGATCGAGGACGACATCCTGGTCACCGCCGACGGCAACGAGAACCTCTCGGCCGGCCTGCCGCGCCGCGCCGAGGACGTCGAGGCGTGGATGGCCTCGCTGGCCTGACCGGCGGCCCGCGGCCGGGGCCCGGCCTCCCCGCGGTGGGAGGCCGGGCCCCGGTGCGTCACTTGACGATCTTCACCGTCATGTCCTGGTGGCCGAGCACGGTCAGGTCGCTCCCGTTGTAGGGGAGCACCGCCTGGGCCTTCAGCGGCATGTCCCCGAGCCCGTTCCCGGCGCCCACCGTCAGCCGGTAGGTCAGCGTCCTGGACTCCCCGGGGGCCAGCTTGAAGAGCTCCGTCTCGTCGGCCAGCGCGTAGCCCATGAGGGAGTCGGGCGACATCGCCTTCTTCTTCCACTCGCCGCCGGCCTGGAGCTCCAGCCAGCCGTCGTTGGGCGCGCCGAGCGCGAGCGGCGAGCCCTCGTAGTGGTCCGTGAACACCAGCGGCTGCAGCCGGGCGTAGGTGTTCTGGCTGGTGTTGCGGAAGGTCACCGAGAAGGTGACGACCGCGCTGCCCGCCCGCAACGGCTGGCCGGCCGCGAGACCGTCGAAGGTCACGGCGACGTCGTTCTGGTTGGCCGCCGTCGGCGGGGCCTGGTGGCCGCTCAGGTCGAGGCTGCCGAGCAGCGAGTTCAGGCCGGCCTGGTAGTCCGCCTTGAGGCCCGCCGTCGTGACGAAGACGCCGTCCTTCGGCAGCGCCCACATCTGGGCCGTGAAGGAGTCGCTGCCGCAGCTGCCCTGCCACTGCGACTTGCGGGCCGGGCGCCCGGCCACGGTGGGCGTGCTCTTCTCCGGCCCGGTGCTCTTGGCCTCCTGCCCGGCCGGTGCGTGGACGTTGCCCCAGACCGGACAGGCGGGTTGCGGGCTCCAGCCGCTCGCGGTGTCCATCATGGCCGTCGACGGCCAGTTCTCCGAGGGCTGGTCCATCACGACCAGCAGCACGCCGTACGGCTGGCACGGGTCGGGGTTGGCCCCCACCGGGAGCCCCGGGTTCGGCGACGACGCCGGCGGGGCGCCCGGGCTCATCACGCACAGCGCGGTGTCCCCCGGGGACGGCTCGACGACCCGCCACCCCGCCGGGACCTTGAACCTGACGTTCCGGAAGGTGTACGGCTTCCCGGCGGCCGCCGGGGTGGTGCCGGTCGGCGTCGGGGTGCTGCCGTGCGTCGGGGTGACGTCCGAGAGCGGGGCGCCGGTCTCGGGCTCGCCGGTGGGGGCGCCGGTGTCCGACGGCGCGACGGTGGGGGTGGGCGTGGGGGTCGGGGTGCCGGTCGGCGAGGCGGTGGGGCTCGGCGTGGCCGACCCGGTGGCGGCCGGCGGCGGGACGTCCTTCCTGGCCAGCGGGTCGCCGTGGAGGGTGAGCACGCCGATGGCGAGCGCGGCGGCCAGCGCGAGGACCGGCACGGTGGCCAGGTAGAGCGGGCGCAGCCGGCGCAGTCGCCGCGTCGGCGGGTCGGCCGGGCGCAGGTCGTGGACGGTGATGAGCGAGGCGCGGGCGTTCATGGCCTCCCGCAGCAGCCGTTCCGTCGGCGTCTCGGCCGGCCCGCCACCGCCTCGGTCACCGCTCTTGGGGCGGGGATTCTTGTCGGTCATCGAACCTTCTCCAGATGCTTTTCCAAGGCGTCCAGGGCCCGGCTGGCGGTGGACTTCACGGCGCCCCGGGACAGCCCCAGGGTCTCGGCTATCTGCGCCTCCGACAGGTCGGACCAGTAGCGCAGCACCAGCACCTCACGCTGGCGGGGGGTCAGCTCCTGCAGGGCGACGAGCACCCGGCGGTGCTCGTCGTTGAGCACCGCGTGGTCCTCCGCTGACGGCGCGTCGGCCTCGTGCGGCGGCACGTACTCGCGGGCGGTCTTCCGGCGGCGGAGCATCGAGCGGGCGCCGTTGACCACCGCGGTGCGCAGGTACCCGAGCGCGTTGTCCAGGTCGTCGAGCTCCTCTCCGTACCGCTGGTACAGCTGGGTGAAGGCCTCCTGCACGACGTCCTCGGCCAGGTCCTGGTGGTCCACCAGGAGCACCGCCATCCGGCCCAGGCCCAGCCGGTGGGCGTGGTACAGGTCGGTCAGGGTCGGCCGGTCCTCGGCGGCCTTGCGTCCGCCGCGGAGCAGCCGGAAGCCGGAGCGACGTGCCGCCGCCTGCTCGGCGCCCGTCGCCGCGGACACCTCGCCGACCTCCTGAGCACCGAACAGCAGCCCGACGAGGCCGCGGACGGAGAGTCCGCGCCCCCGCGGTGGTACGGCGAACGGCCCGATGGCCATGGACATGCGCGTTCTGCTTTCCCCCGGGACGGAACGCCCGGCTCTCGGCCGGAGCACCCGTCAGGACACCTGTCAGTTCGTGATCGAGGGAATCCTTCCAGCGCCCCCCGGCCTGTCAGGCTCCGCCCCCCTACTCGATGGACGTCCGGGGGCCACGGAGGTTGCAGGCCGGTTCGAAGCAATTTCGGACTGGCCGGAACGGCTACACTCACCGCCATCCCGCCACCGTCAGCAGGGGGTCCGCATGGCCGAGCAGTACGTCGAGGGCCCGGTCGTGGCCGCTTCCCGCCCGGTGCCCGTCACCATCGGGCGGCGGCCGGAGCCGGTGCACGACGTCGCGGTGTACGCCTTCGAGGGCATGGCCCCGTTCGAACTCGGCGTGGTGGTGGAGGTGTTCGGGCTGGCCCGGCCCGAGCTGAGCGGGCTGCTGGCGGCCCCGTGGTACGGGCTCAAGGTGTGCGCCGACCGGCCCGGGGCGGCCCTGGACGCGGTGGGCGGGTTCGCGCTGACCGCCCGGCACGGACTGGACGAACTCGCCGCCGCCGACACGGTGGTGGTCCCCGGGGTGGCGAACGCCTTCAGCGGCGAGGTGTCCCCCGGCCTGGTCGCGGCCCTGCGCACGGCGCACGAACGCGGGGCCCGGATCGTGTCGATCTGCTCGGGCGCGTTCGCGCTGGCCGCCGCCGGCCTGCTGGACGGCCGGGAGGCCACCACCCACTGGCGGTACGCGGACCTGCTCCAGCAGCGCCACCCGGACGTGCGGGTCAACCCGGACGTGCTCTACGTCGACAACGGCAACGTGCTCACCAGTGCGGGCAGCGCCGCCGGCATCGACCTCTGCCTGCACCTGGTCCGCCGGGACCACGGCGCCAGGGTGGCCAACAGCGTGGCCCGGCGGTTCGTCGTGCCGCCGCACCGGGACGGCGGGCAGGCCCAGTTCATCGAGGCCGCGGTCCGGTCGGTCGAGGAGGACGACGACGGGATCGCCCGCAGCATGCAGTGGGCGATGGACCACCTGGCGTCCCCGCTGACCATCTCGCTGCTGGCCCGCGCCGCCCGGATGTCGGACCGCTCGTACCTGCGGCACTTCACCGCGCGCAACGGCACCAGCCCGATGCGCTGGGTCGTCACCCAGCGCATCGCGGCCAGCCTGCCCCTCCTGGAGTCCCCGGAGGGCACGGTGGAGGAGGTGGCCGCGGCGGTCGGCTTCGAGAGCGCCGCGACCTTCCGCCACCACTTCGGCCGGGTGATGCGCACCTCCCCGACCGCCTACCGGCGTTCCTTCGGACGCGGGGTCGCCTGATCCGGGCCGGGACCGGTGCCCGGCGGTCCCACTCCCCCGTCCCGGCTCTCACCGGCCCCGACTCTCACCGGCCCCGACTCTCACCGGTCCCGCGCCCGGCCGTCCCGTCCCCCGTCAGGCCTGCTGCTCACCGGACCGCTCGTTGCGGTCCGCGTTGGCGAGGATGGCGTCGCGCAGCCACACGGCCAGGCCCGGCGCCATCGTCTCGTAGGTGGCGGTGAACCGCGGGTCGGCGACGTACATCTCACCGAGGCAGCGGTGCATCCGGTGGCCGCACTCGTAGAAGTTGTCGCTGATGTGCCGGCGGTGCTCCTCGGCGAGGTCCATCGCCACCGTGCCGTCGGCCGGCTCGCCGGCGGTGAGCGCCTCGACCATCCGGGCGTTGAACCCGTCCGCCTCGGCCTTGATCCGCTCCCAGTCGGCCTTGCCGTACTTCGCCGTGCGGCGCTGGGACTCCGCCCAGGCCTCGGTGTCGCCCCAGCGCTGCTCCGCCTCGGTCTCCCAGTCCTCCTGGTAGCCCTCGCCGAAGATCTCGAACTTCTCCTCCGGGGTCAGCTGAATGCCCATCCTGCGTGCCTCCATGGCGTTCTCGACGGCCGCGGCGAGGGCCTGGAGCCGACCGATCCGGTCGGTCAGCAGTCCGTGCTGACGCCGGAGGTGCTCGGTCGGGCTGACCGAGTCGTCGTCCAGGATCGCCGCGATCTCCTCCAGGGGGAACCCGAGCTCGCGGTAGAAGAGGATCTGCTGCAGCCGGTCGAGGTCGGCCTCCCCGTACCGGCGGTAGCCGGCCGGGGTGCGGCCCGCGGGGGACAGCAGACCGATCTCGTCGTAGTGGTGCAGGGTGCGGACCGTCACCTTGGCGATCTTCGCCAGGGCGCCGACCGTGTAGCCGCCGCTGCCGCTCATCAGGGGTGCTCCCTTCCTTTCGACCACCAGCCTCGGCTCTCACGCCGCGTGAGGGTCAAGCCGGTTCCGGCATCGGGCGCGGGGGCGCCCCGGTCCGGCACCCGGGCGCGGGGAGCCCCGGTCAGGCGCCGGCGCCCACCAGGTCGCGCTCGCGCCGCCGGGAGGTGCGGCGGCGCCCCTCCCCGTCCGCCGGCGGGCGCGGGCGGCGGGTCCGCTGGGTGGGCCAGAGCAGCACGTACGCGGCCGAGACCACGACGAAGGCGAGCCGGACGAAGCCGCGGGCCGCGTCGGAGGGGATGAGCAGGGTGCCGCCGTACAACGAGGCCAGCGCGATCCAGCTCCACCACGGCACGAGCCGCTTCTGACCGACCGCGTCCCAGAGCAGGGTGCCGAGCAGGATCGAGGCGGTGTAGTAGGTGTAGACGCTCGGGTCGAGCAGGATCCGGGCGTCCGCGCCGAGCAGCACCACTGCGGGCCAGCGGCCGCGCCAGACCGCGACGGTGCCGAGGCCGATGCCCAGCGCGAACTGGGTCGGGCGGTCCCACCACGGGGTGGCGGGGTCGGTCACCCCGAACCAGCGCAGCGCCGAGGCCGGCTGGTTGGGGATGGTGAACTTGGCCGCCGCGAGGGTGTCCAGGTTGCCCAGGTAGAACGGCAGCCAGGCGATCGCCACCAGCCCGGCGAACCAGATCGCGGTGCGCAGCCAGGCGGGGCGCGGCAGCGCCAGGATCAGCGGGGCGAAGGCGATCGCCCAGGGCTTGGAGTCCACCGCCAGGGCGAGGTAGACGCCGACCATGGTGGGCTTGCCGCGGGCCAGGGCGTGCGCGGCGAGGGTGGTGAAGAACAGCGCCAGGACGTCGTCCAGGTGCGCGAAGCGGACCGAGACCTCGACCCACATCGGGATGAAGGCCAGTCCGGCGATCAGCAGGCGCTGCTGGAGCCGGCGGTGGTTGGTGCCGGTGCCCAGGTAGTACAGGGCGGCGGTGCGGCCGATCAGGACGAGCATCACCAGGCCGAGCGCGGACGCCGCGGCCTCCGCGACGAGCTCGCCGACGTGCGGTGAGAAGGGCGCGGTGAGCCGGGCCGCGGCGAGGCTGACCGGGCCGATCTGCAGCTCCGGGTGGTGGGCGTAGAGCGCCAGCCCGCCGTCCGGCTGGTCGCTGAAGAGCAGCTGCTCACCCTGGCGCAGGTAGTGCCAGGAGAAGCCTCCGCTGGGCTCGACCAGGAAGAACCAGAGCACCGTCCAGGCGACCAGCAGGACGTGGTGCCTGCGCAGTGGCAGTCCCGCGATCCGCCCGGTCGCCGCCTCGTAGTCGGTGGTCGTCCGTGCCGTGCGTGCTCCCCGCACCTGTCCCTCTCCCCGCCGGTTCCGCCCCCCTCCGGCCGGACATCCTATGTGACGGAGGAGTACCGCCCGTGCCGCCCGGAGGTCCGTCGGACGGACTCCGGGCGGCACGGCGGCACTCGGGCGCCACCGCTCGGGCGCGCGGTCGAGGTCAGCCCTGCTGGGCCGACTTGCGGCGGCGGAGCACCACGAGGGTGCCGACACCGGCCAGCAGCACGGCGGCACCGGCGCCGGCGATGGCGGTGGTGTCGTCACCGCCACCGGTCTGGGCCAGGGCCTTGTCGCCGTTGTCGGCGGCGGCCTTGGCCTTGTTGACGGCGGCCGGGGTGAGCGGCGGGGTCTTGACGGTCGGGACGGCCACCGGGAAGTCGATCGGGCCGGCCGTGTCGCCACCGGTGCTGTCGCCCGGGGCGGGGGCGGCGGTCGAGGCGGAGGCGGACGGCGTGCCGGTCGACGGGGTGGTCGGGGTGCCGGTGGTGGTCGCCGTGGCCGTCGCGGTGGGCGTGGCGGTGGCGGTGGCCGTGGCGGTGGCCGTGGGCGAGGTGCTCGCGGTCGGCGAGGTGCTGCCGGTCGGCGAGTGGGTGGCCGTGGGCGAGGTGCTGCCGGTCGGCGAGTGGGTGGCCGTCGGCGAGGTGGTGGCGGTCGGGCTGGGCTTGCCGGTGTGGGTCGGGCTGACGGTCGGGCTGGGCTTGCCACCGCCGCCGGCCTTGATCACGAAGCCGGCGCCCTTGATGCCGTCGCAGCTGAGGTGGCCCTCGTCGACCGGCTGGTGGGTGTCGTCGTCGAGCTCGGCGGAGAACACCACCGGGACGACGCCGGCCCGGCCGAGCGGGGCGTCCGAGGTGAAGGAGACCCGGATCTTGATCGAGAAGGCCTTGCCGCGGTTCACCACGAGCAGGTCGTCGTCGGTGGGGTTGCCGTCCGGGCCGAGGGCGCCGAGCAGGGTGAGGACGGAGTCGTCCTTGTCCTCGCCGGCGTCGGGGGCGGGCGCACCGGTCTGCCACTGGCCACCGGGCATCTGGTACTCGACCTTGAGGTCCTTCGCCTTGAGCGTGCCGGCCTTGTTCTTGAACTTGAGCAGCGGCAGGAAGATGAAGTCGTGCTTCGTCGAGTTGTCGATCTTGAAGGTGAACTCGCGGGCGTCACCGCCGGCGATGAAGGTGCCGGGCACGCCGTTCACCGTCAGGTCCAGGCTCTGGCTGGAGGCCTTGGCCTGCGGGGCGGCGGCCGACGGGGATCCGGTGGTGCCGACGGCCATGGCGCCCTGGGCGCCGGACAGCACGAGCGAGGACGTGAGCGCGGCGGCGCCGGCAAGGGCAAGACTGCGACGTATGGACAAGGGAGACCTCACGGAAGAGTCCGGGCGAGGCCCGGGGCGCGAGGGGCGGCCGAGCATGCCGCAATCCCCCGCGAAGCTTGAAAGTCCGACGGAGATTACCGAACGATCCAGCCACTTCGGAAGGCGGGTGTCACGCCGGGGTCCGCTCAGGGAACAGGCGCGCCCGAATCGTCCAACTACGTCCACACACAAGGCTTTTGGCCTTTACCGAAACATGACGTTGGCTGACGGGTACACGCCCGGAGGACCGTACCGCACGGCCCTGCGCGGCGTGAAGCGACCACGGGTGTGAACATTCCGCGAACACCACCGCGGCGGAGGCCGGCCCCCGGGCCCCGGGAGCGCCGCCCGACGGCGTTCGGGCGACGGGCCGACGACCGGGCCCGGGGCGGCCCGATGACCGACGCGGGGGCGGGCCGGCGACCGGTCCGGGGCCGGTCAGCCGGCGAAGAAGGACTTGGCGGAAACCAGCGCCCGCTCGTCGCGCAGCACGTCCCCCGGCCGGCTGCCGTTGCCGATCAGCGCGCCGCCCCACCGCATCCCCAAGTACTCGGCGGTCAGCCGGAGCGTGCCGACCAGCGGATCGGCCTTGTCGTCCTCGGTCGCAAGGGCGGTGACGGCCCACAGCGTGCCGCCGGCCATGCCCGCGCGGAAGTCCACCCCGGGCGCCCGCAGCCAGGCCGACCAGTGGTCGAGGTAGAGCTTGGCGCTGCTCGGCAGCGAGTACCAGTACAGCGGCGCGACGAAGACCAGGTCGGTGGCGGCCAGGGTGGCCTCCAGCAGCGTCAGTTCGTGGCCGACCGGCTCCGGGTAGCGGCCGTCCCCGGTGTGCCGCAGGTCCTGGAACGGCGGCAGCGGGTGCTCGCTCAGCCGCAGCCAGCGCTGCTCCGCCCCGGCCGGCAGGCTCGCCTCCGCGGCCAGCCGGGCGAGCCGCCCGGAGTTGCCGTCCTCCCGGGCACTGGCGTCGAGGAACAGGAAACTGCGCGGCGCCTCGGCGCCGGCCGGCTGGTCGGCCATCGGAACTCCCCGGTCTGGTGGTGCGGACAGAGGTGCGAGCACGGCCCTCGCGCCGGTTATTCCGCTCCCGCGCCCTGGTGCGCGCTCCCCCGGGCGCCCTCGCCCGAACGCGCTCCGAGCACGTTCCCGGGTGCGGCGGTGCCGAACGGGTGCCGCCGGTCGCCGCCGCCCGCGGGCGCCTCAATCGGACAGGCCGGCCCGGCGGCGGGCGACCTCCGCGACGGCGGACCAGTCCTTGTCGCCGTCGCCGTGGGCCAGGGCGTCCAGGAAGGCGTCCCGCAGGATGCCGCCGAAGGGCAGCGGGACGTGCTGCGCGGCACCGGCCTCCAGCGCGAGGCCGACGTCCTTGAGGCCCAGCGGGAGCCTGAACCCGGCCGGCTCGTAACGGCGTTCGGCGATCATCGCGCCGTACCCGGTGTGCACCGGCCCGGGGAAGAGCGTGGCGGTGAGCATCCCGATCAGGTCACCCGGCCGGACACCGTGGCCCTCGGCCAGCGTGCACGCCTCGGCCATCGACTCGATCGCGCAGGCCAGCAGGAAGTTGGCGCTGATCTTGGCCGCGTTGGCCTGCCGGGGGCGGTCGCCGAAGTGCCAGGTGCGCTCGCCCATCGCGGCGAACAGCGGCTCCGCCCGGGCCAGCAGCTCGGGGGCGCCCGCGGCCAGGACGTTCAGCCGGCCGGCCGCCGCGACCGGGGGCCGGCCGAGCACCGGCGCGGCCAGGTAACCGACGCCGTGCTCGGCGTGCAGCGCCTCGGCGCGTTCGGCGAGCGCCACGGAGACGGTGGCCATGTTGACGTGCAGGGTCGCCGTCGCGCCCGCGAGCAGCCCGGGGTCGAGGAGCAGCCGTTCGACGGCCGCGTCGTCGGCGAGCATGGAGACCACGGTGTCGGCCGCGAACACCTCGGCGAGCGACCCGGCCGGCTCCGCACCCCGGGCGACCAGGGCGGCCACCGGGCCGGGCGAGCGGTTCCACACCCGGACGGCGTGGCCGGCCCGCAGCAGGCTGCCGGCCATCCCCTGCCCCATCGCGCCCAGCCCCACGAAGCCCACCGTCGTCGCGGTCATCGCGCACTCCCCTCGCCGTCCTCACCACGGCGCCCCGCCGTGGACGTCACCACCGCAGCCACGGCGGCCGTCACCGGCGCCGTGCGCGCGGCCGACTGTACGTCAGGAGGACCGGCGGGGAGCGCTCATGCGCAGGCGCGCTCCGGCAACCGGGCGCGGCCGTGCTCCAGCTCGGCGACCACCCGGTGGCGCAGCAGCTCGTACTGGGCCTGGAGCCGGCCGGGGCGGGCCGGGCGGGCGACCGGTCGGCCCGGGCCGACCAGTTCGTCCGGGCCGAACTGCTCCCGGGTGAGGTCGATCTCGACGCCGGTGGCGAAGCGGTTCCACCAGTGGAGGTCCGTCCGGACCCCGCCGACGTGCACCTCGCCCATCATGAGCTCGCCGCCGAGCAGGTCGTGCAGCACCATCGCCGTCACCCCGCACTGGCCGCGGGCGGGATTGTCGGGACGCCAGTGGGCCAGGTCCTCGGGCGCACAGGTGTCGACACCCCAGGAGGAGCGGATCGCACGTTCGATGTCGTTGAGGGTCCACGCCGTCATACCGGGAAGCCTGCCACGCGGCACTGACAGCGGCACCGGCTTTTCAAAGGACCGCTCCGTGTTCTGCGGAGACCGTCTCGATCTTCACTCGAACGGGCAGTTCCCCCCGGGGCCGGGGACGGGCCCGAGCGCGCCGCCCCGGCCGGCGCCCCGCCCCGGCCACCGGGAGCGGGACGACCGGCCGGCGGGCGTCACTTCGCCAGCGCGGCGACGCCGGCCTGGGCGAACTGCTCGTCCAGGTCGCCGCTGGGCGCACCCGCGACACCGATCGCCGCGACCGGCGCGCCCTTCGACTGCACCGGAGCGCCGCCGGCCAGGAACAGCGTGCCCGGGATGTCCTTGAGGGTCGGGGCCTGGGCCAGCCGCTTGGTCAGCTCCGAGGTGGGCGCGTTCCAGGAGACGGCGGTGAACGCCTTGCGCTGCGCCGACTCGGGGGACTGCGGGCCGGCACCGTCGCCCTTGAGCAGGACGCGGGTGACGCCGTCCCGGTCGACGACCGCGACCGAGACGTGCTGGCCGGCCTTGGTCGCCGCGTCCAGGGTGGCCTGGGCGGCGCGGGTGGCGGCGTCCAGGGACAGACCGGTGGTCTGGGCCAGGTTCCGGTTCTGCGTGTCCGCCTTGACCGCGGCCGGGGCGGCCGGCGTCTCGGAGGTCTCGGCGCTGGCCGAAACGGCGCCCACGGTGGCGGCGAGCGCGGCGGCGGCGAGGGTGCCGGTCAGCACCCGGGTGCGCACGGAGATCTTCTTCATGGTCCAGCTCCTCAGCGGATCGGCGTCTGGGGCCGGGCGGTGGGGGTCCGCCCGGCTCCCCTCGATCCTCCGGCCGGGCCCCGCCCCGCCACATCGGCGCTCCGGCGCGACCGCGCGGGCATGATGGAGGACGACGCCGTCAACCGATCGGCTGATGCGGGACCGGGCCCGGCGGGTCACCATCGAGGGATCGGTGCAGGTCGGCGCGGTGACCGGCCCGCCGGCCGGTCGGTGCGCCAGCCCGGCCGGGCACCCCGACCGCCCGCCCAGCCAGGAGCCACCCGTGCGACGACCCCGCCCCGCGACCGGCCGCCCCGCCGCCGGCCGCGACACCGGCGACCCGGACGCGGGACGCCTGGCGGTGCTGCTCGACTCGGCCTTCCTGCTCCTGCTCGCCGCCTCGCTCAGCCGCTACCTCTCCCACCACCACGGCAACCCCCGGATCCCCTGGGTGATCGGGCTGAGCGCCGCACTGGCCGTCGTCCAGCCGGCCGGCTCCTGGCTCGCGCACCACCGCCCGCCCGCCCCGGGTGCCCGGCCGCGGTCGTGGCCGCTGGTGGCCGTGCTCGCGCTGTGGGTGGTCCTGGTGCTGCTCGCGCCGAGCTTCGCCTGGTGCGCCGTCCCGCTCGTCTACACCGTGCTGCGGGCCCTGCCGGCACGGGCCGCGATCCCGCTGGTGGCGGCGCTGACCCTGCTGGTGGTGATCGCCGAGATCCGGCTCTCGGACGGGGCGGACGCCACCCTCGTCCTGCTGCCGCCCACAGTGGCGGCGCTCGCCACCGGCGTCTTCCTGTTCATGGCCCGGCAGGCCGCCCGGCAGCGCGCCCTGATCGCCGACCTGGTGCACACCCGGCGCGAACTCGCCGCCACCGAACGGCGGGAGGGCACCCTCGCGGAGCGCGAGCGGCTGGCGATGGAGATCCACGACACCCTGGCGCAGGGCCTGTCCAGCCAGCAGATGCTGCTCCAGGCCGCCGAACGCACCTGGGACACCGAGCCGGTGACCGCCCGCACCCACGTCCGGACCGCCGCCCGGGTGGCGGCCCGCAACCTGGCCGAGGCGCGCCGTTTCGTCCACGACCTCGCACCGGCCGAACTCGCCGACGGCCGCCCGCTCGACGGGGCGCTGCGGGCCCTGGCCGACCGGGAGGAGGCCGAGAGCGGCCTGCCGGTCCGCTTCCACCTGGACGGCCCGCCCGTGCCGCTGCCCGCCGCCGTGCAGTCCGCGCTGCTGCGGATCGCCCAGGGCGCGCTGGCCAACGTCCGGGAGCACGCCGGGGCGTCGACCGCGGCGATCACGCTGTCGTTCCTCGGCGACCAGGCCGTCCTGGACGTCGCCGACGACGGCCGCGGCTTCGACCCGGCGACGACCGGCGCGGTCGGCACGGCCGGCACGGCGGGCACCACCGGCACGTCCGGCACGGCGGGCACCACCGGCACGTCCGGGACACCCGGCTCGACCGGGACGTCCGACGGCCGCGGGTACGGGCTGTCGGCGATGCGCGCCCGGCTGCGCCAGCTCGGTGGGACGCTGACCGTGGAGAGCACCCCCGGCGAGGGCACTGTGGTCTCCGCCGCGATCCCCCTGGAGCCCCGATGAGCACCGCCCCCGACTCCCCCGTCCGGCTGCTGGTCTGCGACGACCACGCCGTGGTGCGCGCCGGCCTGCTGGCACTGCTCGCCAGCGCGGGCGACATCGAGGTCGTCGGCGAGGCCAGCACCGGCGAGGAGGCCGTCGCGCTGGCCGCCGCGCTGGCGCCCCAGGTGGTGCTGATGGACCTCCAACTCGGCGACGGCATCGACGGGGTCGAGGCCACCCGGCGGATCACCACGGCCGGCGGCGGACCGCACGTCCTGGTGCTCACCACCTACGACACCGACGCCGACATCACCCGGGCGATCGCCGCCGGCGCCACCGGCTACCTGCTGAAGGCCGAGCGGCCCGAGGAGCTGTTCGCCGCCGTGCACGCCGCGGCCCGGGGCCGGACGGTGCTCTCGCCGCCGGTCGCGTCCCGCGTGATGGCGCAGATGCGGGCGCCCGCACCGCAGTTGACCGAGCGTGAGCAGGACATCCTGGCGCAGCTGGCGCAGGGGCTGGGCAACCGGGAGATCGCCCGGGCGCTGTTCATCAGCGAGGCCACGGTGAAGACCCATCTGGGCCGGATCTACGACAAGTTGGGCGTGGACACCCGGGCCGGCGCGGTGGCGGTGGCCAAGGAGCGCCGGCTGCTGCGCTGAACCGGGCGCCCACCCCGCCGGAGGGGCCGCGGCACTGCCCCGCCCCCGTCCGTCGAGCCTTCGGGCCACCGGCTGCGCTCAGCGCTCACGCGGTGTCCCTCCGTGCTGCCGTGATGCACGGAATGTCGGGTTCCACTGCCATGTCCATCGACGGTGCCGCCCGCCGCGGCGTGCGCCCCGGGGCCGCCCGGGCCCTCCGAGGCCCTCGATCCGCTGGTCCGAGCCCTGCAGCCGCGCTCGAACCGACCATCACGTTTGTGGATGTTTCGTGGATCCGGGTATTGACAAACCAACCACGCGGTTTGTTAGCTTGAGATCAACGACGTCCCCGGGGGTGGGGGCTCGCCGGGGCCTGTGCAGGGCGCTCTCGCCGGAGGGTGCTGCCAGGGGGGAAACGGCGGGGCTGCCGGGGAGTCGGGGGGAGCGGCCGCGCCGAAGCCGTGCGACGAGGCGGTGCGGAGCGGGTCCGGGGGGACTCGCTCCGCGCCTCCCCCTTCCCTTCGGGCTCCCGCTCAGAACATCGCGCTCCAGTGCGGGCAGCAGACGTCCGGCAGCGGCACCGGGGCACGCCCGGCGGCCTGCGGCGGCGACGGCAGCCGCTCCGAGCGGAGCACCCCGGGCGAGCCCGCGGTGAGCCCGACCTCGCCCAACTCGCCGAAGCGCAGCACCAGTCGGTAGCAGTCCGAGGTGACGGCGGTGACGCCCGGGCGGTCCCGCCCGGCGTTCAGCGAGGTGATCGTCCAGCCGCGCCGGCGCCAGTGTCGCTCCACCACGTCCACCAGCACCGCCCGGCGGGCCGCCGAGACGACGGTGCGGACGTCCCTCCCCCGGGTGACGTACCAGTGCAGGTCCGGGTCCTGCCCCGGGAGCGGCAGCCGCGCTCCGGCCCTCGGCGCGGCCGGCTCCCAGACCAGCGCCGGCCGGACGGCGTCCAGGGTGTCCTGGAGCAGCGCCTCGCAGCGCTCCGCGGCGTCGAGTTGATCGATCGTCGCCATCCTGACGGGGGGCCCGAGGGGCGACGTGACCGGCACGCGGTCCTGACACCCGACCGGTAATCCGACGTTCAGTTCGGCACCACCTGACTGCACTGGGCCCTCCGCGCTCCTCCCGGCTTCCGGGCCGGGCTGGGATTCCATCACTGCTTGGACGGTGACCGTGGACGGACAGTTCCACTCTCACCATTCCCTCACCCTCCGCCGCGCCCCGGGGCGCCGGCATCACCGCGAAGCAAAGTGCACTGCACGGTGCAGTTGAATCAATGATCTGCACCGTGTAGTTTACTTCTTGTCGCCAGGGACCGGCAGGACCGGGCCGACAGCGCCGAACCACCCGCCGGTCCCCACCAGGACCTCCTCGAAAGGACCCAGCCATGCCCACCATCACCGTCGGTACCGCCCGCATCCCCTACCGCGTCGTCGGCGACGGCCCCGACACCCTCGTCCTGGTGCACGGCACCGGCCCCGGCTCGGGCATGTGGGACGGCCTGCTGGACGCCTTCACCGACCGCTACACCGTGCTGCTGCCCGACCTCTCCGGCAGCGAGGCCGCCGAGGACGACGGCGCCGAGCTCACCCTGGAGACCCTCGCCGCCCAGGTCAACGCCGTCATCGACGACGCCGGCCGCGGCCCCGCCGACGTCTTCGGTTTCTCCCTCGGCGCCGTCGTCGCCACCGCGGCGGCCGCCCTGCGCCCCGACCAGGTCCGCCGCCTGGTCGCCGCCGCCGGCTGGATCAGCGCCGAACAGGACGAGTACATGCGGCTGTCCATGGCCACCTGGCTGTCGCTCGCCGACCACCCCGACGCTTTCGGCGGCTACGCCACCCTCACCGCCTTCAGCGGCGGCTTCCTCAACCGCATCGGCCGCGAGGCCGTCGAGGCCAACACCGCCTACATGCGGCCGACCCCCGGCACCCTGCGCCACATCGCCCTGGACCTCAGCCTGGACCTCACCCCGCTGCTGCCCCGCGTCGAGGCCCCCGCCCTGGTGATCGGCTGCACCCGGGACGCCACCGTCCCGGTCGGGAACGCCCGCCGCCTCCACGCGGCCCTGCCCACCAGCGAGTACGCCGAGTTCGACACCGGCCACATCGTCCTCGCCGAGGAGACCGAGGCCTTCACCAAGACCGTCCGCGCCTTCCTCGACACCCCCTGACCACGCCGCCGCCCCGGCGGGATCCCGCCGGCACCGCACGGGGACGCCGCCGACACCCCGCCGGGGCAACAGAAAAGCCGCAGGTCACCTGACCTGCGGCTTTTTCAGTGGAGCGGGCGACGAGAATCGAACTCGCGCTCTAAGCTTGGGAAGCTCATGTTCTACCATTAAACTACGCCCGCCTGACGAGCCGTCATAGACCGCTCGATCCAGCATCACTGTACCCCATCCGTGACCCTCGCCGCACAGGCCTCCCGGGGACGTGGCGGAGCGCGGCCGGGGGCGCGCGGAGGCGTACTGTGTGGGCCGCGTAGGAGTGCTCCGGCGGGTGGGGTCGGGGCGGCGAGCCACGGTGTGGAATGTCCGGAACATCCCCTAATGTGACGCTGTCCCGGGGCCTTGGGCCACCGGGGCGCGATGAGTACGGGTGAGTACTGGGTTAGGGATGGGAAGGGGACCGATGGAGCAGCGCGCCGTCGTTCGTTGTGCCGAGGGGCACCTGTTCAGCACCACCACGTTCCCGATGCAGAACCTCGGACCCGGCCGGCTCGGGCCCGGGCGGCTGATCCGCTGTCCGCAGTGCGGACGGCTCCGGAGCTCGGTGCTGGCCGACGTGCGGGAGCTGTCGGCGCCGCAACTGGCGCAGGCCCTGCGGCTGGAGGCCGCGGAGTTCCTGGCCTGACGGTCGGCGTGAGGACGGAACGGGCCCCGGGCGGATTCGTCCGGGGCCCCGTCGTGCACGTAACCTCGAAGCGTGCTGCTCTCTGACAAGGACATCCGGACCGAAATCGACCTGGGCCGGGTCGTCATCGACCCGTTCGACCCGTCGATGATCCAGCCGTCGAGCATCGACGTGCGCCTCGACCGCTTCTTCCGCGTGTTCGAGAACCACCGCTACCCGCACATCGACCCCTCCGAGGAGCAGCCGGACCTGACCCGGCTGGTCGAGCCCGAGGGCGACGAGGCGTTCATCCTGCACCCCGGCGAGTTCGTGCTGGCCTCGACCTACGAGGTCATCACGCTGCCCGAGGACGTGGCGTCCCGGCTGGAGGGCAAGTCGAGCCTGGGCCGGCTGGGCCTGCTGACGCACTCCACGGCCGGCTTCATCGACCCCGGCTTCAGCGGGCACGTGACGCTGGAGCTGTCCAACGTCGCGACGCTGCCGATCAAGCTGTACCCGGGCATGAAGATCGGGCAGCTCTGCCTGTTCCGGCTCTCCTCGCCCTCGGAGCACCCGTACGGCTCGGAGCGCTACGGCTCGCGCTACCAGGGCCAGCGCGGCCCGACTCCGTCCCGCTCGTACCTGAACTTCCACCGCACCCGGGTCTGACCGGCCCGACCGGAACAGCACGCGCGACAACGGGCGGCCGCCCCTCGACTGACGAGGGGCGGCCGCCCGCGGCGTTCCCGGGCCGGGCCCGGTGGCGGTCAGGCCCGCTTCGGCCTGGTGACGGCGACCAGCTCGGTGCCGTCCTCGGAGAGCCGCAGCTCGGTGCGGAGCTCGGCCAGCTCGCCGAGGTGGTGCAGGTGGGTGCCGCCGCAGAAGATCTGCGCGCCGCCCTCGGGCAGCTCGCAGTGCCACTGGCGGCGGGCGGTCAGCTCGGGGCCGGGGACCTCGATGCGGACCGGGGCGTCGGCGGCGACCCAGGTGGCGAGCCGGGCGTTGACGGCCTCGGTGAGGGCGGGCAGGGCGTCGGCGAGGGCGGGCAGCTCCTCGGTGGCGTCCGCCGTGAAGCCCTTCTTCTTGAGCGACTTGCCGAGCCGGTAGGTGTCGGTGCTGGCCTCGGTGTCCATCACCGAGGTGGCCATCGCGAGGCTGTCGAAGTCGGGGTGGCCGAGGGCGTCGGAGCGGCCCGGGTCCTTGCGCCAGCGCGGAGCGAGGGCCTCGTTGAGGGCCAGGGCGAGCAGGTGGCAGCCGCTGTGCGAGGCGCTGAGCGCGGCCCGGCGGCCGGCGTCGACGGTGAGCACCGCGGTGCGTCCGACGAGGTCGCCCGGGTCGGTCGCGAGGACGTGCAGGACCAGCCAGGACCACTCCTCGTCGCCGCGCCGGACCGGGATGTCGGCACCGACCAGCGGCGCGCCGCCGTCCGGGCCGACGGCGCCGGTGAGGCAGTCGACGACGGCCAGCTCGGTGCCGTCCACGGCGAGGGTGCCGAGGTCGGCGGGCTGGTCGGGCCAGGTGTGGTCGAGCGGGTGGAACGGGGTGGCCGCGGTGACCACGGCGTACCGGCCGTCGGCCAGCGGGTGCACCGCGAGCACCGGGGACTCGCCGGTCACCGCCCCGGCCGGGAAGCTGACGTGGGTGGTGGGGAGGGTCATTCCTGGCTCCGGTACGTGAACGACGGGGGTGGACGGGCCCGGTACGACCCGGGGCCCGTCCACCATTGTGCCGTCCGGGGCGCGGCGGCATGATCGCGCACCCCGGTCCGGGGCCGGCCCCGGACCGGTGCCGCGGCGCCGGGCGGCCCGGCACCGGGGCGGGCGGGCTCAGCCCAGCGTCGGCAGCTTGATCAGCACCAGCAGCGCGAGCAGCTGCACCGCCGCGGCGGCCGCCGCCTTGCCCCAGGGGAGGTCGTGCACCCGCCGGACCATGCTGCTCAGCAGGAACGCGCAGAGCGCCCAGGTGGCCCATCCGGCGACCTGGACCACCACGCTGCCCGAGGGCAGCACCAGGTCGAGCAGCAGCCGGGGGGCGTCGGTCAGCCAGCCGATCAGGGCGGCCAGACCGACGGTGGACTTCCAGGGGCCGTCGCCGCCGAGCTGGCGGGCCAGCGCGTAGGTGACCGCGCCGAAGACCGCGCCGGCCAGGGTGAAGCCGATCGCGGCGGCGAGGATGCCGGTCAGGGCTACGGTGAAGGTCGAGTTGACGATGTCGTCGTGGGTCAGGCCGATGCCGAGGACCGCGAGGGCGCCGTAGAGCATCGACACCGTCAGGGCGGGCAGCCAGACCTGGTGGTCGCGGGTGCGGTCGAAGGTCGCGCCCGGGGCGCGGAAGACGCCGACGAGCAGCTCGCGCCAGTGCGGGCGGGGGCCGGAGACGTGCGGGGCGGACTGGCCGCCGGCCCGGTAGACGGTGACGTTGTCCTGGTTGTACGGGGGCTGCTGCCCGGCGCCGTGGCCCTCCTGGCCGTAGCCGCCGGGGTGGTAGCCGCCCTGGTCGTAGCCCTGGTCGCCCTGGCCGTAGCCCTGCTGCGGCGGGCCCGGTTGCCCGGGGTACCCGCCCTGGTCGTAGTACCCCTGGTGGGGCTCCTGCGGGTACGGGTCACCGGCCGGGAAGGCCCGGGTGCTGCCGGGCCGGTCGGCGGCGTACGGGTCGTACCCGCCGCCCTGCGGACCGGGCGCGCCGAAGCCCCCCGGTGTTCCGTCGGCTCCCCCGGCCGCCCCCCGGTGCGGGGCCGTGAAGTACTCCGGCCCGTCCGTCCCCCCGTGCCCCCCGGGTGCCCCCGCCGGCGGCGGAGGGGGCGCCCACCCGCCGTGGGGGTCGGCGCCCTGACCGCTGTCGTATCGATTACCAGCCACGGTCCGACGGTACCCGTCCGGCCCGGTCCGCGTACGCCCGGTTCGCAGCCGGGGCCGGTTTGCAGCGAGTCTGAGACGAACGGGTCCGGAATGCCGGCCGCACCCGGGCGCCCGGGCTGCGCGCCGCGGGTGCCGGGTCCGGTCCGGGTCCTACCGCTGTGCGGTGACCGAGGGGCCGTGCACGGCGGCGGCGGCCGCGGTGCCGGCCGGGCAGCCGCCCGGGCCGGCCGAGGTGCGGACCGCGCCGACCGGCAGCAGGGTGCCGCAGGCGATCCGGATGCCGTTCGGCAGCTCGTTGTCGGACTCGACGATCGCGCCGTCGCCGATCACCGCGCCGTCCAGCGCCGAGCGGGCGCCGACGGTGGCGAAGGCGCCCACGATGGAGTCCTTGACCAGGGTGTCCGGGCCGATCACCGCGCCCGGGAGGATCACGCTGCCCTCGACGATCGCGCCGGGCTCGACCACGGCGTCCTCGGAGACGACGGTGCCGCCGCTGAGCACCGCGCCCGGGTGGACGGTGGCGCCGGGCAGCAGCAGGGCGTCGCCGGTCGGCCCGGGGACGGCCGGGGAGTCGACCTTGCCGAGCACCAGGTCGGCGGAGCCGCGGACGAACGCGGCCGGGGTGCCGAGGTCCAGCCAGTAGGAGGTGTCGACGACGCCGCGCAGCAGCGCGCCGGTGGCCAGCAGCTCCGGGAAGGTCTCGCGCTCCACGGAGACCTCCCGGCCGGCCGGGATGCGGTCGATGACGGACCGGGTGAAGACGTAGCAGCCGGCGTTGATCTGGTCGGTGACGATCTGCTCCGGCGTCTCCGGCTTCTCCAGGAACTCCAGCACCCGCCCGTTCGCGTCGGTCGGCACCAGGCCGAAGGCGCGCGGGTCCTCGACCCGGGTGAGGTGCAGGGTGACGTCGGCCCCGGCGGCCACGTGGCCGTCGCGCAGGGCGGCGATGTCGACGCCGGAGAGGATGTCGCCGTTGAAGACCAGGACGGGCTCGTCGGGGCCGCAGGTCAGCCCGGAGGCGGCGTTGCGGATGGCGCCGCCGGTGCCCAGCGGCTCGCGCTCGGTCAGGTAGACCAGCTCGATGCCGTACGGCGTGCCGTCCTGGAAGTGGTCCTCGAAGACCTCGGCCAGGTAGGAGGTGGCCAGCACGACGCGGGTGACGCCGGCGGCGGCCGCGCGGGCCAGCTGGTGCGCGATGAAGGGGACGCCCGCCACCGGCAGCATGGGCTTGGGGGTGTGGGTGGTCAGCGGACGCAGTCGCGTGCCCTTACCACCGACCAGCATGATCGCCTCGGTCATGGTCTGCGCTGTTCCCCTTGTGCTCTCCGCGGCCCGGCCCGGCGGGCCGATACCTCCGTCGGTGGTCTGGACCCGTCCGGCGGTCCGGAACGGGTCGACCGGCACGGGGCCGGTCTGGCGCCTACTGTATTTCCTTCCAACGGGGACGCAGTCAGGCGGCCGTGCGATTGGCACCACTCCCCTACGAGTCCTGCCCTCCGCGCGCTCCGCCGCGCACCCCCGATCGGCGCCAAAAGCCCGGCCCGGCGGGCGCTCTCGCGACGCCCCCCGGGCCGGGCAGTTGTTGCAGAACTGTCGAACAGGGGACGCTACGCGTCCACCGTCGCGGGCTCCTCGGCCTCGGTCGGCGGGGTGGCCTTCACCGAGTCGAGCAGCAGCTGGGCGACGTCGACCACCTTCAGGTGCTCCTTGGCCGCGCCCTCGTTCTTCTTGCCGTTGACCGAGTCGGAGAGCATCACCAGGCAGAACGGGCAGGCGGTGGAGACGATGTCGGGGTTGAGCGACAGCGCCTCGTCCACGCGCTCGGTGTTGATCCGCTTGCCGATGCGCTCCTCCATCCACATCCGGGCGCCGCCGGCGCCGCAGCAGAAGCCGCGCTCCTTGTGGCGGTGCATCTCCTGCTGGCGCAGACCGGGGACCTTGTCCATGATCTCGCGCGGCGGGCTGTAGACCTTGTTGTGGCGGCCCAGGTAGCAGGGGTCGTGGTAGGTGATCAGGCCCTCGACCGGGTTGACCGGGACGAGCTTGCCCTCGTCGATCAGGTGCTGCAGCAGCTGGGTGTGGTGGATGACCTCGAAGTGGCCGCCCAGCTGCGGGTACTCGTTGGCGATGGTGTTGAAGCAGTGCGGGCAGGTGGCGACGATCCGCTTGACCGGGGCGTCCTCCAGGGCCGCGTTCAGCGTCTCGACGTTCTGGGCGCCGAGCATCTGGAAGAGGAACTCGTTGCCCAGGCGGCGGGCGGAGTCACCGGTGCAGGACTCCTCCTTGCCGAGGATGGCGAACTTCACGCCCGCGGTGTGCAGCAGCTCGGCGAAGGCCTTGGTGGTCTTCTTGGCCCGGTCCTCCAGGGCGCCGGCGCAGCCGACCCAGTAGAGGTACTCGACCTCGGCGGGGTCGATGTCCTCGCCGATCACCGGCACCTCGATGCCGGTCTCCTTCTTGAGCTCCTTCACCCAGTCCAGGCGGGCCTTGGTGGCCATGCCCCACGGGTTGCCCTTGTTCTCCAGGTTCTTGAGCATCGTCCCGGCCTCGGTCGGGAACGAGGACTCGATCATCACCTGGTAGCGGCGCATGTCGACGATGTGGTCGATGTGCTCGATGTCCACCGGGCACTGCTCGACGCAGGCGCCGCAGGTGGTGCAGGACCAGAGGACGTCCGGGTCGATGACGCCGTTCTCCTCGGCGGTGCCGATCAGCGGGCGCTCGGCCTCGGCCAGGGCCGCCGCGGGGACGTCGGCGAGCTGCTCGGGGGTGGCCTTCTCCTCGCCCTCCATGTCCTTGCCGCCGCCGGCGAGCAGGTAGGGGGCCTTGCCGAAGGCGTGCTCGCGCAGGCTCATGATCAGCAGCTTGGGCGAGAGCGGCTTGCCAGTGTTCCAGGCGGGGCACTGCGACTGGCAGCGGCCGCACTCGGTGCAGGTCGAGAAGTCGAGGATGCCCTTCCAGGAGAAGTGCTCGACCTGGGAGACGCCGAAGACGGCGTCGTCGGCCGGGTCCTCGAAGTCGATCGGCTGGCCGCCGCTGGTCATCGGGCGCAGGGCGCCGAGCGCGGTGCCGCCGTCCTCCTCGCGCTTGAAGTAGATGTTGAAGAAGGCGAGGAAGCGGTGCCAGGCCACGCCCATCGAGGGGTTGAGGCCGATGGTGGTCGCCCACGCGAAGGAGATGCAGATCTTCAGCATCGCGAAGAGGTAGACCAGGTTGGCCAGCGTGCCGTGGGCGACGCCGTCGAAGGCGGCGGCGATCGGGTACGAGACCAGGTACGCGGGGTCGTAGGAGTCGACGCCGGCCAGGGCGCCCTCCAGGCCGCGCAGCATCAGGATGCAGATGCCGATGCCGAGGATCGTGTACTCGACGTAGAAGGCCTGCCAGGCGATGGAGCCGGCGAAGCGCGACTTGCGGCCGGCCCGGGAGGGCAGGCTGAGCAGCCGGATCACGATCAGGGTGGCGATGCCCAGGGTGGTCAGGGTGCCGACCAGCTCGACGAAGATCTCCCACGGCAGCCAGTGGCCGATGATCGGGAGCGCGAACTCGGCGTCGAAGAGCTGGCCGAAGGCGTTGACCACGGTGAGGACGAGGCTGAAGAAGCCGACCGCCACGAACCAGTGGGCGATGCCGACGATCCCCCAGCGGTTCATCCTGGTGTGGCCGACGAACTCGACGGCGACGGTCTTCGCCCGCTGGGCGGGCTGCCCGAAGCGGGTGGAGTCCGCCTGACCGGTCCGCACCACCTTGAAGATGTACAACGCCGCACGGGCGGCGAGCGCGGTGCCGATCACGAACGTGACCAGCGAGATGACGATCGCTGCTAGCTGCATCGGCTCTCCGTCTCCTGCGGCTTGCTGTTGAGCAGTCTCTGTGGTTCTGAAGTAAGTGTACTCGTCGGTAACTTGCCGGGCCGACGGCCCGGACAATACCGCCCACCCACAGTCCTCCAGAAGGTTCTCAAGCTATGGCGGCAGTCACGTAACCCCACGCCCGCCACATCCGCCCGCCGGCCGCACCGCAGGACAGGGCTCAGCAAAGTTGAGCCACCCGGACTCATACCTGTTGACGCGACCCGTCGGGTCATGCATCCTTGAGCCCGTAAAGCTCAACTCTTCCGTGGAGGTATCTACGATGGCACGCGCGGTCGGCATCGACCTCGGTACGACGAACTCGGTCGTCAGCGTTCTGGAGGGTGGCGAGCCCACCGTCATCACGAACGCCGAGGGCGCGCGGACCACTCCGTCCGTCGTGGCCTTCGCGAAGAACGGCGAGGTCCTGGTCGGCGAGGTGGCCAAGCGCCAGGCGGTCACCAACGTGGACCGCACCATCCGCTCGGTCAAGCGCCACATGGGCACCGGGTGGAAGATCAACCTGGACGGCAAGGACTTCAACCCCCAGCAGATCAGCGCCTTCATCCTGCAGAAGCTGAAGCGGGACGCGGAGGCCTACCTGGGCGAGACCGTCACCGACGCCGTCATCACCGTCCCGGCGTACTTCTCGGACTCCGAGCGCCAGGCCACCAAGGAGGCCGGTGAGATCGCGGGCCTCAACGTCCTGCGCATCGTCAACGAGCCGACCGCGGCCGCCCTGGCCTACGGCCTCGACAAGGACGACCAGACCATCCTGGTCTTCGACCTCGGCGGCGGCACCTTCGACGTCTCCCTGCTGGAGATCGGCGACGGGGTCGTCGAGGTGAAGGCCACCAACGGTGACAACCACCTCGGCGGCGACGACTGGGACCAGAAGGTCGTCGACCACCTGGTCAAGGTCTTCCAGGCCGGCCACGGCGTCGACCTGTCCAAGGACAAGATGGCCCTGCAGCGTCTGCGCGAGGCCGCCGAGAAGGCCAAGATCGAGCTGTCCTCGTCCTCCGAGACCTCGATCAACCT
Source organism: Kitasatospora sp. NPDC051702 (assembly GCF_040681575.1). NCBI lineage: Bacteria > Bacillati > Actinomycetota > Actinomycetes > Kitasatosporales > Streptomycetaceae > Kitasatospora > Kitasatospora sp. NPDC051702. The sequence continues at coordinate 189,799 of NZ_JBFAZB010000006.1, forward strand.
GCCCTACATCACGGCCTCGGCCGAGGGCCCGCTGCACCTGGACGAGAAGCTCACCCGCGCCCAGTTCCAGCAGCTCAGCTCCGACCTGCTGGAGCGCTGCAAGATCCCGTTCCACAACGTGATCAAGGACGCCGGCATCGCGCTCTCCGAGATCGACCACGTGGTCCTGGTCGGCGGCTCGACCCGCATGCCCGCCGTCGCCGAGCTCGTCCGCGAGCTGACCGGCGGCAAGGAGGCCAACAAGGGCGTCAACCCGGACGAGGTCGTCGCCATCGGCGCCTCGCTCCAGGCCGGTGTCCTCAAGGGCGAGGTCAAGGACGTCCTGCTGCTCGACGTCACCCCGCTGTCCCTCGGCATCGAGACCAAGGGCGGCATCATGACCAAGCTGATCGAGCGCAACACCACGATCCCGACCAAGCGCTCCGAGATCTTCACCACGGCCGAGGACAACCAGCCGTCCGTGCAGATCCAGGTCTACCAGGGCGAGCGCGAGATCGCCGCGTACAACAAGAAGCTCGGCATGTTCGAGCTGACCGGCCTCCCGCCGGCGCCGCGCGGCCTGCCGCAGATCGAGGTCACCTTCGACATCGACGCCAACGGCATCATGCACGTCGGTGCCAAGGACCTCGGCACCGGCAAGGAGCAGAAGATGACCGTCACCGGCGGCTCCGCGCTGCCGAAGGACGACATCGAGCGCATGATGCGCGAGGCCGAGCAGTACGCGGAGGAGGACCACAAGCGCCGCGAGTCCGTCGAGACCCGCAACTCCGCCGAGCAGCTCGTCTACTCGACCGAGAAGTTCATCGCCGACAACGCCGACAAGCTCCCGGCCGACGTCAAGACCGAGGTCGAGACCGCCGTCGGCGAGCTCAAGGAGGCCCTGAAGGGCGAGGACATCGCGAAGATCCGCGAGGCCTCCGAGAAGGTGTCCACCACCGCGCAGAAGCTCGGCCAGGCGCTGTACGCCAACGCCGACGCCGCCGGTGCGGCCCCGGCCGGCGACTCCGCCCAGGCCAAGGCCGAGGACGACGTCGTCGACGCCGAGATCGTGGACGACGAGAAGCCCAAGGGCGGTGCGTCGGCATGACGGACAAGCCGCAGGGCGGCAAGCCCGGCGACGACTCCGCCGCCGAGGAGGCCGTGATCAAGGCGGCCGAGGAGGCCGCCGCGGGCGGTTCCTCCGACGCCGACGGTGCCGACGACCTGGCCGCCGCGAAGCGCGAGGCCGGCGAGCGCACCGCCGACCTGCAGCGCCTGCAGGCCGAGTACCAGAACTACCGCAAGCGGGTCGAGCGCGACCGGCTGACGGTCCGCGAGATCGCGGTCTCCAACATCCTGGAGTCCCTGATCCCGGTCCTGGACGACATCGGCCGCGCCCGCGAGCACGGCGAGGTCACCGGCGGCTTCAAGTCCGTCGCCGAGTCCCTGGAGACGGTCGTCGCCAAGCTGGGCCTGCAGCAGTTCGGCAAGGAGGGCGAGCCCTTCGACCCGACCATGCACGAGGCCCTGATGCACAGCTACTCCTCGGACGTCACCGAGGACACCTGCGTGCAGATCCTCCAGCCCGGCTACCGGATCGGCGAGCGGATCATCCGCCCCGCCATGGTCGCCGTCGCGGAGCCCCAGCCGGGCACCCAGACGACGGCCGGTCCGGACGGCGACGCCAAGTCCGGTGACGAGGACGCGTCCGACGGTGGCTCGGACAGCTGACAGCTGACAACCTGTGACAGCTGACAACCAGTGCGCTGCGGAGTCGTACGCCGGCCATGACGGCGGCCGGCTCCGCAGCGCGCTGTCGACGGCGGCCGGCGGACGGCCCGTCGACAGCACAGCGACGATGGACATCGGGAGGTGGCGGGAGCCGTGAGCGAGCGCAGCGGGCGGACCGTTCAGAGGTGCGCGTGGCGCGCAGCGGCTGCCGGGCGGAGCGAGGTGGACGCATGAGCGGCAAGGACTACGTGGAGAAGGACTACTACAAGGTCCTCGGCGTGCCCAAGGACGCCACCGCCGCCGAGATCAAGAAGACCTACCGCAAGCTCGCCCGCGAGTTCCACCCGGACGCCAACAAGGGCGACAGCAAGGCCGAGGACCGCTTCAAGGACATCTCCGAGGCCTACGACGTCCTCTCCGACGAGAAGCGCCGCAAGGAGTACGACGAGGCGCGCAGCCTCTTCGCCAACGGCGGCTTCCGGGCCGGCGGCCCCGGCGCGGGCGCCGGCAACTACAGCTTCGACTTCGGCGACCTCTTCAGCGGCAGCCAGAGCGCCAACACCGGCGGGCTCGGCGACGTCTTCGGCGGCCTGTTCAACCGCGGCGGCCGGCAGGCCCAGCCGCGGCGCGGCGCCGACGTCGAGACCGAGGTCACCCTGGCCTTCGAGGAGGCCGTCGACGGCGCGACCGTCCCCCTCCGGATGACCAGCCAGGCCCCCTGCCGCTCCTGCAACGGCACCGGCGCCCGGACCGGCACCACCCCGCGGGTCTGCCCGACCTGCGTCGGCGCCGGCACCGTCAGCCGCGGCCAGGGCGCGTTCGCGCTCTCCGAGCCGTGCAAGGACTGCCGCGGCCGCGGCATGATCGTCGACGACCCGTGCAACGACTGCCACGGCAGCGGACGGGCCAGCTCGGCCCACACCATGCAGGTCCGCATCCCCGCCGGCGTCCAGGACGCCCAGCGGATCCGGCTCAAGGGCAAGGGCGCGCAGGGCGAGCGCGGCGGCCAGCCCGGCGACCTCTACGTCACCGTGCACGTCGACCCGCACGCGGTCTTCGGCCGCAAGGGGGACAACCTCACCGTCACCGTCCCCGTGACCTTCCCCGAGGCCGCCCTCGGCGGCACCATCGAGGTGCCCACCCTCAACGGCCCCGCCGTGAAGCTCAAGCTGCCCCCGGGCAGCGCCAACGGCCTCACCATGCGCGCCCGCGGCAAGGGCGCCACCCGCAAGGACGGCACCCGCGGCGACCTCCTCGTCACCGTCGAGGTCGTGGTGCCGCAGCACGTCACCGGCGACGCGCTGAACGCCCTGGAGCAGTACCGCGAGGCCACCGCCTCCGACGACCCGCGAGCCGCCCTGTTCCGGGCGGCGAAGGGAGCGTGACGACCAGATGTCCCCGATGATCCCCGACAGCCCGATCGGCCCCGGCATCGGCGAGGGCCTCCCCGGCGACAACCGCCGCCCCCGGCGCGCCGCGGCCCCGCCGCAGTACGTGCTCACCGAGGACACCCCGGTGTACGTCATCTCCGTCGCCGCCGAGCTCTCCGGCCTGCACCCGCAGACCCTCCGCCAGTACGACCGCCTCGGCCTGGTCTGCCCCGACCGCACCGCGGGCCGCGGCCGCCGCTACTCGGCCCGCGACATCCAGCAGCTGCGCGAGGTCCAGCGGCTCTCCCAGGACGAGGGCATCAACCTGGCCGGCATCAAGCGGATCATCGAGCTGGAGAACCAGGTCACCGCCCTGCAGTCGCGGATCAGCGAACTGGTCGACTCCCTCGAGGGCGCCGCGACCGCGCTCCAGCAGCGCGAGGCCGCCGTGCACGCCTCCTACCGGCGCGACCTCGTCCCGTACCAGCCCCCCACCCCGCACTCCAGCGCCCTGGTGGTCTGGCGCCCCAAGCGCTGACCGGGCCCGAAACACCGACAGCCGCCGGTTCCCTCCGCCTGGGGGGTGCCGGCGGTTTGGTCGTGGTGAGAGGGTGCCAATCGAAGCGCTACTCCGCAATGGTGGAACAATGCCCACTTCCAGATCCCACTCCGGGATCTAGGATCACCGATGGGGCTCGGGTGCAGCCATAGGGCAGGTTCGGTCGTCGAGAAGGAGCCGTGAATGAACGGGAGGAACGACGCCATTCCGGGGGTCAGTGCGACGGGCACCCTGTCCGCAGGAGCACATGATCTCTACCTCGCGATTATCCGGACGCGCGGTCGGACGGCCCGCAATGAAATCGCGGAGCACGACTACAGCCACCTCAGCGAGCTGTTGGACATCGGTCTCCTGACTCCCGACCTGGATGATCCGCAGATTCTGGTCGCGGTCGACCCGCAACAGCTCGCCACCGGTCTGAGCGCGGTCTGGCAGCGTCAGGCACTGGCACTGCTGTCGCGCGCGATAGCCGTCCCGAGCGACCTCCAGAGCCTCGCGGACGCGTTTCACCGCCCGGAGTCCTCCGGCGGAACAATTGAGTACGTCCGCGGCAAGGCGCTGATCAGCCAGCGGATCAACCACGCCGTGACCACGGCGAAAGAGGAGATCCTCGCGGCCCAGCCGGGAGGTCCGCGCCCGCCGGACGTCCTGTCCCGGGTGCTCGACGACGACCTGGCCGATCTCAAGCGCGGGATCGCCGTCCGCACGATCTACCACCCGAGCACGCGGTACCACGCGCCCACCCGGGACTACGTCGCGAAGATCACCGAGGCCGGCGGCCGGTTCCGCACCCTCGACGAGCCGTACACCAGGCTGATCATCGTGGACCGGCAGCTGGCCGCCATCCCGGTCGCCGAGGACCTCAACCTGGCCGCCTTCATCCACGACCCCGCCGTCATCCACTTCCTCGTGCACGAGGTGTTCGAACGCAACTGGAACCGCGGTCTCGACTTCACCGGCGGACGCACCGTGCCGCAACAGGTGGTGTCACGGATGCGCCAGACCATCATCGACCTGCTGCTCGAGGGCACCAACCACCGGGTCATCGCCCGCCGGCTCGGCATCAGCGAACGGACCCTCGCCCGCCATCTGGCCGAGATGCGGGAGGACTACAACGTCGAATCGCTGTTCCAACTCGGTTGGGCGCTGGCCCGTTCGTCACAAGAGACCGACGAATCGCCATGCCTCCCCGCCGCTTCCGGCAGCGCATAACGATTCGTCAGCCTCATTCTGTCATGTCCACTGGTGTTCGCCGTCCAAAGCCGTGCCCATTGCCTGATTCGAAGTCGTACTAACATCGACCCCGAACCCCGCGCGATTGACATGGGCAGATCCATCGGCATCATGGCCGGTGGCAAGCAGTCCGAAGCCAAGCACGGTAAGGACGCCCGCAGATATCGCCATCACGGCCGCCTTGGCAGCCCTACGCAGACGAGACACGCGCACACCCCAATCCTCTTCAGTGGCCTGTCAGTCGAATGAACAGGCGACAGACAATCAAACGCTCAGATCGTGCCACATGCCGTATCTGGCTGTCACGGTCGCGCCCAGCCCGAAGAGGGTGTCATCTCTCTGCCATGCAGAGGGATGACACCGTGCATCAGTGGACTGGCACCCCGTGCCCGATGGACGATCAACTGGCGTCCTCACGCCGCAGCACCGGGATCCTCCCTCCCGAACGCCGCGTATGACAGGCATCGAAATAGTGATAAACCCGCACGATTTCCCCCTGTCCCAATCTCCACACCAAGCGTCGGCGGCGAGCAGCCGAGTGCCAACGCCTTCCCCCGGAGTCGACATGACCGAGCCCTACCTGCGTCAGCACGACAGCCAGGCCACCGAAGGCCGGCGTGCACGAGTGTTCCTGGCCGCGCCGCTGATGCGGCTGACCGGGCCCGCGGACAGCGTGGTGACGCTCGCCAGCCGGACGCGGCTGACGACCCTGCGCACCACGCTGCTGCGCAGCGGTGCCGCCGTCTACAGCGCGCACCACAGCGACGCCTGGACCGTCGCCGGCCGGGCCCCCGAGCCCCGGGTGCCGTCCGACTTCCGCGCGCTGCAGTCCGCGGACCTGGTGTTCGCCTACGTCGGCGCGCCGCTGTCGGCCGGAGTGAGCCTGGAACTCGGATGGGCCTCGGCGCTGCGGAAGCCGATCGTCCTCCTCGTCGACGAGGCGATCACCCACAACCCGCTGATCGCCACCATCGAGCAGGTCGCCCCCGTCCTGCCGCTGGTCTTCGACGACACCTGGTCGCAGGAGGCGCTCAACCACACCGTGGAGACCGCCCTGGACTGGGCCGGCATGGCGCTGTCCCTGCGCGAGGGCTTCTGGACCGCCCCCGGCGAGCAGTTCAACGTCCCCCGGCAGCAGCCCCCCGTCACCGGCTACTGGCCCACCGGCGCGGCCACCGGCTGAGCCCCACCGGGCCCGGCCGGGCTCGTCCCGACGACCGGTCACCCCCTGGCCCCGGTCGCCCGCCGTGTGAGCCCCCCGCGCGGCCGCGCCCGGCCGGGGAGGGCTCACCGGTCGTCGCGGGCGCCCCGCATCAGCCAGCCCAGCTGGAAGAGGGTCTGGGCGCCGTGGCGGTCGCGCAGGCGGGAGATGTGGGCGGCGACGGTGCGCTCGCTCAGGCCCAGGCGGGTGGCGACGGCGCGCTGGGTGAGCCCCCGGGCGAGGAGCCGGCCGACGCGGTCCGGGACGCTGCGCGCGGGCCCGCCGCCGGCGGCGAACCCGGCCGGGTCCGCCCGGGCCCAGTCCCGTTCGAAGGCGCCGACCAGGAAGGTGATGGCGGCCGGGTCGGTGATGAAGGCCGCGGTGCTGTGGTCGTCGCTGGCGGAGATCACCGCGACGGTGCGGTCGAAGACGATCAGCCGCTGGAACGGTTCGTCCAGGACCCGGATCCGGGAGCCGTGCCGGGTGACCTCCTCGGCGTAGGCGCGGGCGGGCCGGTCGGCGAGGGCGACGGGCTGGTAGACGGTGCGCAGGGAGCAGCCGCGCTGCAGGAGCTGGACGTCCTGGCGCAGGGCGATCTGCAGGGTCTCGGCGGGCCGGTGGCCGGGCTGGGCGGTGAGCACCTCGGACCGGCAGTCGGAGACCAGTTGGGAGATCCGCTGCCGGATGTGGACGTGGCCCTCGACGTGGACGGCGCCGCCGGCCGGGCCGGAGGGGCGGGGCATCGCGTCGTAGGCGCGGGTCAGGCCGTCGAGGGAGCCCGGGAGGCTCTCGGCGCGCACCAGCAGCCGGGTGGCCTCGCTGCGGAGTTCGGCGCCGAGGCGGTCGCTGACGGAACGCGGGCTGACGGCGGTGTAGCAGTGGTCCATCGGGTTGGCCAGCAGCAGGCCGATGGCGATGAGCTGTCGGAGCGGCTCCCGGTCGGCCTCCCGGATCCCGGAGTAGGGGATCCGGCCGCCCTCGGCGAGGACCGCCAGGTACAGCTGCCGGGCGGCCTCGTCGGGCTCCTCGCCCGCGGGCTGTCCGTGGTGCGGCGCGACCGCCGGTTCCGCCGTCACGTCGCACACTCCCTGCCGGACGCTTCTCCCTGGTGGCCGCCCCCCGCTGCGGGCGGCGCGGTTCTCGCCGCCGGTGCGCCGGGCGTGATCACGGTACCGGGCGCCGCCGCGGCGGGATCACCGGGCCGGCGGTCACGGAGCCGGTCGGACGGCGGGCCCCGGGCCGGGTGCCGTCGCACTCCGTGGCGCCCGGGGGCCGCCGTCGGCACGCCAGTGCCTGGACGCCTCCGTCGAGGCGGAGCAGCAACGCCTCGACGGATCCGGTCCGGGGTGCCATCACCACACATGGCCCCGGCCGGTGCTCTTCCCCCGTTCCACGGGTGCGGGACGTTGCACCCGGGGCAGTTCCGAAGAGCCGGTCGCCACCGACGGGCTGCGGTGCCCGGACGACCTGGCGTGGCTCCACCCTCACAGTGTGACGGCCGGTGGACAAGTGCCGCCCGAGTGCAGGTTCGCGCAATTGCAGCTACCTGCACGGCTGCCGAGGCCCGGCGGGCCCGGGCGGTGGGTCGGGTTCCGGTGGAGGGCGAGGCCGGCGGGGGTGCGCGGCGGCCGCCCGCCGGTAGGCCCGGCCGGCCCCTGCGGGGCGGTCCGGTCTGCGGGTTCCTGCAGCGCCGGCGGGTGCACGACCGGCCCGGCGGGCGCGCAGGTTGGCGGTCAGCGCGCCAGCAGCCGTCCGCGGGCGAGCCCGGCGGCCGTACCGGCGGCGGCCAGCACCCAGGCGCCGGCCAGCAGCACGAAGAGGCCGGTGGCCAGGGCGGTGAAGCCGCCGAACCCGGTGTGCCGGGCGAGGGCGGAGGCGCCGGTGACGCAGGTGCCGACCGGGAAGGTGAAGGCCCACCAGGTCATCGCGAAGGGCATGCCGGCCCGGCGGGCGCGCAGGTTGGCGGTCAGCGCGACGAGCAGCCAGAGCATCGCGACGCCGATCACCGCGACGCCGTACAGCTCGGCGAAGGGGAGCATGGCGGGGGCCAGCGAGGGCAGCACCGGGCGTGCGGCGTCGGCGAGTTGGTGGACGGCGGTGACGGACTGGCCGAGCGGGCCGAGCACCAGGAACAGCGAGGGGGTGAGCGCCAGGGCCGGCAGCTTGCTGTGGAACAGCCCGGTGAACACCACCGGCAGCAGCACCAGGGTGGCCAGCAGACCGACCCCGAACAGGGCCCAGCAGGCGTACAGCATGGTCTGCTGGGGGCCGCCGGCCGGCAGGTGCGGGACGAGCGCCGGGCCGGTGGCGGAGGCGACCAGCGGGGCGACCACCGGCAGCAGCCAGGTCGGATTGGCCTCCAGCGCGGAGACCGGGTGCCGGGTGATCATCAGGTACGGGATGCCGGCGGCGACGGCCAGCGCGTACAGGGTGCCGGCGCCCCACAGCACGGCGTCGAGGGCGACCGCCGGGCCGGTGCCGATCACCCGGGAACCGAGCAGCAGGGTGCCGAGGCCGACCGAGAGCAGGGCCATCGGCGGGCAGCCGTAGAAGACGGCGGTGGCGGGGGTGTCCAGCAGCTGGGTGCGGGCGGCCTCGCGGTGCCGGGTCAGGTGGACCAGCCGGGCCGCGAGCAGCACCAGCAGGACGGCGAGTCCGAGCGCCCACATCACCTCACCGAACCCGACCAGTCCGGGCAGCCGGACGGGGAGGACGGCCGCGCCGTTGCCCAGGATCGCGGTGCCCATCACCACGGCGTACCAGTTCGGGCCGAGCTGGGCGAGGTCGAACCGGGGGAGCCGGCCGGCACCGGCCGGGCGGCCGGGGCGGGAGAGCCGTGGGGAGCGGGGGAACGGGCGGACATCGGCCAGGGTGGACATGGTTCCACCGTGCCCGCCGGGCCCGGCCGCCGGTAGCGCCGCGGATCCTATGAGGGCATAGCCTGAACCTATGGCCCTCTCCCCCCGCGTCCCCGAACTCGGCGCCCTGGAACTGCTGCTCGCGGTGGACCGGCTGGGCAGCGTCGGACAGGCGGCCGCCGAGCTGGGCGTCAGCCAGCCGACCGCGAGCGCCCGGATCAAGGGCATGGAGCGGCAGATCGGCGTCCCGCTGCTGGAACGCTCGCCGCGCGGCAGCCGGCCCACCGGGGCGGGCCGGCTGGTCGTCGAGTGGGCCCGGCACGTGGTGGAGGCGGCGAAGGCGCTGGACGCCGGGATCGACGCCCTGCGCGAGCGCCGGGACGCCAAGCTCACGGTGGTGGCCAGTCTGACCGTCGCCGAGTACCTGATGCCGGGCTGGCTGCTGGCGCTCTCCGAGGCCAGCCCCGGGACGGCGGTGACGCTGCGGACGGCGAACTCGGCCGAGGTCGCCGGGCACGTCCTGGCCGGGGACGCCGACCTGGGCTTCGTGGAGGGCCCGTCCCCGCCGCCCGGGCTGGCCGGCGCGGTGGTGGCGGCCGACCGGCTGGTGGTCGTGGTGGCGCCCGGGCACCCGTGGGCGCGCCGCCGCACGCCGCTGACCGGAGCCGAGCTGGCGGCCACTCCGCTGGTGCTGCGCGAGCCCGGCTCGGGCACCCGGGAGGTGCTGGAGATGGCGCTGGCGCCGTTCGGGGGCGCGACCCGGCCCCGGCTGGAGCTGGCCTCGTCCACCGCGCTGAAGGCGGCGGCGATGACCGGCGCCGGGCCGGTCTGCCTGAGCGAGCTGGCCGTGACGGAGGAGCTGGCGAGCCGGCGGCTGGTGGAGGTGCCGCTGGAGGACGGGCTGGACCTGCGGCGGCCGCTGCGCGCGGTGTGGCCCGCCGGACAGCGTCCGGGTGGGCCGGCCCGGGAGCTGCTGGTGCTGACCCGCCGGGCGGCGCCGGCGGCCCGGGGGCCGGCGGGCGCCGGGCGGGGGGCCGCCGGCGGGCGGGCGGCGGGGAGCCGGACTGCGCGGGCCCCGGGTGCCGGGACCCCGGTCACCGAGACCCCGGAAAGTTGAGCGGAATAGACTCAACTTAGTGCATGCTGTAGTCAGCAGACCTGAAGGACGACACGGGAGGACCCCCCAGCAGTGGACGCCAGCAAGTTCACCACCAAGACGCAGGACGCCCTGTCCGCCGCGATCCGGCAGGCGGGCGCGGCCGGGAACCCGGACGTCAAGCCGGTGCACATCCTGACCGCCCTGCTGGAGCAGCCCGAGGGCATCGCACGGCCGCTGCTGGAGGCGGTCGGCGCGGACGCCGCCCGGATCGACGCCGAGGCGCGCCGCCAGCTGGCCGCGCTGCCCAGCGCGATGGGCTCGACCGTCGCCGCGCCGCAGCTCGCCCGGGACACCCTGGCGGTGCTCACCGAGGCCGGAGCGCGCGCCGACGACCTGGACGACCAGTACGTCTCCACCGAGCACCTGATGGTCGGCCTGGCCGCCGAGGGCGGGCCGGTCGCCGAGCTGCTGGTGCAGCAGGGCGCGACGCCGAAGGCGCTGCTCGCCGCGTTCAAGGACGTGCGCGGCAGCGGCCGGGTCACCTCGCCGGACCCGGAGGGCACCTACAAGGCGCTGGAGAAGTACGGCACCGACCTCACCCAGGCCGCGCGGGACGGCAAGCTCGACCCGGTGATCGGCCGGGACCAGGAGATCCGCCGGGTCGTCCAGGTGCTCTCCCGCCGGACGAAGAACAACCCGGTGCTGATCGGCGAGCCCGGCGTCGGCAAGACCGCGGTGGTCGAGGGCCTGGCCCAGCGCATCGTCGCCGGGGACGTGCCGGAGTCGCTGCGCGGCAAGCGGCTGGTCGCACTGGACCTCAGCGCGATGGTCGCCGGCGCCAAGTACCGCGGCGAGTTCGAGGAGCGGCTGAAGGCCGTCCTGAACGACATCAAGCAGAGCGACGGCCAGGTCGTCACCTTCATCGACGAGCTGCACACCATGGTCGGCGCGGGCGCGGGCGGCGACTCCGCGATGGACGCCGGCAACATGCTCAAGCCGATGCTGGCCCGCGGCGAGCTGCGGATGGTCGGCGCCACGACGCTGGACGAGTACCGCGAACGGATCGAGAAGGACCCGGCCCTGGAGCGCCGCTTCCAGCAGGTGCTGGTCGGCGAGCCCAGCGTCGAGGACTCGATCGCCATCCTGCGCGGACTCAAGGGCCGCTACGAGGCGCACCACAAGGTGCAGATCGCGGACGCGGCGCTGGTCGCCGCGGCCACCCTGTCCAACCGCTACATCACCTCCCGCTTCCTGCCGGACAAGGCGATCGACCTGGTCGACGAGGCGGCCTCCCGGCTGCGGATGGAGATCGACTCCTCCCCGGTCGAGATCGACGAACTCCAGCGCTCCGTGGACCGGTTGCGCATGGAGGAGCTGGCCCTGGAGAAGGAGTCGGACCCGGCCTCGATCGACCGGCTGGCCCGGCTGCGGCGCGACCTCGCCGACCGCAACGAGCAGTTGAGCGCCCTGACGGCGCGCTGGGAGCAGGAGAAGCGCAGCCTCAACCGGGTCGGCGAGCTCAAGGAGCGGCTGGACGACCTGCACGGCGCGCTCGAACGGGCTCAGCGCGACGGCGACTTCGAGCGCGCGTCGAAGCTGATGTACGCGGAGATCCCGGCCGCCGAGCGGGAGCTCGCCGAGGCCCAGGAGCGGGCCGCCACCGCGGACACGGAGTCCGGGTCCGCCTCCGCCCCGATGGTGAAGGAGGAGGTCGGCCCGGACGACGTGGCCGACGTGGTGTCCTCCTGGACGGGCATCCCGGCCGGCCGCCTGCTCGAGGGTGAGAGCGCCAAACTCCTGCGCATGGAGGAGGAGTTGGGCAGGCGCCTGATCGGCCAGGCGGAGGCCGTGCAGGCCGTCTCGGACGCGGTGCGCCGCACCCGCTCCGGCATCGCCGACCCGGACCGCCCGACCGGATCGTTCCTCTTCCTCGGCCCGACGGGCGTCGGCAAGACCGAACTCGCCAAGGCCCTGGCCGACTTCCTCTTCGACGACGAGCGGGCGATGGTCCGGATCGACATGAGCGAGTACGGCGAGAAGCACTCGGTCTCCCGTCTGGTCGGCGCCCCGCCCGGCTACGTCGGCTACGAGGAGGGCGGCCAGCTCACCGAGGCGGTGCGCCGCCGCCCGTACAGCGTGGTGCTGCTGGACGAGGTGGAGAAGGCCCACCCCGAGGTCTTCGACGTCCTGCTGCAGGTGCTGGACGACGGCCGGCTCACCGACGGCCAGGGCCGGACGGTGGACTTCCGCAACGCCATCCTGATCCTCACCTCGAATCTCGGGTCGCAGTTCCTGGTGGACCCGGCCATCCCGGAGGAGCGCAAGAAGGCGCTGGTGCTGGAGTCCGTCCGGGCGGCGTTCAAGCCCGAGTTCCTCAACCGGCTGGACGACATCGTGGTCTTCGACCCGCTGGGCACCGCCGAGCTCAGCCGGATCGTCGACATCCAGGTGGCCCGGCTGGGCGAGCGGCTGCGCGAGCGGCGGCTCAGCCTGGTGGTCTCCGAGGCGGCGCGCGACTGGCTGGCCCTGACCGGGTACGACCCGGCGTACGGCGCCCGCCCGCTGCGCCGTCTGGTCCAGTCGGCGATCGGCGACCAGCTGGCCCGGGCGATCCTCTCCGGCCGGGTGCACGACGGGGACACCGTCCTCGTCGAGCGGGACGAGGAGGGCGACCGCCTCACCGTCCGCAGCCGCGGACCGCTGGAGAAGTAGCGCAGCGTGCCCGGGCCGCCCCGCCGTCGGGCGGGCGGCCCGGGCGCACCGCCCGCGCCGCCGCGAGTTCCCCTCTCCGGGGCCGCCGGACGGCCGCTGCGCTCCGCGTCCGCACCCCCGTACGGCCGGACACCCACCGTCACCACCGCCTGCTCAGCCCCCCGTCGGAAGGCCTCCGTCGAAGATCGACGCGTGTCCGGGTGCCCCTGTGAGGAGGGCCCCGAATGAGGCAGGATGGAGGTGGAAAGGGCGGCCTCTCATTGCCGGCCACCACGTGCACTGAGGAAGAGGACCCCCATGAGCATCGACCCGTCGTCCATCCCGTCCTTCGGCGTACCGCAGGGCGGCCAGCCCGGTGGCCAGGGCGGACCGGCCGGTCCCCCGCCGATCGTCGTCCCGGACCAGGGGCTGGTGGCCCAGCTGCTGGACCAGATGCAGCTCAAGCACGTCGTGGACGAGGAGGGCGACCTCACCGCCCCCTGGGAGGGCTTCCGCGTCTACTACATGTTCCGCGGCGAGCAGAAGGAGCTCTTCGCGGTGCGCGCCTTCTACGACCGCGCGTACCCGCTGGAGAAGAAGCACGAGATCCTCGACCTGATCGACGAGTGGAACCGCGAGACCCTCTGGCCGAAGGTCTACACCCACACCCACGAGGACGGCGTCGTCCGTCTGATCGGTGAGGCCCAGATGATCGTCGGCACCGGCGTCAACCTGGACTACTTCGTCACCACCACCGCCAACTGGACCCAGGCGTCCGTCGGCTTCGAGCAGTGGATCGTCGAGCGCCTCGGCCTGCAGAACGAGATCGAGGGCGAGGACGGCGAGGGCGAGGCCCCCGAGGGCACCGACGAGGCCTGACCTCACCCCGCCCGGAGAGCAGCGGCCCGACCACCTGGGACCAGGTGGCCGGGCCGTCCTTGTCCCCGGCCCCCGGCCGACCCCAGGATGGGGCCCGACGACGACGCGCGTGAGGAGCCATCGATGGGTGACAGGCCGCTGCTGAACCGCAGGCTGGACGGCATGGGCACGACGATCTTCGCCGAGATGTCGGCCCTGGCCACGGCCACCGGCTCGATCAACCTCGGCCAGGGCTTCCCCGACACCGACGGGCCCGAGGAGGTCCGCGAGGCGGCCGTCCGGGCGCTGCGCGACGGCCGCGGCAACCAGTACCCGCCGGGCCCCGGCGTCCCCGAGCTGCGCGAGGCGATCGCCGGGCACCAGCAGCGCTTCCACGGCCTGTGCTACGACCCGGACACCGAGGTGCTGGTCACCGCCGGCGCCACCGAGGCCATCGCCGCCACCCTGCTCGCCCTGCTCGAACCCGGGGACGAGGTCATCGCCTTCGAGCCCTTCTACGACTCGTACGCCGCCTGCATCGCGATGGCCGGCGCCGTGCGCGTCCCGCTCACCCTGCGGGCCCCCGACTTCCGGCCCGACCTGGACGAGCTGCGCGGCCTGATCACCCCGCGCACCCGGCTGCTGCTGGTGAACACCCCGCACAACCCCACCGGCACCGTGCTGACCGCCGAGGAGACGGCCGCGATCGCCGCCCTCGCCGTCGAGCACGACCTGCTGGTCGTCACCGACGAGGTCTACGAGCACCTGGTCTTCGGCGCCACCCACCACCCGGTCGCCGCGCTGCCCGGCATGCGCGAGCGCACCGTCGCCATCTCCTCGGCCGGCAAGACCTTCTCGTTCACCGGCTGGAAGGTCGGCTGGGTCACCGCCGCACCGGCCCTGGTCGCGGCCGTGCGCACCGCCAAGCAGTACCTGACCTACGTCAGCGCCGGGCCCTTCCAGTACGCCGTCGCCGAGGCGCTGCAGCTGCCCGACGCGTACTTCGAGGGCTTCCGGGCCGACCTGCTGCGCAAGCGCGACCTGCTGGTCGGCGGGCTCACCTCGGCGGGCTTCCGGGCGTTCAACCCCCAGGGCACGTACTTCGTCACCACCGACATCACCCCGCTCGGGGTGAAGGACGGCGTCGAGTTCTGCCGGGCCCTGCCGGAGCGCTGCGGCGTGGTCGCGATCCCGAACGCCGTCTTCTACGACGACGCCGAGGCCGGCCGCAGCCTGGTCCGGTTCACCTTCTGCAAGCAGGACGCAGTGCTGGAGGAGGCGGTCGCCCGCCTGCAGCGGCTCTGACACCGTGGCGCTGACATCCCGGTTCTGACGCCCCGGCTCCGGCACCCCGGTTCCGACGCCCCGACCGCCGGGTCAGCCGACGCCGGGGGAACAATGATGGCCCCGCGACGCGACTGAGAAACCGTCAACTCCACGGCTCCGGAAGCCCGGTCGGGATCCGGACGATGCCCGTGAGGCACACCGGGAGGCCTCTCCGGCACACCCCGCCGCCGCCCCGCACGCCCCGCACCCCCGGCGCGTGCGGGGCGGCGGCGCGTGAGGCGCACGAACGGCGCACGACCAGCGCGCACGGCGCGTGACCCGGTGAGAGGGGCGCGCGCGGTGCAGAGTCGCACACCGGGTCGATCAGAGCCGGGAAGCAGGTGTGCCCGAAACGGTGAATGCTTGACAAAGTTGGGTAAATCACCGACGGACCCGGCGTATTCATGCTTCTCTGCTGCTGAATCTCCAGCCGGAATCCTTCCTTCCACGGTCGGCCGCGCCCAGGGCCGCACAGCCACGAACAGCCTCGCCATCGCCTAGGCCTACTCGATGCTGCTCGGCGGGCGCGCACGGAGCTGAAACGCGGAGCCGAGCATGCTCACCACACTGCAGACCTCCTACACGGACACCCGCGCCGGTGACCTGGCCTGGTGCCTGGGCGGCGAACCGCTGCCCGCTCTCGCGGTCCGCGACCTGAGACTCACCGGGGGCGGGCGCCCCGGGACGTCCGGCACCCTCCAGCTGCGGCTGCTGGGCGCGTCGCACCAGGTGGTGATCGCGGCGGGCCCGGGCGAGTGCCTGGAGACCGTCGCCTGCCTGCCGGGCCGCCGGACGCCGCTGCCGGCCCGGGTCGCCAAGCAGGTCGGCGGCTGGGAGTACGAGTTCGCGGCCCGGATCGAGGCGCTGCCCCCGCACGACTTCGCGGCCCGCGCCCAGGAGCTGCTGGCGCTGGTCGAGGGGCACCCGCGGGGCCTGGCCGGGATCTTCCCCGGCGACCCGAGCGCCTTCACCGCCCTGGTCACCCAGGGCGGCACGGACCGGCTGCTCTGGCGCACCTGGCACGCCTACCCGCAGGAGGGGCAGCTGGTCTGCACCCGCTCCTCGCTGGTGGTGTCCGGGGCATGACCGCCGACCGGCCGCCCCGGGGCGCCAGCGGGACCGCGACCGATGAATCGCACGCAGGAACGATTCGTCAATCCGAGCTCTCGCACTGTCCGTCGAATGGGCGCAGCCGTCCGTCCCGAACGTCCCCTAGCGTTTGTTCGTGATCAACCATCCGGCCGGTCCGCCCGCCCACCCGCGAGTGGACCTCGACGACGACGGCGACCCGCCCCGGACCGGGCGCAGCCTCGCCCCGCTGCCCGCCCGCCGTCGGTGCCGGCTGCGCTCCCGCCCCCGGCTCGCCCGCCTGGCCGTCCTGCTGGCCGCGTTCGTCTGCGCGGCCTGCGGACTCGTCTACGAGCTCGAACTCGTCGCACTCGGCGACTCCCTGCTCGGGGACGCCGTCACCCAGACCTCCGTCGTGCTGTCCGTCATGGTCTTCGCGATGGGGCTCGGCTCGCTCCTCGCCAAGCGCCTCACCCGCCGGCCCGCCACCGCCTTCGCCCTCGTCGAATGCGCACTCGCGCTCACCGGCGGGCTCTCCGTCCTCGCCCTCTACTCCTGCTGGGCCTGGATCGGCCGCTGCCAGGCCGCCGTGGTCGGCCTCACCTGCCTCATCGGCATCCTGATCGGCGCCGAGATCCCCCTGCTGATGACCCTCGTCCAACGGATCCGGCGCGAGGACGCCGGGCGCACCGCCGCCGACCTCTTCGCCGCCGACTACGTGGGGGCCCTCATCGGGGGCCTCGCCTTCCCGTTCCTGATCCTCCCCGGCCTCGGCCCCGGCACCGGCGCCCTCGTCACCGGCGCCGTCAACGCCGTCGCCGGCGCCGCCGTGGTGCTCTGGCTCTTCCGCGAGGAACCCACCCCCCGGACACGGCGCCTGCTCTGGGGCGGCTGCGCCCTCGTCCTCGCCCTCCTCGCCTCGGCCGCCGCCGGCACCGACGCCGTCGAACGCGCCGCCCGGCACGCCCTCTACGGGGACCAGATCCGCTACGCCGGCCGGAGCCGGACCCAGGAGATCGTGCTCACCGGCCCCGCCGAGGGCCCCCTCCGGCTGTACCTCGACGGGCGCCTCGCCGTCTGCGGGCCGGACGAGTACCGCGGCAGCGAGGCCCTCGTGCACCCCGCCATGGGCGCCGGGCCGGACGCCCGCGTCCTGCTCCTCGGCGGCGGCGACGGCCTCGCCCTGCGGGAGGTGCTGCGGCACCGCGGCGTGCGCGCCGTCCGGCTGGTCGACACGGACCCGGCCCTCCCCCGGCTCGCCCGCACCGACCCCGGACTCGCCGCCCTCACCGGCCACTCGCTGGACGACCCCCGGGTGCGCGCCACCGCCGCCGACCCGCTGGTCTGGCTGCGCGGCGACGCGGCCGCCCAGGACGGACCGTACGACGTGGTCCTCGCCGACCTGCCCGCCCCCTCCGACGGCGGACCGGTCACGTTCCACTCCCAGGAGTTCTACGGTCTCGCCACCCGGCTGCTCTCCCCCGGCGGCCGCCTCGCCGTCCGGGCCGGCGGAGACCGGGACGGGCTCTGGCGGACCGAGTCCGGCCTGCGGGCGGCCGGGCTGCAGACCGTCCCGTACGGCCTCCCGGGCAGCGCCACCGCCGGCTGCCGGCCCGACCCGCCGGACGCCGCCCAGCTCTTCCTGCTGGCGGCCGCCGCACAGCCCCCGCTGGCGCTCGCCCCGGACGCCCCGCCGCCCCGGGCACTCACCGCCGACGCCCTCCGCACCTCCGCCACCGGCCTCACCCCGCTCCGCCCGGCCCGCCCCCCGGCCGCCCTCACCCTGCTCGGGCCGCACTGAGCCGGCGGCCGGGGGTGTGCCACCGTCCGGTTGCCCGGCGGCCGGGGCGGGGCCGGAACCCGGGCCGGGTCCCGGGGCCGGGGTGGGCGGTGGGGCCCGGGGGAACTCGGGCCGTGCTGGGTGGGGACCGGGCGGGGTTCGGTCGGTAGGCTCCGTGGCATGGAGCATGAGGTTGTCGTCCCGATGCCCGCCGAGCTGGTGCGGCAGGCCCTGCAGGATCCGGCTCTGCTGGCCCGTAGCGTGCCGGGGCTCAGCACCGAACCGGCCGCGGTCGGCAGCGGTCCGGCCGAGGAGATCGGTGGCCGGCTGAAGCTGCGGATCGGCGGCTCCACCATCACCTACAAGGGCGTGCTCTCCCTGATCGAGGGCCGCGAGGGCGTGCTGACCGTGTTCGCCGAGGGCCAGGAGGCCCGCGGCAGCGGCGAGGCGACCGCCACCGTCCGGGTGAGCGTCGCGGACGGCCCCGAGGACGGCACCGCCGTGGTCCGCTTCACCGGCGACCTCAGCGCCACCGGCCGGCTCACCGAGTTCGACTCGGAGGCCCTCGACGCCGCCGGCCGCCGGCTGCTGGAGCGCTTCGCCACCGCGCTGGTGTCCCCGGACGCCGCACCGGAGACGGAGACCGACGGCGACGAGCCCGACACCGAGGACGCCGCGGGCGCCGGGACCGGCCCGGCCGGCCCGGCCGACGCGGACGACGCGGACGACGACGGGGACGACCGGCCCGCGGACGACGAGGGCGCGGACGACGAGGGCACCGGGGCCAGCGTGGTGTTCATCGAGGAGCACCAGGACCAGCCCGGGGACGACCTCGACGACGACCTCTCCGACCTGATCGCCTTCTCCGACGCCGACGCCGAGCGCTTCGGCCTGCCCACCGGCGGCGCCGACGAGGACGCGCACGAGGACGGCGTGGCCGAGGAGCTCCCCGCCGAGCCGCTCTTCGAGTACGACGACGAGCCGGCCGGCGGACCGGTCCGCCGCAGCATCGTCGGCCGGTCGGCCGAGGAGGTCGACCACGCCCCGCCGCGCGGCCGGTACGCCCCGGCGCTGCCGGCCCGCAGCGCCCGGGCCCGGGCGGCGTCCCGCTGGGGCGGCGAGGCGGGCGGGATCGTGGTCCCGGGCACCGGTGGCCGCAGCGCGGTGCCGTGGGTGATCGGCGGCTCGGTGGCCCTGCTGGGCGGCGCCGTGGTGCTGGTCAGGGCGCTGCGCCGCCGCTAGGGTCCGGGCGCCGGGCGGGCGGCCAGGGCCTAGACTGAACGCTCATGAGCAACGACCGCGACGCCCTGCTGGCACAGATCAAGGACAAGGCCGTCGTGCACGGCAAGGTCACCCTCTCCTCCGGCAAGGAGGCCGACTACTACGTCGACCTGCGCCGGATCACGCTGGACGGCCAGGCCGCCCCGCTGGTCGGTCGGGTGATGCTGGACGCGACCTCGCACCTGGAGTACGACGCCGTCGGCGGCCTGACCCTGGGCGCCGACCCGGTGGCCGCCGCGATGCTGCACGCCGCCGCCGCCCGCGGGCGCGAGCTGGACGCCTTCGTGGTCCGCAAGGCGGGCAAGGCGCACGGCCTGCAGCGCCGGATCGAGGGCCCCGAGGTCAAGGGCCGCCGGGTGCTGGCGGTCGAGGACACCTCCACCACCGGCGGCTCGGTGCTGACCGCCGTCGAGGCGCTGCGCGAGGCGGGCGCCGAGGTGGTCGGCGTCGCGGTGATCGTGGAGCGCGGCGGCGCGGCCGCCGTCGAGGCGCAGGGCCTGCCGTACGTGACCGCGTACGACCTGGAGGACCTCGGCCTCTGAGGCCGACGGCCCGGCCGGACGACGACGGGGCCGGACGGGCGGGACCGGACACGCAGCGGGGCCGGGTCCTGTTTCACGTGAAACGTGAGACGGGACCCGGCCCCTTCCGTTCGCCCTCCGGGCCGCTCAGCCCCGTCGGTGCCGGCCGCCGCCGGCCTGCACGCTCTCGGCCTCGGCGCTCTCCGCGCCGCCCGCCTTCTTCTTCCGGCGCTCCCGCAGGACCTCGATCAGGATCGGCGAGACCGACAGCAGGACGATCAGCAGCACCGCCGGGATCAGGTACTTGTCGATCACCGGGGCGAGCGCGTCACCGAAGAAGTAGCCGATCAGCAGCATGGACTCGGTCCACAGCACACCGCCGATGACGTTCCACAGGAAGAACGTCCGGGCGGGCATCTCCAGCGTGCCGGCGACCGGGTTGAGGAAGGTGCGGACGATCGGCATGAAGCGGGCCAGCACGACCGCCTTGCCGGGCCCGAACTTGTTGAAGTACTCCTCCGCCTTCATCACGTACTCGCGCCGGAAGATCTTCGACTCGGGCTTGTCGAACATCTTCGGCCCGACCTTGACCCCGATCAGGTGCCCGAGCTGGGCGCCGGCGATCGCGGCCAGCGGCGCGCCGACGAGCAGGGCGGCGATCGGCAGCTTGGCGCCGTCGCCGAGCACCGAGGAGGCGGCGTTCGAGGCGGCGACGCCCGCGATGATCAGCAGCGAGTCGCCCGGGAAGAAGAAGCCGACCAGCAGGCCGGTCTCCGCGAAGATGATCGCGATCAGCCCGATGGCGCCGAGGGACGAGATCAGGGATTTGGCGTCGAGCAGATTGACGGCCAGCTGGTTGTAGTCCACGGGCGCAGGATAGCGGGCCCGTCTGTACGGAGGCTTGGGGCGGCGGGCCGATCCGGCCCCGCCCCGGGGGCGCGGCCCGGCGCACCCGGCGGCCGCCCGCGCCGCCGTCGGCCCCGTTCCGACTGGCGGGCTCCTGCTGACCTGCGGGCACGAGTCTGGGAAGATGGCACGGGCGTCCGGACCGCGGCGGTACACCACCCTCATTGCCGTTCCGCGGACGTCGCCCCGAACCTTGGTGCCGGAGAGCCACACCGCAGCGCCGCGCGTCGGCGGCCGGCACGGAGTCGTACCGAAGGCGTACACAGCGTCGGACAGCACCGTCCGTACGCCGCAACCCGACAGGAGCGGATCGCATGCCCATCGCAACTCCCGAGGTCTACAACGAGATGCTGGACCGGGCCAAGGCGGGCAAGTTCGCCTACCCGGCCATCAACGTCACCTCGTCGCAGACCCTGCACGCCGCGCTGCGTGGTTTCGCCGAGGCCGAGAGCGACGGGATCATCCAGATCTCGACCGGTGGCGCGGAGTTCCTGGGCGGCCAGCACAACAAGGACATGGTGACCGGCGCCGTCGCGCTGGCCGAGTTCGCGCACATCGTCGCCGCCAAGTACGACATCACCGTCGCGCTGCACACCGACCACTGCCCGAAGGACAAGCTGGACGGCTACGTCCGCCCGCTGCTGGCGATCTCCGCCGAGCGCGTGGCCCAGGGCCGCAACCCGCTGTTCCAGTCGCACATGTGGGACGGCTCGGCCGAGACCCTCGCCGACAACCTGGCCATCGCCCGGGAGCTGCTGGCCCAGGCCGTCGCCGCCAAGATCATCCTCGAGGTCGAGATCACCCCGACCGGTGGCGAGGAGGACGGCGTCACCCACGAGATCAACGACGAGCTGTACACCACCGTCAACGACGCGGTGCGCACCGCCGAGGCGCTGGGCCTGGGCGAGCAGGGCCGTTACCTGCTGGCCGCCTCGTTCGGCAACGTGCACGGCGTCTACAAGCCGGGCAACGTGGTGCTGAAGCCCGAGCTGCTGCGCGAGCTGCAGGACGCGATCGGCAAGCAGTACGGCAAGAACGACCCGTTCGACTTCGTCTTCCACGGCGGCTCGGGCTCGAGCGCCGAGGAGATCGCCACCGCGCTGGAGAACGGCGTCGTGAAGATGAACCTCGACACCGACACCCAGTACGCGTTCACCCGCCCGGTGGCGGGCCACATGTTCGCGAACTACGACGGTGTGCTGAAGGTCGACGGCGAGGTCGGCAAGAAGAACACCTACGACCCGCGCACCTGGGGCAAGCTCGCCGAGGCGGGCATGGCCTCCCGCGTGGTCGAGGCCGCGCAGCAGCTGCGCTCGGCCGGCAACCGCCTGAAGTGACCCCGGCGGCCGGGCCCCGCCCGGTGACCGCCTGAACGCACGGTGCCCCCGGTGGACTTCCACCGGGGGCACCGTGCGTTCCGGGTCGGTCGGACCCTACGGCTTGAGCTCCCCGTACGCCTCGGCGCTGCTGTCCTTCAGGAACTGCCAGCAGCGCGCCTCCTCCTCGGTCTCCTTGATCGCGCCGGCCGCGCGGGCGAGCGCCGCCAGGCAGCGCAGGAAGCCGCGGTTGCCGCGGTGCTCCCACGGCACCGGCCCGTGGCCCTTCCAGCCGTTGCGGCGCAGGGCGTCCAGGCCGCGGTGGTAGCCGGTGCGGGCGTAGGCGTAGGACTCCACGTAGCGGCCGGCCGCGTAGGCGTCGTCCGCGAGCATGGCCCAGGCCAGGCAGAAGGTCGGGAAGTCGGCGGCCACCTGGGTCGGTGAGGCCGACTCCTCCGCCAGCATGCGGTAGGGCTGCTCGTCCTCCGGCAGGAGGGTCGGGTCGGGGCCGTCGAGAAGATTCCGGTGAATCGCCATGCACGCAGTCTGCCACCCGAGGCGCTGGGGTCAACCGCCGCCGGGGATCGGCCGCGCCGTGCCGGATTCGTGCATACGCGGTATGTGGACATTCACCCGTTCGCCATGCCAAGGTGTTGATCATGCCCGCAGCACGATCCGCCGCCCCGCGCAGCCGCGCCCGCGGTGGTCGCCGACGCCGCCGACCGAGCCGGAGACTCGGGCCCGGCACGCTCGCGGCCCTGTTCGCGGCGGTCGCGGTGCTGGGCGGCACGGCGGTCATGCTGAATCGTTCCGCCGGGACGCCGGCCGGGCCGAGCGCCCAGGCGCGGATCGCCCAGCCGGCCGAACCGTCCGCCGCACCCACCGGCCCGGCACCGGCCCCCGCGGCCACGCCGACGCCCACCGCGGCCGACACGCCGACCCCGCCGGCCCCGACGCCCACCCCCACCGCGCCGGACCCGGGACCCGCCAAGGGCGCGGGCACCTTCACCATCGCCCCCGCCAACGCCCAGCCGGTCGGACGCGGCAAGGTGCGCCGCTACCGGGTGGAGGTCGAGGACGGCATCGGCATCGAGGCCACGGCCGCCGCCGCCCGGATCCACGACATCCTCGGCGACAAGCGCGGTTGGACCAACGACCGCAAGAACGGCTTCCAGCTGGTCGCCGGCGGCTCCTACGACTTCACCGTGAAGATCGCCTCGCCGGCCACCGTGGACCGGATCTGCGGCGCCTCCGGCCTGGACACCCACGGCGAGGTGAACTGCAACGTCGGCGACCAGGTGATCGTCAACTCCAAGCGCTGGAACACCGGTTCACCCCAGTTCAGCGGGCCGCTGGAGGAGTACCGGGCACTGATCATCAATCACGAGGTCGGCCACCGGATCGGGCACGGGCACGAGACCTGCCCGGGCCACGGCAAGCCGGCGCCCGCGATGATGCAGCAGATCTACGGCCTCAAGGGCTGCACCGCGAACGCCTGGCCGTACTCGGCGGAGGGCGGCTACCTGAGCGGCCCCGCCGTGCCGTGACACCCGCCCTGCCGTGACACCCGCAGCCCGGTGACACCCGCCGTCCCGTGACGCCCCGTCGGGCAGCCCCTACGCCAGCACCGGCAGGTGCCCCCGCAGGTCGCTGCGCTCCCCCGAGGCGGAGACCGCGGCGGTGTCCACCGCCCGCGCCCAGTCGGCCCGTCCGGTGGCCAGCCGGATCCAGGTCAGCGGGTCCGTCTCGACCACGTTCGGCGGGGTCCCCCGGGTGTGCCGGGGGCCCTCCACGGCCTGGACCACGGCGTACGGCGGGATCCGCAGCTCGACCGCGCCGCCGGGGGCGCGGTCCGCGAAGGCGTCCGCCAGCAGCCGGGTGACGGCGGCGACGGCCTGGCGGTCGTGCGGGAAGCCGCCCGGGAAGGCCTCCGGGCCGAGCGCGTCGGCCAGGTCCTCGGCGTGCACCACCGTCTCCACCAGCCGGGTCACCAGCATGTCGGAGAGCAGCATCGAGCCCAGCCGGATCTCGAACCGCCGGGCCGGGTCGGCGGCTTCGGGGCGCTCCAGCAGGGCGGTCAGCGCCTCGGCGGCGCGGTCGAAGGCCTCCGCCGCCGCGTCCGGACCGCCCGCGAACTCCTCGGCGGCCCGCGTCCTCGCCTGCTCGTCGAGCAGCGGCGCGACCGTCCCGACGGCGGCCACCCAGCCGAGCAGGTCCAGCGGCGCCCGGCCCTCCAGCGGGTCGTCGAGGTGCGCGGGGACGAACTCGAGCTGGACGGCCAGGTGGGCGAGCAGCTCGCGCACCCGCCACTCCCCCAGCCCGGTGGGCCGGTCGAGCTGCTCCGCGGTGAGGGCCCGCACGGCGGCGCGCAGCGCCCCGGTCTGGGCGGCCAGCGCGGCGCGCACCTTCTGCGGCTGGTACGTACGGGACTTGGCAGGCATGCCGCCAACATACGGCGAGGGGCGGACGGTCCACCAGGAACCGTCCGCCCCTCGGTCAGCCGAGTGCCCGGATCAGATGAACAGGGCCTCGATGACGCCGGTGTGGGCGTCCTTCAGCTCGGCCAGCGAGACGGTGAACTGGCCCTGGACGTCCAGGGAGTCGCCGTCCACGACACCGATGCGGGTGGCCGGGAGGCCGCGCGCGGTGCACATGTCGTTGAACCGGAGCTCCTCGCTGCGCGGCACCGCCACGACGGCGCGGCCGGCCGACTCCGAGAACAGCAGGACGAACGGGTCCGCGCCCTCGGGCACGATGATCCGCGCGCCGTGGCCGCCCTTGAGGCAGCTCTCCACGAGCGCCTGGCCGAGACCGCCGTCGGAGAGGTCGTGCGCGGCGTCGATCATGCCGTCGCGCGAGGCGGCGATCAGGATCTCGCCGAGCAGGCGCTCGCGCTCCAGGTCGACCTTGGGCGGCAGGCCGCCGAGGTGGCCGTGGACGACCTCGGACCAGGCCGAGCCGCCGAACTCGTCCGCGGTGTCGCCGAGCAGGTAGAGCAGCTGCCCCTCCTCGGCGAAGGCGACCGGGGTGCGCCGGGTGACGTCGTCGATGACGCCGAGCACCGCGACCACCGGGGTCGGGTGGATGGCGACCTCGCCGGTCTGGTTGTACAGCGAGACGTTGCCGCCGGTGACGGGGGTGCCGAGCGCCAGGCAGGCGTCGGCCAGACCGCGGGTGGCCTCGGCGAACTGCCACATGACGTCCGGGTCCTCGGGGGAGCCGAAGTTGAGGCAGTCGGAGATCGCGAGCGGCTTGGCACCGCCGGCCGCGACGTTGCGGTACGCCTCGGCCAGGGCCAGCTGGGCTCCGGTGTACGGGTCCAGCTTGGTGTAGCGGCCGTTGCCGTCGGTGGCGACCGAGACGCCGAGGTTGGTCTCCTCGTCGATCCGGATCATGCCCGAGTCCTCGCCGACCGAGAGCACGGTGTTGCCGAGCACGTAGCGGTCGTACTGGTCGGTGATCCAGGACTTGGAGGCCTGGTTCGGCGAGCCGGCGACCTTCAGCAGGTCGGCCTTGAGGCCCTCGCCGGTGGTCGGGCGGGCCAGCCGCTCGGCCGTGGGGGCGTCGGCCTGCAGCGCGTCCTGCCAGCTCGGGCGGGCGAACGGGCGCTGGTAGGTCGGGCCCTCGTGGGCGACGGTCCGCGGCGGGACGTCGACGACGAGCTCGCCGTGCCAGAAGATCTCCAGGCGCTCGCCGTCGGTGACCTCACCGATGACGTTGGCGATGACGTCCCACTTCTCGCAGATCTCCAGGAAGCGGGCGACCTTGCCGGGCTCGACGATCGCGCACATGCGCTCCTGCGACTCGCTCATGAGGATCTCCTCGGGCGAGAGCGTGGTGTCGCGCAGGTGCACGGTGTCGAGGTCGATCCGCATGCCGCCGGAGCCGGCCGAGGCCAACTCGCTGGTGGCGCAGGACAGACCGGCGCCGCCGAGGTCCTGGATGCCCTTGACGAGCTTCTCGCCGAAGATCTCCAGGGTGCACTCGATCAGGAGCTTCTCCTGGAACGGGTCACCGACCTGGACCGCCGGGCGCTTGGCCGGCTTGGTGTCGTCGAAGGTCTCGGAGGCCAGCACCGAGACGCCGCCGATGCCGTCGCCACCGGTGCGGGCTCCGTACAGGATGACCTTGTTGCCGGCGCCGGAGGCCTGCGCGAGGTGGATGTCCTCGTGCTTCATGACGCCCACGCAGAGGGCGTTGACCAGCGGGTTGCCCTGGTAGCAGGAGTCGAAGACGACCTCGCCGCCGATGTTCGGCAGGCCCAGGCAGTTGCCGTAGCCGCCGATGCCCGCGACGATCCCGGGCAGCACGCGCCGGGTGTCCGGGTGGTCGGCCGCACCGAACCGCAGCGGGTCCATCACGGCGACCGGGCGGGCGCCCATCGCCAGGATGTCGCGCACGATGCCGCCGATGCCGGTGGCCGCGCCCTGGTAGGGCTCGATGTACGACGGGTGGTTGTGCGACTCGACCTTGAAGGTGACCGCGTAGCCCTGGCCGACGTCGACGACACCGGCGTTCTCGCCGATGCCGACGAGCATCGCGTCGCTCTGCGGCTTCTTCTCGCTGAACTGCTTCAGGTGGACCTTGCTGCTCTTGTACGAACAGTGCTCGGACCACATGACCGAGTACATCGCGAGTTCCGCACCGGTGGGGCGGCGGCCGAGAATCTCCCGGATGCGCGCGTACTCGTCCTGCTTGAGGCCGAGTTCGGCCCAGGGCTGCGCGGCGTCCGGGGTCTGCTCGGCGTTCTTGACGGTGTCGAGGCTCATCAGGCGTTCACCAGCTGCTTCAGGACGGAAGTGAAGAAGCCCAGGCCCTCGGTGGTCGGACCGGTGAGCGGCTCCACCGCGTGCTCCGGGTGCGGCATCAGACCGACGACATTGCCGGCGGCGTTGGTGATGCCGGCGATGTCGCGGTACGAACCGTTCGGGTTGACCTCCAGGTAACGGGCCACCACCCGGCCCTCGGCCTCCAGCTCGTCCAGGACGCGCTCGGCGGCGACGAAGCGGCCCTCGCCGTTCTTCAGCGGAACGACGATTTCCTGGCCCGCGGAGTAATCCCGGGTCCACGCGGTGCCGGCGTTCTCGATGCGCAGCTTCTGGTCGCGGCAGGCGAAGTGCAGCGAGTCGTTGCGGGTGAGCGCGCCGGGGAGCAGGTGGGATTCGCAGAGCACCTGGAAGCCGTTGCAGATACCGAGGACCGGCATTCCGAGCTTCGCCTGCTCGATGACGGTCTCCATGACCGGCGAGAACCGCGAGATGGCGCCGCAGCGCAGATAGTCGCCGTAACTGAATCCGCCCGGCAGGACGACGGCGTCGACCTGGTGGAGATCCTTGTCACGGTGCCAGAGGGCGACCGGCTCCGCGCCGGCGAGGCGGACCGCGCGCTGGGCGTCGCGGTCGTCGAGCGAGCCGGGGAAAGTGACGACGCCTACGCGGGTGGTCACTTCGCCTCCTCCTCGACCCGGACGGTGAAGTCCTCGATCACGGTGTTGGCGAGAAAGGTCTCGGCGGCTTCGCGGATACGGGCGAGCGCGGCGTCGTCGACCGGGCCCTCCACTTCCAGCTCGAAACGCTTGCCCTGGCGGACGTCGGCGATCCCGGTGAATCCGAGACGGGGCAGTGCACGCTGCACCGCCTGTCCCTGGGGGTCGAGGATCTCCGGCTTGAGCATGACGTCGACTACGACGCGTGCCACTGGCACTCCCGGTGGTGTCTTCGGTGAGGCGGGGGAACTCCAGACTACCGGCCGTTTCGGGCGGGATTGCTGGCCGGGGAGGGCGACGCGCGTAGACCCGAGACCCTTACGCCACAAGGGATCCGGGCCCACCGGGCTCCACCGGGCCCACCCGGTTTCCGGAGATTCGGCCCCCGGAACGAGAACAGCCGAAGAACACCCGAATACGGCACTCCGGGACAGATCGCCCCGTCCCGCGCTCCGGTATCCGGCACTCCGGCGAAGACACGTGAATATCCGGAAAAGAATGCCGGACTCTTCGATTTCGACCCCCTTCGGGTGCAGAATAGGGCCACCTGTCGCGGCAAGTGCTGCGTATCCGGCGGGCCACCCGGCCTGCCCGTATGCGCTTGCGCGAGTGGTGCACATCAGGCCCCCGACGCACCCCGCGGACCGGCGGCCGAATTGCCCGAGAGGATTGACACCCATGGCTCAGCGTGTAGTTGTCACGCTCTCCGACGACCTGGACGGCGGCGCCGCGGCGGAAACCGTCCACTTCGGCGTCGACGGGAAGTCGTACGAGATCGACCTGTCCGTGGACAACGCGGAAAAGCTGCGGGAGGCCCTCGCTCCGTTCGTCGCGGCCGGCCGCCGCCAGAGCCGCACCGGAAAGTCCTTCCGCCGCACCGCGCTCACCCCGGACCCGGCCGCCGTCCGCGCCTGGGCACTGTCCCGCGGCATGGAGCTCCCGGCCCGCGGCCGCATCCCCAAGCACGTGTACGAGGCGTTCGCCGAGGCGAACTGACCGCGTCGGGGCCGCGCCCCGGTCGCCCCGCCCGCCTGGACCGAAAGGGTGGGGCGACCACCCCGAACGATGCTGTAGAGTAATCCTCGTCGCCGCAACGGAGAGATCCGGACCGGCGGACGGTGCCCCACCAGGCACCGTGCGGACGTGGCTCAGTTGGTAGAGCATCACCTTGCCAAGGTGAGGGTCGCGAGTTCGAATCTCGTCGTCCGCTCGCAGTGCGCGAGCACAGCACAACAGAATATCTTGACCTGCGGACGTGGCTCAGTTGGTAGAGCATCACCTTGCCAAGGTGAGGGTCGCGAGTTCGAATCTCGTCGTCCGCTCCGAAACGAAGGGCTCCCTCGATCGAGGGGGCCCTTCGGCATTCCCCCGGAATGCCCCGGGCCGGTGACATTTGTCATCGCCGACCCGTGGATCCCCACCGCCGTCCGGTGACGGCGCGCACTGCCCGCGCGCCCCGGGCCGCGGAAGGCTGGAGGCATGGAAACGAGCCAGCCCTCCCGCCCCGGCGACAGCGTGATCGAGGTCACCGGACTGCACCGCCACTACGGCACCGGTGCCACCGGCTACCACGCCGTCCGCGGCGTCGACCTGACCGTCGGCCGCGGCGAACTGTTCGCCCTGCTCGGCACCAACGGGGCCGGCAAGACCTCCGCCATGGAGCTCATCGAGGGACTGGCCGCCCCCAGCGGCGGCACCGTCCGGGTGCTCGGCCACGACCCCCACCGGGAGCGCGTCGCCGTCCGCCCGCGGATCGGCATCATGCTCCAGGAGGGCGGCTTCCCCGGCGAGCTCACCGTCGGCGAGACCGGCCGCGCCTGGTCCGGGCTGACCACCGGGGCCCGCCCGGTGGACGAGGCGCTCGAACTCGTCGGCCTGACCCACCGCCGCGACGTCCGGGTCAAGCAGTTGTCCGGCGGCGAACGGCGCCGGCTCGACCTCGCGATGGCCCTGCTCGGCCGCCCCGAGGTGCTCTTCCTGGACGAACCCAGCACCGGCCTCGACCCGGAGGCCCGCGCCGCCGTCTGGCGGCTGGTCCGCGAACTGCGCGCCCAGGGCACCACCGTGCTGCTCACCACGCACTACCTGGAGGAGGCCGAGGAGCTCGCCGACCGGCTGGCCATCATGCACGGCGGCCAGGTCGTGACCACCGGCACGGTCGCCGAGGTGATCGCCGGCCGGCCGTCCCGGATCAGCTTCGAGCTGCCCGCGTTCACCGGCACCGCGCTGCCGCCGCTGGCGGGCGCCGAGGTCACCGTCGACGGCCGCAAGGTCACCGTGCAGACCGCCGGCCTCCAGGACACCCTGCACGACCTGCTCGCCTGGGCCCGCCGGCACGGGATCGCGCTCGGCGCGCTGGACGCCCGCAGCGCCTCGCTGGAGGAGGCCTTCCTCGCCATCGCCTCCGAGGCCGCGCACCAGCCGCCCGCCCCCACCCCGGCCGCCCCCACCGCCCGCCGCCGCCTGATCGGATCCGCCCGATGACCACCGCCGCCCCCACCGCCACCGCCGCCGCCACCGGGCCGCGGAGCACCGTCGCCCGCCGGCTGCTCGCCCTCGGCCGCGCCGAGGCCACCCTGCTGCTGCGCAACCGCTCGGCGCTGTTCACCGCGCTGCTGCTGCCCCTCATGCTGATCGGCGGGCGGCACGGCATGCTGAAGCAGCAGGCCGACTCCCACCCCGGGCTGGACGTCGACTCGCTGCTGATCACCGGCACCATCGGCGGGATCCTGGCGTTCGTCGTCTACTACAACCTGACCGCCGCGTACGTCGGCCGGCGCAACGAGCTGGTGCTCAAGCGGCTGCGGACCGGCGAGGCCACCGACGTGGAGATCCTGGCCGGCACCGCGGTGCCCTCGGTGAGCCTGGCCCTGCTGATGAGCGGCGTCGTCGCCGCCGGCGGTGTCGCCGTGCTGAAGCTCGGTGCCCCGGTGAACCCGCTGCTGCTGGCCGCCGGGGTCCTGCTGAGCATCGGCACCATGATCGCGCTGGCCGCCCTCACCAGCGCCTTCACCAAGACCGTGGAGACCGCCGGCATCACGACCCTGCCCGTCCTGCTGGTCTCCCAGTTCGGCTCCGGCCTGCTCATCCCGCTGGAGACCATGTCCGACCGGATCGCCGACGTCTGCCGCCTGCTGCCCACCACCCCGGGCTTCCAGCTGATCCGCCTCGGCTGGACCGGCAGCGACGGCTCGGCCGCCGCCACCGGTTTCGGCGGCACCTGGGCGACCGCCCTCCCGCACCTGGTCACCGGCGCGGTCTGGCTGGGCCTCGCGCTCTGGGGCGCGGTCCGCTACTTCCGCTGGGAGTCGCGCCGCTGACGCACCCCGGCGGCGCGCGGCACGAATCCGAGGAGGACCCCCCGGTTCGCCCTCTGATATGAAGGCAACAGCACGATCATGATCGAACAGGGGGACGGGCAGATGGAGATCCGGTCGCCGATGCGCGCCTGGCGGGGCTTCGGCAAGCCCAAGCGCTCCGAGCTCTACCTGCGCTGGTCGATCTACCTGATGCCGCTCGTCATGCTGCCCATCGCGGTCCTGATCACCAACTCCCGCGCCGACCAGCCGCACCCTCCGGCGGCCACCCGGGTCGCCCTGGTCGTGACGCTGGCCGCCGTCCTGCTGGACCTCCGGGCCTGCGGCACCTCGCTCGACCACTACCTGAACCGGCCCACCGACCACCGGCGCTGGCTCCTCGCCAGCGGAGCCTTCACGGTGGCCGGCTGCTGGGCCGTCCTGCTGGCCCACCCCGTCCCCGACGCCCCGGGCGGCCCGGCGGGGCAGCCGTTCACCGCCGCGATCGCGACCATCCTGCTGAGCGGCGGCTTCGGGCCGCTCGCCGTCGGCCTGCCGCTGCGCTGGGCCTTCCCCGTGGCGCTCGGCCAGATCCTGCTGGTCGCCCCCGCGATGCTGCTGGCCGGAGTGACGCCCGGCTTCGCCGTCGGCCTGCTGGTCGGCGACGCGGTGGGCATGCCCTTCGTCGTCGCCAGCTGCCGCAGCTTCGCCTGGCTGACCTCGGTGGTCTGGGAGCTGGACGCCGCCCGCGAGACGCAGTCCCGCCTCGCCGTCGCCGAGGAGCGGCTGCGCTTCTCCCGCGACCTGCACGACGTGATGGGCCGCAACCTCACCACCATCGCGCTCAAGAGCGAACTCGCCGTCCAGTTCGCGCGCCGGGGTCGCCCGGAGGCCGCCGACCAGATGGCCGAGGTGCAGCGGATCGCCCAGGAGTCGCAGCGCGAGGTCCGCGACGTCGTCCGCGGCTACCGCACCGCCGACCTGCACGCCGAGGCGATCGGCGCCAGCGCGGTGCTGCGCTCCGCCGACATCGCCTGCGAGATCGACCTCGGCGAGGACGCCGACCGGCTCCCGACCGCGGTGCAGTCCGTGCTCGGCTGGGTGATCCGCGAGGGCACCACCAACGTGCTGCGCCACAGCGAGGCCGCCCACTGCCTGATCCGGCTGCGGCTGGAGGAGGGCCGGGCGGTGCTGGAGCTGGAGAACGACGGGGTGCCCGGCCTGCCGCGCCCCTCCCGGGGCGGCGGTGCCGGCCTGCCCGGCCTGCGCGAACGGCTGGCCGCGCACGACGGCGAGCTGACCGTTCCGCCCGCCCGGGAGGGCACCTTCCGGGTGCTCGCCTCCGTCCCGATCTGACCCGACTGCCGGAGGAAGACCGACGATGACCGAGACCGTGCCCGTGCGCGTCCTGCTCGCCGACGACGAGCACCTGATCCGCGGCGCACTGGCCGCCCTGCTCTCGCTGGAGGACGACCTCGAGGTGGTCGCCCAGGCCGGCTCCGGACCGGAGGCGCTGGCGATGGCCCAGGCGCACCGCCCGGACGTCGCGGTGCTGGACCTGCAGATGCCGGGCAAGGACGGCATCGAGGTGGCCACCGAGCTGCGCAGGATGCTGCCGGACTGCCGCTGCATGATCGTCACCGGGCACGGGCGCCCGGGCTACCTCAAGCGGGCGCTGGAGGTCGGAGTGCGCGGCTTCCTGCCGAAGACCGTCTCGGCGGCCGACCTGGCCGGGATCATCCGGACCGTGCGGGCCGGCGGCCGCTACGTCGACCCGGAGCTCGCGGCGGACGCGATCAGCGCCGGGGAGACCCCGCTGACCCCGCGCGAGACGGACGTCCTGGAACTGGCCGCCGACGGCACCACGATCGCCGAGATCGCCGCGCGGGCGGCGCTCTCCCCGGGCACCGTCCGCAACTACCTGTCCTCGGCGGCCACCAAGCTGGGCGCCGAGAACCGGCACGCGGCGGTGCGGATCGCCCGCGAGCACGGCTGGATCTGAGACCCGGCCGGCCCGCGGGCGGTGGTGCGTCAGACCCAGGCGGTGCCGGTCAGCCGCTCGTAGACCTCGATGTACTTGGCGCGGGTCCGCTCGACCAGCTCGGCCGGCAGCTCCGGCGGGGGCTGCTCGCTGTAGCGGTCCCAGCCGGAGGCCGGGGAGACCAGCCAGTCGCGGATCAGCTGCTTGTCGAAGGACGGCTGCGAACGGCCCGGGCGCCACTCGTCGGCCGGCCAGTAGCGGGAGGAGTCCGGCGTGAGCACCTCGTCGCCGATCACCAGCTCGCCGTCCAGCAGACCGAACTCGAACTTGGTGTCGGCCAGGATGATGCCGCGGTCGCGGGCGATGTCCCGGGCGCGCGCGTAGACGTCCAGCGTGGTGCGGCGCAGCTGGGAGGCGAGCTCGGCGCCGATCCTGCGGGCGGTCTCCTCGTAGGAGACGTTCTCGTCGTGCTCGCCGACCTCGGCCTTGAGCGCCGGGGTGTAGATCGGGGCGGGCAGCTCGGAGCTGTTCTCCAGGCCCTCCGGCAGGGCGATGCCGCAGACCGTGCGGCTCGCCTCGTACTCGCTGAGGCCGGAGCCCGCCAGGTAGCCGCGGGCGACCGCCTCGACCGGGACCATGTCCAGGCTCTTGCAGATCAGCGTGCGGCCCTTCCAGTCGGCGGGCGCGCCGGCCGGGACCTCGGTGGAGATCACGTGGTTGGGCACGATGTCGGCGATCCGCTCGAACCACCACAGCGACAGCTGGGTGAGGACGC
Source organism: Kitasatospora sp. NPDC051702 (assembly GCF_040681575.1). NCBI lineage: Bacteria > Bacillati > Actinomycetota > Actinomycetes > Kitasatosporales > Streptomycetaceae > Kitasatospora > Kitasatospora sp. NPDC051702. The sequence continues at coordinate 223,113 of NZ_JBFAZB010000006.1, forward strand.
GGCCCTTGTCGGGGATCTCGTTCGGGAGCACCCAGTCGTGCGCGGACATCCGGTCGCTGGCGACCATGACCAGCTCACCCGACCCGGTGCGGTAGAGGTCGCGCACCTTGCCGGTGTGCAGGTGGACCAGGCCGGGCACCTGGACCGGCTCGGGCTTGGTGACAAATCCGCTCAACGTGTCTCAGTCCTCAGGGGTCGTTCGGGGGCGTGGGGCACCGCGAAAGGGGAGGTCACTGCCCCCGCAGTCTTTCATGACCGCCGAACCGTGGTTCTTGCCGAGGCGGTCCAGCAGGTTGGCGGTGGCCCGCTGGATCCGCTCGTCGGTCAGCCCCGGGCGCCCCAGGGCGGGCGACCAGGCGAAGGTGCCCGCCGCGAACACGTAGGCGCCGCTGGGCGCCCGGTACAGCGAGGTCTCCTGGTGGCGGGTGCGGCCGGCGAGGTCCTGGTACGGCGAGTGCGCGAGCAGCACCCGCTCGGTGTGCTCGGGCAGCGCGACCTTCGGGTAGTAGCGGTCGGCCTCCCCGGCGACCAGGCCCGGCAGCTCGTCGCCCTCCCGCAGCCCGGTGCCGTCCCACAGCCAGTGCGCAGTGTGCCGGGCGACCATGGGGACGGGCGCGGCCACCCGGCCCGAGTACTGCAGGCCGAGCAGGTGCTGCTCCGGCTCGCCCGCGTCCCGCCACAGCGCGCTGGCCGAGCCGGGCACCCCGGCGGCCGGACTGCCCGGCCGGACCTTCTGCCGCTTGCGGCAGTTGAGCAGCCGGTTGGGCTCTCCGGAGGCGGCCGGGGTCAGCTCGACCCGCCAGTACATGGTGTTGGCGGAGAGGAAGACCAGCGAGGTGCCGCCGTCCCGGGCCCGCTCGACGACCCGGCGCATCGGCTCCGACCAGTACTCGTCGTGGCCGGGGAAGATCAGTGCCCGGTGCCGGTCCGGATCGACCAGCCCCGCGTGCAGGTCGGTGGCCGTGGCGTAGGAGAGGTCGTAGCCGTAGCGCTCGGCCCAGCGGATGAAGTCGTACGCGTGGCCCACGTGCAGCGGCAGCCCGGCGGTGGCGTGCGGGCGGTCGAAGGAGACGGTGACGGCCGCCTCGGCCTCCCCCGCCAGACCGCCCCGGTCGTCCCAGGCGTGGTACAGGCTGGCGCCGCTGCGGCCGTCCTCGGGGAACAGGTTGTAGGCCTGCCACGTGACGTCGGGGACCACCAGCAGCAGCTCGGCCGCGTGCTCCTGGTCCTCGAAGTCCCGTACGGTGAACGGGATGTGGCTGCGGTGCAGCATGTCCGCGGTGGTCAGCACGGCGACGTACGCGCCGGGCTTCCAGTGCGTCGGGACCTGCAGCCGCCAGGAGTGCCACCAGTGGTGGCAGGAGACCGTCCGCTCGACCACCAGCGGGGCGGGCTGGGCCAGCCCGGCGATCAGCGGACTGGACGTCATGTGGCGGGCGCCGTCACCGCCGTAGTGGCCGATCCGGTAGACGTCCACGGTGAACTCGCGGGGCGGGTTGACCGTCACCCGGAAGTCCACCGAGCCGCCGGGGCGGATCACCCCGGCCGAGGCGAACCCCTTGATCTGCTGGTCCACGTCGTTGGCGCTCTGCGGCGTGCCGACCGGCGGCTTGGGCCGGGCCCCGGACGCCAGCGGGCGCTGGCCGGGGGCGTCCACCGAGACGTACCAGGGGACGGCGCCCTCCGCACCGGCCAGGTACTGGTCCGGGCTGCGCAGCCAGGGCAGCGGCCCCTGGCCGAAGGGGTCGGAGACGCTGTACGCGTGCGTACCGGACTCCCACCGGCGGTTGAGTTCCGTCCCCACGCGCCCCTCCCAGGTGCACTCCCGCCCGGTTGGCACGTGCCCCCCGGATGTGCGTGCGGACTAATACACCACAGAGTGCTGTCACTGCGTCACCCAGTGGTGGCAATTGGTGCCGGGAATCTCGCCACCGGCCCGGACCGGGCCCCCGGCCTGCGGAGACGATCGTTCCGCCCGGCTTCCGGGGGCGCGCACCGGCGGCCCGAGCGCCGCCGGGCCGCCCCCGGGCCGGGGCCTCAGAGCCGCACGGGCTTCTCCAGCCGGACGTCGGCGGCGTCCAGCCAGGCCCGCAGCGGGCCGTCCTGGCCCTGCTCGACGGCCTGGGCGACCGGACCGGCGAGATCGGTGCGGCGCACCCCGCCGAGCAGCAGCACCGGGCCGTCCAGCCAGTCCAGGCCGGGCCTGCCGCCCGCGGTGTCCACGGCCGCGCAGCAGACCATCGCGGTGACGTGGTCCACCAGCAGGTCGCGGCCGGTGCGGTCGGGCTCCAGCAGCGGGGCCGGGGCGGTGGTGCGGGCCAGCTGGGCGGTGAGCGCGGCGGCCAACGGCTCGCCCTCCCCGTCGGCGAGCCGGACCAGCAGCCGGGTGAGGGTCGGGGAGCCCGGGCGGGCCTGCGGGGCGAGCCGGTCCAGGGCGGCCTGCAGGGCCGCGGCCCCGGCCCGCCAGCCGGCGTCCACCACCTCGGCCGGGTAGTCGGACCACTCCAGCTCGTGCCAGGCGCCCGCCTCCGGACGCCCGAAGAACAGTTCGGCGGCGAGCCGGGAGACCGCCCGGTCGACGCTGCCGGGCTCCTCCAACAGGTCGCAGGCCGGGCGGTCGCCGAGCCGGTTGCCGTAGCCGTCGGCCAGGCGGTCCCGCCGGGAGAGCTCGGTGAGGGCGGCGACCACCCCGGCGTTGAGGTGCGCCGGGTGGCGGCCGAGCCGCCAGGCGGGCAGCGCGACCCGGGTGAGCAGGCGGTCCCAGCCCGCGTAAGCCAGCCCGACCTGCTCCTGGGCGGCGATCCGCAGGCCGTAGTCGACCGTCCGGGCCTGCTCGGAGGCCCGGGCCGCGACGGCGCGCTCCAGCTCCGCGGCGTGGCCGCGGCAGGCGCCGAGCAGGCGGCGGGTGATCCCGCCGGTGACCCGGTCGGCGAGCGCGGCCGGGCCGCGGCGGGCCGGCCGTGGCGGGCCCGCCAGGTTGCCGCCGCCGAGGCCGGGGGCGGCGCCCTGGCCCGGGTCCAGGCTGGCGTCCAGGCTGCGCAGGAAGCGGCGGGCGGCGGCGATCTCCGGGTCGGCGGAGGCGGCGGCGCCGGCCACCACCGGGGCGAGCAGGGCGCGCAGCTCGTCGGCCCGCATCCACCACAGGAACGGCGAACCGATCACCAGCATCGGGCCGGGCGGCTCGGCGTGCGGCCGGAACGGGCGGGCCGACCGCACCGGCGGGAGGTCCTCCAGCCAGCTGTCGCAGTCCGGGGTGAGGGCGAGGACCGAGGGCGCGGGAACGTCCAGCCGGTCGGCGAGCTCGCCGATCAGCCGGTACAGCTCGGGGGCCTCGGCGCGCGCCAGCGGGACGGCCGGGGTCTGCGGCGGGACGGCCCGCCGGTAGGCGCGGGCGGTCAGGCCGGCCACCAGGAGGGCCAGCGCGGCCACCGCGCCGACCACCCAGCGGGCGGTGTCCCACCCGGCGGCGTCGGCGGAGCCGGGAGCGCCGATCCGCCCGGTGAACCGGCCCGCGAGCAGGACCACCGCGACGGCGGCGGGCATGGCGGCGGCGGCCAGGGCGAGACCTCGGACCCGCAGGACCGCCTGGGCGTGAGCGCGCGCGGTGTCGACTGCGGCCATACGGTGCGGCACCCCCTTCGGAGCCCCCGGGCACCCGGTGACGGGCCCCTGAGCCGACTCGAAACGATCAGTTACGACCGGGAAACGGAGGCGTCCGATCCCGGGCAGTGCGTGCTGCGTGGCGCTTCTGCCATTTTCGACGCCCCGGCGCGGGTGGGTGTTCCGGATCGCCCCGGTTTCCACTCGTCCCGGTGACGCCGCCCGGATTCCGGACGACCGCGACCGGTCCGGTGCGAAGCACCCGGGCGACCGCCCGGCCGGACGCCGTCCAGCATCCCCCCGCCGGAGCACCGCTACCCGGCGGCGACCCCGGCGCGCGTCCGCGCCGCACTGCGATCCAGCGCACCATAAGGCCGTCCGCCCGGTTACGTCAGCCGGATGCGGGTGCTGTCACCCGATGGGCTGGATTCCGGCCGCCGAACGGTGCGTCGGCGCCGTCGGCCGCTCCGGCCCGGGAAACGCCGCGGGGCGCTGCGTCCATGGGGGGAAAACCCACGGCACGCAGCGCCCCGCGGGCGCGTGGCGGCGGCTGCGCGGCGGCCGCCGGACAGGTCCTAGGCGGTGGCCGCCTTCAGCGCGATGTCGGTGCGGTGCTGACCACCCTTGAGGGTGATCCGGTCCACGGCGGCGTACGCGCGGTCGCGCGCCTCGCCCAGGTCGGCGCCGGTCGCGGTGACCGACAGCACGCGGCCGCCGGCGCTCAGCACCGCGCCGTCCGCCCCGTACCTGGTGCCGGCGTGCAGGACGAACGCGGTGCCGTCGGCCTCGGCCTCGGCCAGGCCCTCGATCGGGTCTCCGGTGCGCGGCGCCGCCGGGTAGCCCTCGGAGGCGACGACCACGGTGACGGCCGCGTCCTCGTCCCAGCGCAGCGGCTCCAGCTGGTCCAGGGTCCCGGTGCCGGCGGCCAGCAGGACGGCGGCCAGCGGGGTGCGCAGCCGGGCCAGCACGACCTGGGTCTCCGGGTCGCCGAAGCGGGCGTTGAACTCGATCACCCGGGTGCCGCGCGAGGTGAGCGCCAGACCCGCGTAGAGCAGGCCGGAGAACTCGGTGCCACGGCGGCGCAGCTCGTCGACGGTCGGCTGCAGGACGGTCTCCAGGACCTCCTCGACCAGGCCGGCGGGCGCCCACGGCAGCGGCGAGTAGGCGCCCATGCCGCCGGTGTTGGGGCCCTCGTCGCCGTCCAGGGCGCGCTTGAAGTCCTGTGCGGGCTGCAGCGGGACGACGGTGGTCCCGTCGGTGATCGCGAACAGCGAGACCTCGGGGCCGTCCAGGTACTCCTCGATGACCACGCTCCCCCGGCCCTGACGGCCGGGCGACTCCACCATGCAGGACGCGGCGTGCGCCAGCGCCTCGGCGCGGTCGGAGGTGACCACCACGCCCTTGCCGGCGGCCAGGCCGTCGTCCTTCACCACGTACGGCGCGCCGAAGGCGTCCAGCGCCTCCGCGGCCTCCTCGGCGGTGGTGCAGACGTAGGAGCGGGCGGTGGGCACGCCGGCGCCCGCCATCACGTCCTTGGCGAAGGCCTTCGAGCCCTCGAGCTGGGCCGCCGCCGCGGACGGGCCGAACACCGGGACGCCGGCCGCGCGCACGGCGTCGGCGACGCCCGCGACCAGCGGGGCCTCCGGGCCGACGACGACCAGGGCGGCACCGAGCCGCACGGCCAGGTCGGCGACCTGCGCGCCGTCGAGCTGGTCGACCGGGTGGACCGTCGCCACCTGCGCGATCCCGGCGTTGCCCGGGGCGCAGTGCAGCTCGGTCACGGCGGGATCTTGGGACAGAGAGCGGCACAGGGCGTGTTCGCGGGCGCCGCCGCCGATGACGAGGACCTTCACGCTTGGCAAGGGTAGCCGGTGGCCGGTTCGGGCCGTTCCCCGGTCCCGTCGGATCCTCCAGGAAGGGAGCTCCGTACGCCCACGATGCTGGAGGAACCTCCAAACCGGGCCGGGCCGGATGCGCGCCGGGTGTCCGGGTCAGGACGGCGGGTCACCGGAGCCTCGCTCGGACGGGTGAAATCTCGCCGACCCCCGCATCCCTCCCACCTCGGGTTCCGGTGGCCGAATCCGGTAACGATCATCCGGGAGGCGACCCACGGTCAGCCATTTGGCGGTAAGAAGTGCTGTTGGACAACCACCGGCAGACGCCGCGTCAGCCGATGAGCCGCCAGAACCACCAGCCCGCCCGCCACAGGGAGCCTCACAGGTGAGCCAGCCGGAAATGCAGCCCGAGGAGAGTGCCTGGGGCAAGGAGATCGGCGAGGAGGACCAGCCCGCCGCGATCGTCGCCCGCCGGGCCTCCACCCGCCGCCGGACCGATCTGAGCGCCCGCCAGTTCCCCCTCGGGGACTGGGGCGAGCCCGCCGAACGGCTCGAGGAGCTGTACCGCTGGTCCGAGGAGCGGGCCGTCGAGGCCATCGACTGGTACCGCCGGGACCGCGTCTGGAAGCGCCGCTGGGCGCGCCTGCTGCGGTTCGGCTCGGCCGGCTTCGCCGTGGGCGGGGTGACCGCCCCGCTGGTCGACCTGACCGGCACGGTCGCGCACGGCACCAGCTGGGGCTACGTCGGCCTGGCGCTCTCCGCCGCCTGCTACGGCACCGACCGGGTGTTCGGCCTCACCTCCGGCTGGATGCGGGACGTCAGCACCGCGCAGGCGCTGCAACGGCGCTTGGAGGCCTTCCAGTTCGACTGGGCCTCGGAGTGCGTGCGCGAGGTGCTCGGCCCGACCGAGGGCACCGCGGGCGAGGCCGCCGAGCGCTGCCTCGGCGTGCTGCGCCGGTTCTGCGAGGACGTCTCGGACATGGTCCGCACCGAGACCTCGGAGTGGATGCTGGAGTTCCGCGCCTCGATGACCCAGCTGCCCACCCAGTCCCCGGGGACGTGGGGCGGGCGCAGCGAGACCGGCGTGGGCGCCCAGGTGCGGGTGCTGCCGCCGCCGGGCACCCGGCCCACCATGCCGCGCCAGCGGCCGCCGGAGGGGCCGCTGCGGTAGGCCTGCGGCGGGGCGCCCGCGGCGGCGCGGGGCCGGGCCCGGAGCCGGGCACCGAGCCGGACCGGGCCGGGGACTCGGAGCCCGGGGCCCGGGGACGCGGAGCCCGGGGCTCAGGCGAAGACGACCATCGATCCCTGGGTGAGGCTGCGGGTCGCCGCCGCGTACAGACCGGCCCAGGCGTGCCGCTCCCGGGCGAAGGGGTGCAGGTCGTCCAGCGGCGGCCCGAAGGGCTGCTCCAGGCCGGTCGGGCCGAGCGGCCTGGTCGGGCCGGGGGGGTTGAACGGGTCGATGCCCAGCGCCGGGGCCACGGCCTGCAGCTCGCGCAGCAGCCCGTGGCTGGAGCCGAGCGGACCGCCGGAGGCGAGCAGCGCCTCGTCCACCAGCGGCGTCGCGAACTCGATCGGCACGTAGGCGCCGGCGTGGTCGAAGTGCCAGACCAGGTGCGACTGTTCGGCGCTGCTCTCGAACATCTCCAGCAGCTGCTCGTAGTCCCCGCCGAGCGAGTCCACCGGCGTGATGTCCAGACCGGTGAGGCCCAGCAGGTAGGCGCGGCGCAGGAAGTGCAGCGAGTCGTAGTCGAAGGCCGCTATCGGCTCGACGGCGCCGCTGATCCCCGGCACGTACTGGTAGACCGGCACCTCGGGCAGCCCGCGCGAGGCCAACACCGAGTTGTAGAGCGCGAGGTCGTCCCGGAAGGGGTTGTCGGGGCTGTGGCTCAGCACGTCCACGAGCGGGACGAGCCAGAGGTCGCAGGCCATGGCCGGCAGTTCCTCTCCGGGCGGCGGGATCGCCCGCGGGGCGGGGCGACGACGGGGGCGGTGTCGTTACCCGGGCGGCCGCGGTACGGGGCGCCCGGTTCGACGACCGCCCACCCTACCGGCCCGGGGCCGGGTACGGGTCGGGCCGGCCCTGCGGCGCCTCGGGCGGCGCCTCCGGCAGCCGCCGGGCGAACCGTCCGTGCACCGAGCGCGGCTGCGGCACCAGACCGAGGCCCAGCCCGAGCTCCCTCCCCAGCTCCCGGGCGACCTCCTCGCCCGGCCGACGGCGCCCCGGCCCGGTCCGCTCGGCGGGCCCGGCGGGCGGCGGCGGTGCGGCGGCCTCGGCCGGAGCGGCGGGCGGGGGCGGCGCCGTTTCGCCGTCCAGGGGCCCGGTGAGCAGTCCGAGCACGGTCACGGACTCCAGCGGCCGCCCGGCCAGCTCGGCCAGCAGCCGGGCGGTGAACAGGTTGTACTCGCAGATGATCCGGTGCGCGCCGGTCAGGTCCCGGGCCTCGACGGCGTCGACCAGTTCGAGGTGGCGGTCCCAGCAGACCCCCGCGAGGACCGGCATCTCCCGCAGGTAGGGCGCGGCGAACATCCAGGACTGCACCCGCAGCCAGTCCAGGTAGCCGCTGATCCGGCGGTTGCCGGCCAGGGCGGCGACCTCCTGCCAGAAACGGCGGTCGCAGCCGACGATCACGTCCAGGTTCCCGGCCCGGGCGGCCCGGACCGCCGCGTCGGCCCGGCGGCGCAGCGAGGGCAGCCGGCTGAGGTCCGGCAGCGCCCGGCGGGTGGAGAACTGGCGGTAGAAGCTGTCGGTGAGCAGCACCCTGGACTCGAAGATCTCCAGGAAGTCGTCCCAGCCGAGCTCGGGCACGGTGAATCCGCGGTGGTGCTCGGCCCTCAGCAGCCCCTGGGCACCGAGGTCGACCAGGGCCTCGCGGGCCGGCGTGGCCGAGACCCCGTACAGCTCGGCGATCTCCTTGACGGTGAAGTTGCGGCCGGCCGCCAGCCGACCGGCCATCATCTCCTCGCGCAACGCCCCGGCGATCTGTTCGCGCAGGCTGTTGCGGTGGATGACGGGGCGGGTGTCGCCGGCGCCGTTGCCGGACATGCGCGCGACCTCCTCGGGCTGGCCGGCCGGGTGGGCCCTCGGCGGACCGGCCGGGGACGGCGGGGAACACGACGAGTGCTCATCTTCTCAAACCCGCCCCGAGCAGGCGCTGACCCACCCCCCGGACGAGCCGGATCGCCCCCTCTCCCGGGCCGGGCGGCCAGCCGGACCGGGCAGGGCGGGGCAGGGCGGGGCGGGCCTAGGTGCACGGCCCGCCCCGGCCGCCCCGGGCCGCGGGTCAGCGCTGGACCGGCGCCGGGATCCCGAGCAGACGGTCGCGCAGCACCGGGAACTCCGCGCGGGCCTTGGCCACCTCCGCCGGGTCGAACTCGACGGTCAGCACCTCCTCGTCCGCCCCCGCCTCGGCCAGCACCCGGCCCCACGGGTCCACCACGATGCTGTGCCCGGCCTGCTCGACCCCGCCGTGCGTCCCCGCGGTGTTGCAGGCCAGCACGTACGCCTGCTCCTCCACCGCCCGGGCCCGCGCCAGCAGCGTCCAGTGCTCGCGGCGCCGGGCCGGCCAGGCCGCCGGGACGACCAGCAGCTGGGCGCCGGCGTCCAGCAGGGCCCGGAACAGCTCCGGGAAGCGCAGGTCGTAACAGGTGGCCAGGCCCAGCGTCGCGAAGTCGGTCGGCGCGGTGACGATCTCCTGGCCGGCACCCATCACCACCGCCTCGCCGCTGTCGAAGCCGAAGCGGTGGATCTTGCGGTAGGTGTGCACCAGCTCGCCGTCCGGGGCGAACAGCAGCGAGGTGTTGTAGATCGGCCCGTCGGGGTCGCGCTCCACGATCGAACCCGCGTGCAGCCAGACCCCGGCCGCCCGGGCCGCCGCCGCCATCACGTCCGAGGTCGGCCCGTCCAGCGTCTCCGCGCCGTCCGACCAGAGGTCGTAGGCGAAGCCGCCGAGCGCCCACAACTCGGGCAGGACCACCAGGTCGGCGCCCTGTTGAGCACGGACCAGGGCGGCGGCCCTGGCACGCCGTTCGGCGGGCGGCTCCTCGTCGGAGACCGCGAGTTGGATCAATGAAGCGCGCACAGTACCACCGTCCACGGCAAGAGACCTACGATCGTCACCCGAAAGCGCTGCCCAGCTGTCTCCCGGCAGCGTAACGTGCGGTTAGCGTGTGCGCCCGGAAGCCGGACCATCCCGGCCGACCGGGGAGGGCGGGCGCAGGCGGCAAGGAAGCTGACGGAGGGCCGGAGATTCCCGTGACGGACAACCAGACCGTGCAGGCTTACACGGACGCCTGGACGCAGAGCATCGAGTCCATATCGGAGCTGGTCGCCCCCCTCCCCGAGGGCTCCTGGAACCGGGCCACCGAGTGCCCCGGCTGGTCGGTCCGGGACGTCGTCTCGCACATCATCGCGGTCGAGTCCGAGCTCCTCGGCGACCCCCGCCCGATCCACTCGCTGCCGCGTGACCTCCGCCACGTGACCACCGAGTTCGCCCGCTACGTCGAGCTGCCGGTGGACAAGCGCCGCTGCCACACCGCGCTGGAGATGACCAGCGAGCTGGAGTACACGGTCATCCGCCGCTCCCGGGCACTGCGCAACGCCAAGCAGACGCCCGAGGAACCGGTCCGCCGGCCGGCCGGACCGCTCAGCCACGACGTGCCGTACCACGAGCTGCTGCGGCTGCGGGCCTTCGACGTCTGGGTGCACGAGCAGGACCTGCGCCGGGCGCTGGGCACCCCCGGCAACCTGGACTCCCCGGCCGCCCTGATCACCCGGGACGTCCTGCTCGGCCTGCTGCCCAAGGCCGTCGCCCACCAGGCCGGCGCCCCGGCCGGGACGACCGTGGTGGTGGACGTCACCGGCCCGGTGGAGTTCCTGCGCACCGTCCGGGTCGACGCGGCCGGCCGCGGCACCGTGGACGAGTCGATCAGCCTGGCTCCGGACGTCCAGCTCACCATGGGCTGGGAGACGTTCGTCCGGCTCGCCTGCGGCCGCGGTCGCCCCGGCCCGGTGGGCGTCGAGGGGGACAAGGAGCTGGCCGACCGGGTCCTGGCCACCTTCGCCGTGACCCCCTGACCACCTGCGCACACCACCCGGCGTGCACGAACGAGCGCGCGCCGGGTGGGCACCACTCGTGCGTCCATCCGTCAACCTGACGCCAGCACCTCACCTGTTCGGCCTCGTTGTTCCGGGCACTCCAGCCATCACCCGGAAGAAGGAGGGGCGTCCCCATGGACGACGAACAGCAGGAACGGATGGAACTGGTGCGGTCGAGCTTCCCCGGCACGGGGCAGCCGATCCGCGTCGTGATGATCGACGGGGAGCCGTGGTTCGTCACGGCGGACGTGTGCGCGGTACTCGGCCGGCAGAACCCCAGCCGGGTGCGCCACATCGTCGACCCGGGGCACACGCGGGTCGTGAACTCGCGCTCGCTGAACCTAACCTTCGCGAAGGTTAATCACGTCTCCGCAGGTCAGAAACCCTACGAGCGCGGTAACCCGATGCTCAACGTGATCAGCGAATCCGGTCTGTACCGGCTGATCATGCGGTCGAACAAGCCGAACGCCCGGCCCTTCCAGGAGTGGGTCACCCGCGACCTCCTCCCCTCCGTCCGCCGCGGCGACACCGACGCCCCCGCCCAGCAGCGGCGGATGGCGGAGACCCTGACCGAGGCGATCGGGCAGCAGGTGCAGATCGTCGCGGAGATCGAGCACGAGGACTGGCCCGGCCTGACCGTCCGCTCCGACGGGACGGTGCACTGCCGGCACGGGGAGATGACCCTCCACCTCCCGGGCCGGGAGGAGGACGGCGGGCCGCCGTACGGGGCGTACTTCGCGTGCCCGGGCGGGGAGCGGGTCGGCATCCGGGGCAGCCGGGTCGTCCCGGGCTGTCCGAAGCTGAAGCTGGTGGACCTGATCCGCCTGCGGGACGGTGCGGTGGGGCAGCCTGCGCGGGCCGCGGCCGCGCATCCCGCACCCGCACCGGTCATGCCGCCGGAGGGCACCGTGCTCTGCCTGATCGACCGGGCCAGGATCTACGGACGGCCGTCGGAGGTCACGGAGGTCCTCCGGGGCATCGGGCTGTAACGGCGGGGGGAGAGACCGCCGGCCAGCGGCCGGATTGCCTACGCCTCGGCCGCGCCGACCTTGCGCCGGAGCCGGAGGATCATCACCAGGCCCACCGCCAGCGGGACGTACTGCCAGCAGAAGGCCCAGCGGAAGGCGTCGGCGGAATAGCCGCCGGCGCCGTCCGGGGAGAGGGCGTCGAGCAGGACGCCGATGCCGAACAGGGTGATCATCGTGCCGATGAAGCCGCCCATGTTGACGATCCCGGAGGCGGTGCCGAGGCGCTCCACCGGGTTGCGGGCGCGGGCGTAGTCCAGGCCGACCAGGGAGGCCGGGCCGTTGCTGCCCATCACCACGATGATCCCGGCCAGCAGCCAGAGCGGCGGGTGGCCGCCGGGCCAGGCCAGCACCAGGGCCCAGCCGAGTCCGGTGGTCGCGACGACGGTGAGGACGATCGGCATCCGGGCCCGGGCCGTGGCGGAGAGCAGGCGGCCGAACAGGAAGCCGAAGGTCATGTTGCTGAGCACCAACAGGGTCAGCAGCCCGCCGGCCTCGGCCCGGGTCAGGCCCTGTGCCTCCACCAGGTAGGGCAGGCCCCAGAGCAGGCCGAAGGCGTTACCGGGGAACTGGGTGGTGAAGTGCACCCAGAGGCCGAGGCGGGTGCCGGGCTCGCGCCAGCAGGCGAGGACCTGGCGGCCGACCTTCGGCCGGTCCCGGTCCCGGTCCCGGTCTCCGGCGGGCCGGTCGGCGGGCCGTCCGGCCCCGGAGTCGGGCGCTTCCCTCAACAGCAGCGCGACGAGCGCGAACACCGCGACGCCGAGCAGCGAGATCGCGGTGAAGGTCGGCGTCCAGCCCTCGCGGTGCAGGGCCTGCGCGAGCACCACGGTGGTGATCAGGTTGCCGCCCATGCCGGCGAGGCCGGTCAGCTGGGCCACGAACGGGTTGCGGGCGGCCGGGAACCACCTGGCGGCGATCCGCAGCACGCTGATGAAGGTCATCGCGTCGCCGCAGCCGAGCACCGCCCGGGAGGCCAGTGCGGGGGCGAAGGCGGAGCTGAACGCGAAGGCCAGCTGCCCGGCGCTGAGCAGGACGACCCCGAGCAGCAGCACCCGCCGCGGCCCGAACCGGTCGACCAGCAGGCCGACGGGTATCTGCATGGCCGCGTAGACCAGTACCTGGAGGATCGAGAAGGTGGAGAGCGCGGAGGCGCCGATGCCGAAGCGGTCGGCGGCGTCCAGTCCGGCCACGCCGAGGCTGGTGCGGTGGATCACCGCGAGCACGTAGACGCTGACGCCGACGGACCAGGCGAGCCAGGCCGCGCGCCCGCCGGGCGGGGACGGCGCGGGGGCGGCCGGGGGCTCGGCGGTGGTTCGGGGAGCGGGGACGGATCTGGGCGCGGCTGAACTGGCGGGCTCCACGGTCATAGTGCGAACAGCGTAGTCATCCCATGATGGGAGGCCCAGTGCGGGGGGCGGTCGGTCGCCCACGAACGCGCACGACGGCGGGTGCGTGCGCCCGGCCTCAGCCGGTGACCGTCCAGGACACCGAGCGGGTCATGTAGCGGTCCCGGAACGCCTCGTCGCGCACCCAGTCGGTGGTGTCCCGGACGGTCGCGGTGACGGTGGCCGTCCGGCCCGGCGCCAGGTCGAGCCGCGCGGTGTCCAGCGCGCCGCCGTCCGCGGGCTGCGGGGTCACCGGGACGCCGTCCACCCGCCACTCCACCCGGAGCTGGCGCGGGCCGTTCAGCGGCAGCGCCCGGACGTCCAGCCGGGGGCGCCCGGCCACCTCGCCGGGCGGCGGCACCGGGTTGTCGGTGGGCCGGACCCGGCGGTAGAGCTCCTCGATGATCGCCTCGCGCGACGGCAGGTTGTAGGCGCTGCCCAGGGTGCGCATCACCGAGTCGGGGGTGGGCCGGTAGAGGCCGTTGGCGCTGCGGTACGCGCCGACCGTCCCGGCGCCGTCGGGGGACTCCGCGCCCAGCCAGCGCCACCACTTGGTCTGCCTGCGCCGCATGTCGTCGGCGTTGAGGGTGGAGAGGTTCGGGTACTCGGCGTCGTCGGGGGCGCTGTCGTACTCGTCGCCGAGGTCCCCCACGGTGTGGCCGATCTCGTGCTGGATGATCCGGCCGGCGTCCGGGCTGCCGCCGGCCAGCGTGGTCACTCCGGTGCCGCCGGCGCCGCCGTACTCGGTGGAGTTGGCGAGCGCGATCAGGTACTGCGGCCCGGCGTCGTCCCCCGCGTACCGGGCGGTGGCGGCCTCGTCGGCGCAGAGCAGCCGGGCGGTGCCCTCGCACCAGAAGTGCATGCCGAGCGGGGTGGCGGGGTTGCGGCCGCGGCTCTCGCTCTCGGCTATCCCGGAGACCGGGGAGACCACCTCGACCCGCCGTATGTTGAAGAACCCCTGGTAGGTGCGGAACGGTTCGATGTCCATCAGCGCGTGCCAGGCCCGGTCGGCCTGCTGGCGGAACAGCTCCTGTTCGGTGGCGGTGTAGCCGTCGCCGAGCAGCACCAGGGTGATCCGGTTGGCCGGCTCCCCGGTGCGGCGCACGTCGACGGTGGGTGCGGCCGTGACGGTCCGGTGGTCGGCGTGCTGGGCGGTGTGCGGCGGCACCGCCCGGTCGGCGGGGGCACCCGGTCCGATCACGCCGAACGGCGAGGGGCCGACCAGCTCCAGGGCGGCCGGGAGTACGGCGGTGGACACCAGCACGAGCGCGGCCAGACTCCGGACGAGACGGCCAGGGTTGCCAGGCGGCATACGGGTGCGTCCTCAGGGCTCCGGTCACCCGGCGTCGCCCGGGTGGTGGAGCGGAGACGTACCCGCACCGGCGTGTCGCCCCTACCGGGTGACGAAAAAGTCACCGACCTGGCCGAATGACCCACACCAGGCCAGTCATTCCAATGAATCGGATCCCTTCACGCCACGGTCCTACCGCGCCCCCTCAGCACCCCTCCCGAACCGCCTCCCGGTCAGTCCCTGCGGTCAGTCCCTGCGGAGGTCCAGCACCACGTGGGTGCCGAGCCCGAACAGCAGCCCCCAGAAGGCCGAGCCGATCCCGAACAGGCTCATCCCCGAGGCGCTCGCCAGGAAGGTCACCACCGCGGCGTCCCGCCCCCGCTCGTCCGCCACCGCCGCCGCCAGACTGCCCTGCAGCGAGGCCAGCAGGGCGACCCCGGCGACCACCGCGACCAGCTCCTTCGGCAGACCGGTGAACAGGCTCACCAGCACCCCGCCGAAGCTGCCCACCAGGACGTACAGCACGCCCGCGGACATCCCCGCGACGTAACGGCGGCGCGGATCCGGGTGGCTCTCCGGGCCGGCGCAGATCGCCGCCGTGATCGCCGCCAGGTTGACCCCCGGCGAGCCGAACGGCGCCAGCAGCAGCGAGACCGCTCCGGTCGACCCGATCAGCAGCCGGTCGTCCGGACGGTAGCCGAAGGCCCGCAGCACGCCGAGGCCGGGCGCGTTCTGCGAGGCCAGCGCCACGATCGTGAGCGGCAGCGCCACCCCCACCACGGCCGACCAGGAGAACTCCGGCACGGTGAGCACCGGCCGGGTCGGCCCGCCCGAGCCCGGGTGCAGCGGCAGTCCGACGGTCAGCGCCGCCAGCACCCCGCCCACCACCAGCGCCACCGGGACGGCGTACCGCGGGGCCAGCCGCTTGGCCAGCAGGAAGGCCGCGAAGCTGCCCACCACCAGCACCGGGGCGCCGTGCACGGCGCCGAAGACCCCGGCGCCGAAGGAGAACAGGATGCCCGCCAGCATCGCGTTGACGATGCCGACCGGCACCGCCGCGATCAGCCGGCCGAACCAGCCGGTCACCCCGAACAGCGTCACCACCGCGGCGCTCACCAGGAAGGCCCCGACCGCCTCCCGGTACGGGTAAGCGCCCAGGCCGGTCACCAGCAGCGCGGCGCCGGGGGTGGACCAGGCGGTGATCACCGGCGTCCTGGTCCACCAGCTCAGCAGGAGGCCGCTCAGCCCGCTGCCGATGGACACCGCCCAGATCCAGGAGGCCGTGTGCGCCGGGTCCAGCCGCCCGGCGGCGGCGGCCGCGAGCACCACGACCAGCGGGCCGGAGAACGAGACCGCGACGCAGACCAACCCCGCCAGCAGTGCCGGCCCCGACGCGTCCCGCCGCAGCGACCGCCGCTCCCCGCCCCCGGCCGGCACCGTTTCCGGTCCGACCGTCAGTTCATCCGTCATCCCGGAAGTATCCCGAACACCCCGTCGAGAACCTCCGGAAAAAACTTCGGAACCCACCTGCAACCCCCGGCGGGGATGCACGTCCATACAGATGAAGGCACGGAGAGCGAGACCGGCGGAGCCCGGGGGGCGCTTCCGCTCGCGAGCAGCGGAGCCGGTCGTCTTCACCACACACGTCGGATTCATGACCCTGGGGAGTCACGTCATGCGTATGCCCGTTATCAACCGATTCGCGAAGAACGACCTCGCGCTCTCCGGCCGCCGCGTCGCCGTCCTCGCCGCCACCGCGGCCGTCCTCGCGGGCGGCGTCCAGGTGCTCGCCGTGGACACCGCCTGGGCCGCCTCGCCCGCCGCCGCCCCGACCGCGGCGACGGCGCCCGCCGCCGCCCACACCGGGCATCTCCGGGCCGGGCTCCACATGACGCCGTCGCTGAGCATCACCGCCGGCGGCCCGAAGGTCGAGATCCCCGTCGCGGTCGTCAACTTCACCGGGGCGCCGTACCAGGACGTGAAGGCCTCCGTCAGTCTCCGCGGCATCGTGGGGGCCGCGCCCGTGGGCCTGGGCGACGACTACCTCACCATCGAGGCGCACACCCCGCAGGGCGGCTGGCAGAAGCTGGCCCTCGGCAGCTCCTCGGACGGGTGGACCGGCGCCGTGACCCCGTACGGCGAGACCTTGCAGGACGGTCGGGCCGCCCACTTCACCTTCCGGATCGGCCTGTCGGCCAAGGCTGCGTCGAAGGCCTCCCACGTCCAGGTCTCCATCGACGGCGACGGCGACGGCCAGAGCGCCGACGGCGTCCTCAAGGACATGGCCGTCTCCCCCGCGCCCGCCCCGAAGTCCCCGTCCAAGCCCGCGCCCACCAAGCCCGCACCCGCACGGCCCGCCGCCGACCGGACCCCGGCCGCGCCCGCCGCGCCCGCCGCCGACCGGACCCCGGCCGCGCCCGCCGCGCCCGCCACCAAGGCCCCGGCGGCCACCCCGACCGCCGCCCCCGCGACCGGTGCCCCGGCCGGCACCCCCGAGCTCGCCCAGACCGGCTCCGGCCCCGCCGACACCTTCCTCGCCGCCTCCGCCGCCGCGCTCCTCGCCCTCGGCTCCGGCGTCCTGATCGCCGTCCGTCGACTCCGTCCCCAGCGCTAGTCGACGAACGGGCACGGCGAAGGGGTCCTCGCTCCACACGGCGGTGTGGAGCGAGGACCCCTTCATCCATTCCTCCGAATGTCGCGCGCTACGCGCCCGTCAGCCCCAGGTGATCAGGCGCTTCGGGCGCTCCAGCAGGGCGGCCACGTCGGCCAGCACCTTGGAGCCGAGCTCCCCGTCCACCAGGCGGTGGTCGAAGGAGAGCGCGAGCGTGGTCACCTGACGCGGGACCACCTTGCCCTTGTGCACCCACGGCATCTCCCGGATGGTGCCGACCGCGAGGATCGCGGCCTCTCCCGGGTTGATGATCGGGGTGCCGGTGTCGACGCCGAAGACGCCGACGTTGGTGATGGTGACCGTCCCGCCCTGCATGTCGGCCGGCGAGGTCTTGCCCTGGCGGGCGGTGTCGACCAGCTCGCCGAGTGCGACGGCGAGGCCCGAGAGGGTCTTCGACCCGGCGTCCTTGATGTTGGGGACGATCAGGCCGCGCGGGGTGGCCGCGGCGATGCCGAGGTTCACCTGGCCCTTGATGACGATCTCCTGGGCCGCCTCGTCCCACTGGGCGTTGATCTCGGGGTGGCGCTTGATCGCGGTGAGCAGCGCCCTCGCGACCAGCAGCAGCGGGCTGACCCGGACGTCCCGGCCCAGCTCGCCGCTCTCCTTGAGGCGGCGGACGAACTTCATCGTGCGGGTCACGTCGACCTGGACGAACTCGGTGACGTGCGGGGCGGTGAAGGCCGAGGCCACCATCGCCTGCGCGGTCGCCTTGCGGACGCCGCGGATCGGCACCCGGACGTCACCCGTGGTGGTGACGGGCACCGGGACGGGCGCCTCGGCGGCCTCGACGACGGCGGGCGCCGCGGCCGGGGCGGCCTGCACGGCGGCCTGTGCCGACGCGTGGGCGTGCACGTCCTCGCGGGTGATCACGCCGTCCGGGCCGGTCGGGACGACCGCGCGCAGGTCGATGCCGAGGTCCTTGGCGAGCTTGCGGACCGGGGGCTTGGCCAACGGCCGCTCGCCGGCGGCCGGTTCGGCCACCACGGGCGTGACCGGAGCCACCGGCACGACCGGCGCGACCGGTGCGGGCGCGGCCGGGGTGGCGGTCACCGTGGTCGTGGTGGTCCGCCGGGCGCGGCGCTGGGCGGTGCCGGTGCGCGGGCCGTAGCCGACCAGCACCTCGCGCCGCTCCGGCTCGGCCGGCTCCGCCGCGGGCGCGGCCGGCGCGGGCACGGCCGCGGCGGGCGCGGCGGCCGGGGCCGCGGCGTCGGGCGCCCCGGCGACCGCGACCGAGATGATCACGGTGCCGACGTCGACGGTGGCGCCCTCGGGGAAGAAGAGCTGCTCGACGACCCCGTTGAACGGGATCGGCAGCTCCACCGCCGCCTTGGCGGTCTCCACCTCGCAGACGACCTGCCCGTCGGTGACGGTGTCACCGGGCTTGACGTACCAGCTGAGGATCTCGGCCTCGGTGAGGCCCTCGCCCACGTCGGGCATCTTGAACTCGCGGAGCGAGCGAACTTCGGTGGTCATCTTCGCTCCCCGGCTCAGAACGCGAACGCGCGGTCGACGGCGTCCAGCACGCGGTCCAGGTCGGGCAGGAACGCCTCCTCGACCCGGGACGGCGGGTACGGCGCGTGGTAGCCGCCGACCCGCAGGACGGGGGCCTCCAGGTGGTAGAAGCACCGCTCGGTGAGCCGGGCGGCCAGCTCGGCGCCCATGCCCATGAAGACCGGCGCCTCGTGCACCACGACGGCGCGACCGGTGCGCTTGACCGACTCCTCCAGGGTGGCGAAGTCCACCGGGGAGAGCGAGCGCAGGTCGATGACCTCCAGGCGGCGGCCGTCCTCCTCGGCGGCCGCGGCGGCCTCCAGGCAGACCTTGACCATGGGGCCGTAGGCGAGCAGCGTGGCGTCGGTGCCGGGGCGGACGATCCGGGCCTCGTGCAGGCCCAGGTCGGCGGCGGCACCGACCTCGCCCTTGTCCCAGTAGCGCCGCTTGGGCTCCAGGAAGACGACCGGGTCGTCGGAGGCGATGGCCTGCCGCAGCATCCAGTGGGCGTCGTGCGCGCTGGACGGGCTGACCACGCGCAGGCCGGCGGTGTGCGCGAAGTACGCCTCGTGGGACTCGCTGTGGTGCTCGACCGCGCCGATGCCACCCGCGTAGGGGATGCGGACGGTGACCGGCAGCTTGACGTGGCCGAGCGCGCGGGCGTGCATCTTGGCCAGCTGCGAGACGATCTGGTCGAAGGCCGGGTAGACGAAGCCGTCGAACTGGATCTCCACCACCGGGCGGTAGCCGCGCAGGGCCAGGCCGATCGCGGTGCCGACGATGCCGGACTCGGCGAGCGGGGTGTCGATCACCCGGCCCTCGCCGAAGTCCTTCTGCAGGCCGTCGGTGATCCGGAAGACGCCGCCGAGCTTGCCGATGTCCTCGCCCATCAGGACGGTCTTCGGGTCGCTCTCCAGCGACTTGCGCAGGGCGTCGTTGAGCGCCTTGGCGATGCTGAGCTGACCGGCCATCAGAGGTTCTCCCCCGCCTCGAAGGAGGCCGCGTACTCGGCGTACTCGGCCCGTTCCTCATCGACCAGCGCGTGCGGCTCGCTGTACACGTGGTCGAAGATCAGGGTCGGGTCCGGGTCCGGCATGCTGCGCACGCCCTCGCGCACCCGCAGCCCCAGCTGCTCGCTCTCGGCGTCGACCGCGGCGAAGAAGTCCTCGTCGGCGAGGCCCTCCTTCTCCAGCAGCGCGCGGAGCCGGGCGATCGGGTCCTTGGCCTTCCAGGCCTCGGTCTCCTCGCTGGGCCGGTAGCGGGTGGGGTCGTCGGAGGTGGTGTGCGCGCCCATGCGGTAGGTGAACGCCTCGATCAGCACCGGGCCGTTGCCGCTGCGGGCGTGGTCGAGGGCCCAGCGGGTGACGGCCAGGCAGGCCAGCACGTCGTTGCCGTCGACCCGGACGCCGGGGAAGCCGAAGCCGGAGGCGCGGCGGTACAGCGGGATCTTGGTCTGGGTGGTGGTGGGCTCGGAGATCGCCCACTGGTTGTTCTGGCAGAAGAACACCACGGGGGCGTTGTAGACCGAGGCGAAGGTGAAGGCCTCGTTGACGTCGCCCTGGCTGGAGGCGCCGTCGCCGAAGTACGCGATCACCGCGTCGTCGGCGCCGTCCTTGCTGATGCCCATCGCGTAACCGGTGGCGTGCAGGGCCTGCGCGCCGATCACGATGGTGTACAGGTGGAAGTTCTTCTCGTTCGGGTCCCAGCCGCCGTGGTTCACGCCGCGGAACATGCCGAGCAGGTTGAGCGGGTCGACGTCGCGGCACCAGGCGACACCGTGCTCGCGGTAGGTGGGGAAGGCGTAGTCGCCGGTGCGCATGGCGCGACCGGAGCCGACCTGGGCGGCCTCCTGACCGAGCAGCGAGGCCCACAGGCCGAGCTCGCCCTGGCGCTGGAGCGAGGTGGCCTCGCCGTCGAACCGGCGCACCAGCACCAGGTCGCGGTAGAGGGCGCGCAGCTCCTCCGGGGTGGTGGTGAGCGGGTAGTCCGGGTGCTCGACCCGCTCGCCTTCCGGGGTGAGCAGCTGTACGAGCTCCGGCTGGGCGTCCGTCCCCGTGGCGCGGGAGGTGTCAGGGACGCCGGGGGCCGCCTTCTTGCGAGCCCTCGCCGTGCTTTTGACGGTCACGTTCACTCCTCGGTCTGTCCGGCCGCCCGGGGTCGCCGGTGACCGGTCCGGTCACCGCCTCGCGGGGCGCGCGTGGGTGTGCGCACCTACTGCGGGGCAGGTGGTGATCCTGTTCCGACGGCGTCCCTCACGAGAACGTTACCCAGCGTCCGCCCTTGGCGCGCTTGCGCTAGGACGTCCTACTTGTTCGGGGCCTACGACCCCGGGGGTGCCGCGTGCAGCGCGCCGTCGGAAGGGTGGGGGTGACGGACGGCGTGACGCAGCTCTCAATTCGGGCGCCTTCAGGACACCAGCGCACGTTATCCGGGCGGGAGCTCCTGCGTAAGGGGGTTCTCGGTATCGGTTTTGGACCGCTCTGGCCGGATCGCGTCAGTGTGCAGGTAAAGACGATAGGTCTTTCCTACGGTGATATGGGAGGCTTTGGGCGTGAGCGATAACGGACAAATCAGGGTATTCCTTCTCGACGATCACGAGGTCGTCCGGCGGGGCGTGCACGATCTGCTCTCGGTCGAGGACGACATCGAGGTGGTCGGCGAGGCCGGCACCGCCGCCGAGGCGATCACCCGGATCCCCGCGGTCCACCCGGACGTGGCCGTGCTCGACGTCCGGCTGCCGGACGGCAACGGCGTCGAGGTCTGCCGCGAGGTCCGGTCCCGGCTGCCGGAGATCAAGTGCCTGATGCTGACCTCGTTCTCCGACGACGAGGCGCTCTTCGACTCGATCATGGCGGGCGCCTCCGGCTACGTCCTGAAGGCGATCCGCGGCACCGACCTGATCACCGCCGTCCGGGACGTCGCGGCCGGCCGGTCGCTGCTCGACCCGGTCGCCACCAGCAGGGTGCTGGCCCGGCTGCGGGACGGCGGCGAGAAGGAGGACGAACGGCTGGCCCAGCTGACCAAGCAGGAGCGCCGGATCCTCGATCTGATCGGCGAGGGGATGACCAACCGTCAGATCGGCAACGAGTTGCACCTGGCCGAGAAGACGGTGAAGAACTACGTCTCCAGTCTGCTCGCCAAGATGGGCATGGAGCGGCGCACCCAGGCGGCGGCCTTCGTGGCGCGGCACCAGGCGGACCAGCAGCACTGATCGGGGCGTTTGCACAGACCTGACGGTTTGTCAAGGGCCCCCGCCAGGGGGCCATACCCTCTGGCTGTGACTTTCAGCCAGACCCTCGCCTGTCCACCGGCCCGCCCCGACCTCTCCGCTCCGCCGATGGGGACGCTCAGTCCACCCGTCCCGCGCGCCGTGCTCACCGAGGTCCTGAGCCGCTACCCGGTGGGCCTGCCGCTGACCGCGGAGCCGGTCGCCGAGGGCCTGCTGAACCGCGGCTACCGGGTCACCACCGAGGCCGGCACGTACTTCCTGAAGTGCTACGTCGACGCCGCCACCGCCAACCGGCCGAGGATCGTCGCCCACCACCGCGCGATGGCGGGGCTACAGGCCCTCGGACTGCCCGTGGCACCCCCGCTGAGCTGCACCGGACGGACCGGCACGGTGGCGGGCCACGACGGCCGGCTGTTCGCGCTGTTCCCGTGGGTGGATGGCCGACACCGGCACGGTACCGACCTCTCCCTGCCGCAGTGCGACGCCCTCGGCGCGCTGCTCGGCCGGCTGCACGGCGCGCTCGACGACGTGTGCGCCCCCCTCGAACCGCCCGCCGGCTACCGCAGCGCGGACGCCGTCGACAGCGCCGACCTCGCCCGCGAACTGCGGCGCCTCGCCCGTGACCACCGCCCGCACGGCGATCTGGACGCGCTGGTCGAGCGGCGGCTCTCCGAACGGCTGGAACTGCTCGCCGAGCACGCCCACCGCCGCCCCGGCCCCCTGGCCGCCCCGCCCACCGGCTGGACCCACGGCGACTTCCACGGGCTCAACCTGCTGTACGGCGGGGGCCTCCCGGACGACGGCCCCGTCGCGGCCGTCCTGGACTGGGACAAGCTCGGCCCGCAGCCGCGCGCCGAGGAGGCCGTCCGCGCCGCCACCCTGCTCTTCAACGACCGGGCGTCCGGCGCCCTCGACCTGGTCCGGGTCCGCCACTACTCACAGGCCTACCGGGCCACCGGGGCCGCCACCGCCGAGCACCTCGCCGCCGCCGCCCACCGGGTCTGGTGGGAGCGGCTGAACGACTTCTGGATGCTGCAGTGGCGGTACCAGCGGGCCGACCACCGGGCCGACCCGCTCTACCCCGCCTCGGCGGGCCAGCTGGCGTGGTGGTGCCAGGAGTACGAGCAGGTCCTGGACGCCTTCGCGAACTGAACGCCGTCAGTTGCCGCCCACCGCGCCGGCCGTGCCCGACGGCGCGGGCACCGTGACGGGCGGCTTCGACGGCTGGGTCGGCACCGGCTGCGAGGTCGGCGAGCTGCCACCGCCGCCCGTGCTCGACGCGCTGGGCGCCGTGGTGGGCGTGCCCGTCCCGGTCGGGGTGCCGGTCGCCGTGTGCGACGGGGTCGTGCTCGGCGTCGTGGTCGGCGAGTGCCGGCCCGAAGTCGGCGCCGGCGACATGTTGTTGCCGCCGTTGTTGCCACCGCTGTAGTTGCCGTTGTCGGTCGGCTGCTGCGGGCGCCGGGTGCCGGTGTTGGTGGCCGGCGGGGTCTGGACGCCGCTCTGGGTCGGCGTACCGGGCTCGGTGGTGCTGGTCATCGGGGCGGGCACGGTCTGCGAGGGCGGCGTCTTCACGTCGCCGCCGCCACTGCCGCTGAGCGCGAACGCGATGCCGACCCCGGAGGCGACCAGGACGGCCGCGATCCCGGCCACCCAGGCCCACGGACCGCGCCGACGGGGGTGGTCGTCCTCGTCACCGCCGTCGCCGTGACCGCCGCCGTACGGGCCGCCGGCCCCCTGGTAGGGCCCGGACGGGGTGTGCGGGCCGCCCGGCGCCCGGTGCATCACCGAGGTCTGGTCCCCCGGGCCGACCGCGCCGAAGGCCGCGGTGGCCGCGGTCTGGTCCGGCCGGATCACCTGGGTGGCACCGGTGTTGCCCTGCCCGGCGGCGGCCAGCCCGGCCGCCGCGCCGGCCCAGCCGGCCCCGGCCGCGCCGTGCATCTCGCGCAGTGCGTGCTGGACGTGCGCGCGGAACTCGTCGGCGTCCTGGAAGCGGTCGTCCGGGTTCTTGGCCAGCGAGCGCAGCACCAGCTGGTCGAGCCCGGCCGGCACCCGGCCGTTGGCGTGCGAGGGCGGCACCGGCATGTCCTGGACGTGCTGGTAGACCACCGACAGCGGGGTGTCGCCGGTGAACGGCGGGCGCAGCGTCAGCAGTTCGTAGAGCATGCAGCCGGCCGCGTACAGGTCGGACCGGTGGTCGACCGGCTTGCCGAGGGCCTGCTCCGGCGACAGGTACTGCGGGGTGCCCATGACCATGCCGGTCTGGGTCATCGTGCTGGCGGTGCCGGTCAGCGCCCGGGCGATGCCGAAGTCCATCACCTTGACCGCGCCCGCGGTCGTGATGATGACGTTGGCGGGCTTGATGTCGCGGTGGACGATGCCGTGCCGGTGGCTGTAGGCGAGCGCCTCCAGCACCCCGGCGATGATGATCAGCGCCTGGTCGACGGGCGGCTCCTGCTCGTCCATCAGCAGCTCGCGGACCGTCCGGCCCTCGACCAGCTCCATCACGATGTACGGCGTGGACTCGTCCCCGACGTACTCCTCGCCGGTGTCGTAGACCGCGACGATCGAGTGGTGGTTGAGCGCGGCGACGGCGTGTGCCTCGCGGGTGAAGCGCAGCCGGGCGATGTCGTCCTGGGCCAGCTCGCCGCGGAGCAGCTTGACCGCCACGGTCCGGCCCAGCCGGACGTCCTCGGCGGCGAACACCTCGGCCATGCCGCCGCGGCCGAGCCGGTGGGTCAGCCGGTAGCGGCCGTCACCGACCGTACCCAGCGGGGCGGCGGTGCCGCGCCCGGGGGTCTGGGCACCGGGCGCCCCGATGACCGGCGGGTAGGCACCCTCGTCGTCGTCCGGATGCTGCGTCTGTGCCATCGCTCCTCGCCCCGGGCGTTCGCTCGGATCGCGGTGCCCTGTCGCTTACGTATTCCCCGAACGCTACCGCTTCCCGAGCGGGCCCGTAGCACGCCCGAACCGGCCGCAAAGCGTCAGAGCAGGCCATTCCGGTCGGCCGGGGAGTCCACCACCAGCACCGCCGCGGGACGCGCCCCGGTGGTGTGGCCGGTCTTGGCCTTCTGCTTGTCCTGGGCCTTGTTGACCACGATCGCGATGATGATGCCGGCCAGCACGAGCACGCCGATGATGATCCCGACCACCACGACGGCGGTCGAGCAGCCGCCGCCGCTGGGCGCCTTCGGCTGCTGGTACGGCGGCATCGGCTGCGGGGGCGGGGTGTGCGCCGGCTGCGGCCCGCCCTGCCGGAGGTACTGCGGGTGCGGGGTGTGGGCCTGCGGGCGCGGCTGCTGGAAGGCCGGCGGCGGGGTCTGGTACTGCGGCTGCTGCGGGAAGGGGTGCGGGGTCTGCGGCGCCTGCGGGTGCGGCTGCTGGAAGGCCGGCGGCGGCGTCTGGTACTGCGGCTGCTGGCCCTGCAGGTACTGCGGGTGGGGCGTCTGCGGGGCCTGCGGCGCGGCGTGCACCGAGCGCGGGCCCTCGTTGATCACCAGCGGGGTGCTGGCCTGCAGCGGGTGCCCGCTGCCGCCGCCCTTGGCGGCCGCGATCAGCCGCTCCGCCTCGTCGCGCATCGCCGCCGCGCTCTGGAACCGGTGGGCCGGGTCCTTGCGCAGCGCCTGGGCGACGAAGGCGTCCACCGCCGGCGTGACCGACCGGTTGAGGGTGGACGGCGCGGGCGGCTCCTCCTGGACGTGCTTGTAGGCGATCGAGAACGCCGAGTCGCCGTCGAAGACCAGCTGGCCGGTGAGCATCTCGAAGAGCATCACGCCGACCGAGTAGAGGTCGGAGCGGGCGTCCACCGGCTTGCCGAGGGCCTGCTCGGGCGACAGGTACTGCGGGGTGCCGACCACCATGCCGGTCTGCGTCATCGACGTGACGCCCGATTCCAGCGCCCGGGCGATGCCGAAGTCCATGACCTTGACGTTGCCCTTGCGGTCGAACATGACGTTGCCGGGCTTGATGTCGCGGTGCACGAGCGACATGTCGTGCGAGGCCTCCAGCGCGTTCAGCACGCCGACGATGACCCGCAGGGCCTCCTCGGTCGGCATCGCGCCGTACTGGGCGACCGCCTCGTTGATCGCCTCGCGCAGGCCCTTGCCGTCGATCAGCTGCATGACGATGTACGGCGTGCTGGAGCCGTCGGGCGCGACGTCCTCGCCGCTGTCGTACACCGTGACGATGTTCGGGTGCTCCAGCCGGGCCACCGCCTGGGCCTCGCGGCGGAACCGCTCCTTGAACGAGTCGTCCCGGCCGAGCTCGCTGTGCATGCTCTTCAGCGCGACCTGCCGGTCCAGCACGCTGTCGTAGGCGAGGTGCACGGACGCCATGCCGCCCTCGCCCAGCAGCCGCTGGAGGACGTAGCGGCCGTTGCCCAGGGAGAAGCCCTCGACCGCCGCGTTCCCGTGCTCGCTCATGGTCCTCTGCTCCCCCTCGGCGCGGCCGTGGCGCCGCGACCGTGACGTTCGGTCTCGTCCGTGCGTGGTGGCCCGGCCCGCTGGCCCGGCGAACCCCTGCCGCGGCGGTCCGACCGGCCTGCGGCAGGGGCCAGGGTATCGGCTCCCGCCGACGGTGATCGGTCCAGGGCCGGTCCTGGACCCGGGCCGCCGGCACCGTCCGGCGGTGCCTCGGCCCGGGGCGGATCGTCGTGGTACGTCCGGTTCCGGCGTGTCCTACGGGTGTCCTACAGGTACGGGCCGGAACGGATGCCGCGGCCCTGGCCCGGCTCGTCCTCGTCCGCGTCGCCGCCGTGCAGGCCGGGCGGGAGGGCCCGGCGCATCTGCTCCAGCTGGGCCCGCGCCGCCATCTGCTGGGCGAACAGCGCGGTCTGGATGCCGTGGAACAGCCCCTCCAGCCAGCCGACCAGCTGGGCCTGGGCGATCCGCAGCTCGGCCTCGGTCGGGATGCTGTCCTCGGTGAACGGCAGCGACAGCCGCTCCAGCTCGGCCACCAGCTCGGGGGCCAGGCCGAGCTCCAGCTCCTTGATCGAGCTGGCGTGGATGTCCTTCAGCCGGGCCCGGCTGGCCTCGTCGAGGGGCGCCGCCCGGACCTCCTCGAGCAGCTGCTTGATCATGCTGCCGATCCGCATGACCTTGGCGGGCTGCTCGACCATCTCGGTCACCGGGAGCTCGCGCGGGAGCTCCCCCTCGTCGTCGTCCCCCGCCGGCCCGGCGAACCCCTGGCCCACCGGCAGCCCGTCCGGTCCGACGATCAGCACCTTCTGGCCGTCGTGCGACTGCCCGCCGGCCGCCTGGAAGGGCTGCTGCGACGAGCGCTCGTTCATCGGATTCGTCATGAACAACATTCTCTCTCACTGGGGTTGGTCGGGCGGAAGCCCCCGTGCGCCCGCCGACCCGAGCCACCGCTGACGACGGTACGCCCCCGGGCGCCGCGCCGGAATCCGTACGGGTACTCAGTTCCGGCCCCGGCCGGACCGCGCCCCGCTCGGCCCCGCGGCCCTCCCGGCCCGCCCGGTCCGTCCGCGGGCGGCCGGCCGGCCGTCGACACGGACCCCTCACCGAACCTCCCCCGCCCCCGGCGGTCGGCGCGGTCTCAGCCCTTCCGCAGCCGCACACCGATCAGCGCCAGCCCGCAGCCGATCAGGCCCAGGCCGGCGCCCAGCGGCAGTTGCACCGTGGAGGCGTCCCGCCAGCGGGCGGGCAGGACGGCGGGGGCGGCGAGGCTCTGGCCGCTCGCGGTGGTGACGGCCTGCGGGGCGGCGTCGTCGGCCGGGTCCGCCTGGTCCGGGGTGCCCGGGTCGGCCTCGGCGCGGTCCGTGCCGCCGGCCGGGGCCTGGTCCGGGGCCTGGTCCGGCGCCTGCCCGGGGGCCTGCTCGGCCGGCTGTTCGGCGGCCTGGCCGGGAGCCTGGTCCGGCGCCTGTGCGGGGGCCTGCCCGGGCACCTGGCCGGGCACCTGGCCCGGGGCGGCGTCGGCACGGTCGGCGCGTTCGGGCGCCGAGGCGGGGCGGTGGCGGTGCGCCCGCGGCTCGTCGTCGGGGCGCGGCCGGGCGACCGCGTGCTGCGGCGGCGCGGCGGCCGGGACGGGTGCGGCGGCGGGCACCGCCGGGGCCGCGGCCGTCGGGCGGGTGCCGGTCGGGGCGGCGGTGCTCGGGGCGGGTGGCGCCGTGGCCTCCTGGGTCGCGGCGGTGCCCGGGTCCGTGCCGGTGGCCGGGGCGCTCGGCACGGCCGAGGGCGAGCCGGAGCGGACCGGCCCGGCGGTCGGCGCGGCCGGGCCGGTGACCTCCGCCTGCTCGGCGGGCTCGGCGGCACCGGTCGGCTCCGCCGCGTCCTCCCCCGCGGGCGAGGACGAGGACGGTGTGGTCGCCGGGACGGACGCGGGGGACGGCGCGGCGGCCGCCACGGAGGCGGCGGCCAGCGGGAGCGTGAGCCCCAGCACGGCCGCCGCGATCAGCCGGCGGGCCCGGCCCGGGTCCGCACTGCGGGTACGACGGTGGTGCGGCGCGGTGGGCAGCGGCCCGAGGGGGTGCGTTGGTGCGGCCACGGTCGGAGGTCCTTCCGACGGCCGACCGCGCGGGGCGGGGTCGGCGGCGGGACAGCTCCGGACCAGCCTCACACATTCCGACAATCAAGGCATTTCGGACACGCATCCCCCCGGCCGGGCCCGGTTCAGGCCTTGAGCACGACCTTCCCGACCTGCTCCCCCGCCTCCAGCACCCGGTGCCCCGCACCGGCCTCGCCCAGCGGCAGCACCCGGTCGACCACCGGCTTCACCACCCCGGACTCGACCAGCGGCCACACGTGCTCGCGCACCGCCGCCACGATCGCCGCCTTCTCCGCCAGCGGGCGCCCGCGCAGGTTGGTGGCGATCACCGCGGCGCGCTTGCGCAGCAGCGCGTTGAGGTCGAGTTCGCCCTTCACCCCGCCCTGCAGCCCGATGATCACCAGCCGCCCGTTGACCGCCAGCGCGTCCACGTTCCGCTGCAGGTACCTGGCGCCCATGATGTCGAGGATCACGTCGGCCCCGGCCCCGTCGGTGGCCTCCGCGAGCGCCCGGACGAAGTCCTGCTCGCGGTAGTCGATCAGGACGTCGGCGCCGAGCTCGGCGCAGCGGGCCAGCTTCGCGGCGCTGCCCGCGGTGACCGCGACCCGGGCCCCGACCGCCTTGGCCAGCTGGATCGCCATGGTCCCGATGCCGCTCGCGCCGCCGTGCAGCAGCACCGTCTCGCCGGGTCGCAGGTGGGCGGTGAGGAACACGTTGGACCACACCGTGCAGGCGACCTCGGGCAGCGCCGCGGCCTCCTCGAAGCCCAGGCCCGCGGGCAGCGGCAGCAGCTGCCCGCTCGGCACCGCGACCAGCTGCGCGTAGCCGCCGCCGGACAGCAGCGCGCACACCTCGTCGCCGACCGCCCAGCCCGACACCCCCGGGCCCAGCGCGACGATCCGCCCGGCGCACTCCAGCCCGGGGTAGGGCGAGGCGCCGGGCGGCGGGTTGTAGTGGCCCTGCCGCTGGAGCAGATCGGCACGGTTGACGGCGGTGGCCGCCACCTCGACCAGGACCTCGCCCTCGCCGGGCACCGGGTCGGGCACCTCGGCCCACACCAGTGCCTCGGGGCCG
The DNA here is from genome assembly GCF_040681575.1 of Kitasatospora sp. NPDC051702. Taxonomy (NCBI): domain Bacteria; kingdom Bacillati; phylum Actinomycetota; class Actinomycetes; order Kitasatosporales; family Streptomycetaceae; genus Kitasatospora; species Kitasatospora sp. NPDC051702. Next base: position 252,310 of record NZ_JBFAZB010000006.1, read on the forward strand.
CCGGGTACGGGAATCGTCATCGCATGCATGCCCCGAACCTACTGCGCGTCAGGGCGCTTCCGGCGGACGGGCCCCCGGGCCCGGCACGCCGCTCACCCGCCGGTGCGGCGGGGCCGGTCAGCCGGCCGGCCGGATGACGATCACCCGGTCGGTGAGCTGGAGCACGGCCGCCTCGGGCTCGGTGTAGTTGAGCACCCGGCGGCCGCGGACCACCGCGACCACCAGGTCCTCGCACTCGCGCGGACCGTGCCCGGCCTCGGCCCGGGTGACGGGGCGCTCGACCACGTCCAGGCCGTTGCCGTAGGTCAGGAGGTCCTCCATCACCTCGCCGGCGTGCGGGCTGAGCATCGACATGCCGAGCAGCCGGCCGGCCGAGCTGGAGCTGGTCACCACGACGTCCGCTCCGCTCTGCCTCAGCAGCGGGGCGTTCTCGTCCTCCCGGACGGCCGCGACCACGGTGGCGGCCTTGTTCAGCTGGCGCGCCGTCAGGGTGACCAGGACGGCGGTGTCGTCCCGTTCGGGCGCGATCACCACCCGGGCGGCGGCGGGCAGCGCGGCGCGCAGCAGCGTGTCGGTGCGGGTGGCGTCGCCGACCACGCCGACCAGCCCGTGCTGGGCGGCCTGGTCGATCACCTTGCGCTGCGGGTCGACGACGACGATCTCCTCCTTCTTCACCCCCTGTCCGAGCAGGGTGTCGACGGCGCTGCGGCCCTTGGTGCCGTAGCCGATGACGACGGTGTGCTCGCGCACGGTGGACCTCCAGCGGTTCAACCGCCACTGCTGGCGGGTGCGTTCGGTGAGCACCTCCAGCGTGGTGCCGACCAGGATGATCAGGAACAGCACGCGCAGCGGGGTGATCACGAAGATGTTGGTGAGCCGGGCGCCGTCACTGAACGGGGTGATGTCGCCGTACCCGGTGGTGGAGAGCGTCACGGTGGCGTAGTAGGCCGCGTCGAGGAAGCTGACGCCGCCGCCCGCGTTGTCGTTGTAGCCGCCGCGGTCGACGTAGACGATCAGCGTGGTGGCGACCAGTACGGCGAACGCCACCAGCAGCCGGGAGCCGACCTGGCGGACGGCCGGGGCGGCCCGCCGGGCGGGCAGCACGATCCCGGCGTCCGCCCAGGGCTCGGTGCCCGGCGTCGGCTCCCTGCGCCGCCCCTTCATCCGCTGACCCCGTCCTGTCCGCTCACGGCCCCTCCAGTAGTTCGACGGGGTCGCCGGCCGCCGCACCGCCGGGCGGGACGACGGCCAGCGCGTCGGCCCGGGCGAGGCCGCGCAGCATCGCGGGCCCGTCGAAGGCCAGCGGGACGACGCCGGCGGCGGTGTGCCGGACGGGGAGCAGCCGGGTGTCCACCGGGTGCCCGGGCAGGACGACGGCGGCCGGCGCGAGGACGGGTGCACCGAGCGCCCGCCCGCTGCGGGCGTGCAGCAGCGGCAGGGCGAGGGTGACCGTCCCGGCGACGGCGGCCAGCGGGTTGCCGGGCAGCCCCACCAGGTGGCGGGTGCCGGCCGGCTCGGACCGGGGCGGGCCGGACTGGGGCAGTTCGGCCAGCAGCATCGGGTGGCCGGGGCGGACGGCGACGCCGTCCACCAGCAGCCGGGCCCCGGCCTCGGCGAGGGCGCGGTGCAGGAAGTCGACCGGGCCGGCCGCCGTCCCACCGGTGGTGACCACGACGTCGGCGGTGGAGTGCCGCAGCGCGTCCCGGAGCATCCCGTAGTCGTCGCGGACGGCTCGGACGTCGGCCACCTCGGCGCCGGCCGCCTGCAGCCAGGGCGGCAGCAGCGGCCCGAGGGCGTCCCGCACCAGGCCCGGACCGGGCACCCCCGTGGAGAGCAACTCGTCACCGAGGACGAGCAGTTCGACCACCGGGCGGCGGCGGACGGCGAGCCGGTCGTGGCCGCAGGCGGCGGCCAGGCCGAGCACGGACGGCCCGACCGGGGTGCCGCCGGGCAGCAGGGTCTCGCCGCGCCGGCACTCCTGGCCGCGCGGCCGGACGTCCTGGCCGGTGGTGAGCGGCTGGGGGCCGTGGTCGCGCAGCAGGGTGCCGTCCGTGCGGCCGTGCTCGCGGCGCAGCACCGCGGTGGCGCCCGGCGGCAGCTGGGCGCCGGTGGCGATCTCGACGGCGGCGCCGTCGGCGAGCGGGGCGACCTCGACCCGGCCGGCCAGCACCCGCCCGGCGACCCGCCAGGGGCCGGGCCCGGCGACCGCCCAGCCGTCCATCGCGGAGGTGTCGAAGGCGGGCAGGTCGGTGAGCGCGGTGAGCGGCTCGGCGAGCGTGCGGCCGAGCGTCTCGGCGAGCGGCAGTGCGACCGCCGGCAGCGGGCGGAGCCCGGCCCGACGGGCGGTCTCGCGGGCCCGGGGCCAGCTCGACGCCGCGGGGCCGGTGGACGGGGCGGCCATGGTGGGGGTCCGTTCCGCGGTGGTCACGGCTCGCCCGGCCCGGCGGCGGCGCTCCAGCGCTCGGCGAGCACGGCCGTCCGGCGGGCGGCCTCGGCCACGGCCTCCGGCCCACCGCCCTGCTGGGCGGCCGCGTAGCCGATCAGGAAGGCGGTCAGCGGCGCGGCCGGGCGGGCCACCCCGTGTGCGACCACCCTGGTCAGGTCGAGCAGTCCCCGGACGTCGACGTCCAGGTCGATGCCCAGGTCGGCCCTGACCTCGGCGATCCAGTCCTCCAGCGTGCGCTCCATGCGCCCATGCTGCCTGATCGGCGGTTACCCCGAGGTGTTCACCCCGTGTGCGACGCGCTTCGTTTCCCGCACGCCCGGGCGCACCGGCCGTGAGGAGCGACCCCGGAACGGCCCGGAAGGGGGGCTGCAGGGGGCCGGCAGGGGTCGGCGGGGGCTACGAGCGGTCGCGCTCGCGGGCCTGTGCCAGGTCCTCCCAGGTGTCGCAGTCGTGGGCGACGCCGTCGGTGTCGGCCACCCGCAGCCGGGCGAGGCCGCCGGTGAGGCGGCGCAGCGGGAGGCCGTCCGGGGCGCCGAGCCCGGCGAGCGCGGCGCGCAGCGGGCCGGTGCGGTAGGCGGCGGCGAGCGGCTGGTCGCGGCCGCCGGCGTCGACCAGCACGGCGGCGTCGACGTCCGGTCCGGCCCGGTCGAGGGCGGCGACCAGCCGGTCGACGGTCCGCCGGTCGAGGAAGGGCAGGTCGGCGGCGAGCAGCAGGACGGTCGGCGCGGTGACCAGGTCGAGCCCGGCGGCGACGGCTGAGACCGGGCCGCCTCCGGGCGGCCGTTCCCTGGTCCAGCGGACGCCGTCGCGGGCGGTCGGCCGGGCGGGGCCGACCACGACGGTGGTGCGGGCCCCCGTGCAGGCGGCGAGGACCCGGTCGAGCAGGGTGGTCCCGCCCACGGTCAGGCCGGGCTTGTCGGCGCCGCCGAGGCGCCGGGCGGCGCCGCCCGCCGGGACGATCACGTCGTACGGCGTCATGCGGCCAGTATCCGCCCCCGGGGCCGGGTCCTACCGGGCCCGGTCCTCGCCCGGATCCTCCCCGGGCTCCTCCCCCGACGGCCCCTCCTCCGCCTCCGCCGACGTGCGCGCGGTGTTGGCGGCGGCGCCCAGCTCCAGGATGACCGGCAGGGTCAGCTCCCCGTACCGGGCGTTCATCGCGGTGACCAGCGCCTCCGGGTCGTCCGGGTGCTCGGCCAGCAGCCGGTCGAAGTCCTGCAGGTACTCGCCGGTGAAGGCGAGCACCCGGGCGGCGTCGTCGCCCCGGTCGGGGGCGCGGTGGCCGGCGATGACCCGGTCGGCACCGAGGTCGGCGATCCGGCCGAGGTTGTGGCCCCAGGTGGTCCGCTGGGCGGGGGTGGTGTCGGAGGTCCAGACGTGGGTGCCGTTGTAGACGAAGTCCCCGGCGATGACGGTCCGGATGCTCGGCACGTGGACGACGGTCGAGTCGCCGCAGTCGGCCTGGCCGAGCAGCAGCACCGGGATGACCTGGCGGTCGAGCATCAGCGGCTGGGGCAGCAGCGGGGCGGGGATCAGCGGGCGGTCCGGGATGTCGTCGCCGTAGACCGGCTTCCACTGGGCGACCTTGGCGGCCGCGGTGCGCCGGATGCCGTCCACCACGGCGGGCGCCGCGAGCAGCCGGGCGTCGGGGAAGAGCTTCAGCACCTCCTCGGCGCCGAAGTAGTGGTCGGGGTGCTGGTGGGTGACGACGATGGCGAGCAGCCGGCGGCCCTTGCCGGCGACCCATTCGGCGAGTTCGCGGCCGGCGCTGCGGGTGAGCTGGGCGTCGACCAGGATCGCGGTGTGCTCGCCGACGATCAGCGTGGAGGTGGCGAAGAAGGCCGTCTCGGGGCCGGTGAAGACGGCGACCTCCAGCGGCGGGGTGGGCCGCTGGCCGTCCGGGCCGCCGGCGGCTCCGGCGTCCGTGCGGTCCGCGCCGGGGCCCTCCTCGGGCGGGGACGACGTCACTGGCTGCTCCCTCTGTTCTGCGGTCGGGTTTCCTGCGCCCTACAGCATGGGAGCACGGGCACCCGATTGCGCGGAAGGCGCGCCCGTCGGGGCGCGCCTTCCGGCACCGGTCACCCGGGGCGGCCCGGGCTCAGGCGGCCAGCCCCTTGGCCCGGCGGGCGGCCTCCTCCAGGGCCCGCGCCTTGGACTCGGCGGCCTGCGGGATGAAGTCGGCGAGTGCGGGGACGCTCGGCGCGAGGGTGAACTCGGGGACGATGAAGTCGACCTCCAGCCCGAGCATGCCGGTCAGCACCTTCTCCAGGTAGGTGGTGACGAACTCGTACGGCTCGCGCGGGGCGCCGGGGGCGTAGGAGCCGCCGCGGGCGGCGACGACGGTCACCGGGGTGCCCTTGGCGGAGGGGTTCTCGCCGGCGGTGCGGCCGACCAGGATCACCTGGTCCAGCCAGGCCTTGAGGCTGGACGGGATCGTGAAGTTGTACATCGGGCTGCCGATGAGCACGGCGTCGGCCTGCTCCAGTTCGGTCATCAGCTGCTCGCGCAGGGCGAAGGCGGCGGCCTGCTCGGCGCTGCGGCCCTCGGCCGGGACGAAGCCGGCGACGATGCCGTGCGCGTCCAGGTGCGGGATGTCCTCGACGGCGAGGTCGCGGTAGACGACGGTGCCCCCGGGGTGCTCGGCCTCCCAGGCGGCCCGGAAGGCGGCGGTGACCTCGCGGGAGACGGATCCGTCGACGACGGCCGAGGAGTCGATGTGCAGGAGCGTGGGCATGGTGGGGCCTCCATAGAATTAGCAGCTGCTCTTTCCCCTGCAGCTGCAACTACCGTAGCAGCTTACTTTTCTGCAGTCACTAGCGAAGGGTCCGGTACGCTGGTGGCATGTCCGACCACGAGCTAGCGACCGACCGGCTCCAGGCCCCTCCCGGAGTGCCCACGGGGCACTGCGCGGCCGCCTCCCCCGCCCTGACCAGGGTCTTCGGACTGCTCGGCAAGCGCTGGACGGGCATCGTGGTCGCCGTGCTCAGCCACGGGCCGGCCTACTTCTCCGAGCTGCGGCGCACCATCCCCGGCATCAGCGAACGGATGCTCTCCGACCGGCTCACCGAACTCGCCGAGGCCGGGCTGGTCCTGCGCGAGGTCGACGCCGGACCGCCGCTGCGGGTCAGCTACCGGCTCACCGAGGCCGGCGTCGCGCTGAAGCCCGCGCTCACCGAACTCGCCCTCTGGGCCGACCGCCACCTGCCCGAGAGCGCCCTGCACCCGGGCGGCTGCTGAGGCGTGTCCGGTTCCCGCCGGGGCCGCACGTGCGCGAAAACGCCCGGGGCCCGTCCGTCGGGAAGACGGACGGGCCCCGGGCGTGAACGTGGGGGCGGGGCCGGGTCAGCGCCCGGCGCCGCCGCGCAGCCGGGCCAGCCGGTCGGAGAGACCCCAGGAGGTCACCCGCCACAGCGCCTCGACCACGATGCTGCGGCTCATCTTGGACGCACCGAGCTCGCGCTCGACGAAGGTGATCGGCACCTCGGCCACCTTGAAGCCGGCCTTCACCGTGCGCCAGGCCAGGTCGACCTGGAAGCAGTACCCGGCCGAGGCCACCTCGTCCATGCCCAGGCCCAGCAGGGTCTCCTTGCGGAAGGCCCGGTAGCCGCCGGTGACGTCCCGGATCGGCACGCCCAGCATCAGCCGCGAGTAGGTCGAGCCGCCGCGGGAGAGCAGCAGCCGCGACTTCGGCCAGTTCACCACCCGGCCGCCGGGCACCCAGCGCGAGCCCAGGACCAGATCGGCGCCGCGCAGCGCGGCCAGCAGCCGGTCGAGCTCCTCGGGCTGGTGGGAGCCGTCCGCGTCCATCTCCACCAGGACGTCGTAGTCGTGGTCGATGCCCCAGCGGAAGCCCGCGAGGTAGGCGGCGCCCAGGCCCTCCTTGCCCTTGCGGTGCATCACGTGCACGTGCGGGTCCTCGGCGGCCAGCTTGTCGGCCAGCTCGCCGGTGCCGTCCGGGCTGTTGTCGTCGGCGACCAGCACGTGGGCCTCGGGCACCGCGGCCCGGACCCGGCCGACGATCCGCTCGACGTTCTCCGCCTCGTTGTAGGTCGGAATGATCACCAGGACCCTGCCGAGATCAGCAAAACTCTGCTGGTTCACGGTCACGTACAAACCTCTCGGCCGATGACGGGGAGTGTCAGAACACCGTCGCCCGCACTCTGGAACGCGGCTCCACCGGCAGCCCGCCTGCGGGATGACCACGGTGGAGACTGCTGCGGGGCGGAGACTACTGCGTCCTGGCATCCTACTACCGCGCCCGGGAACCGCCGGTCCGGCCGCGGCACTCCCCACGGTCGCCCACCGTTTCCCCGTCGGCGACACCGGTCCGCTAGGGTCGATGCCCTGCCTGTGCCCGGACCCCCGCATCGCCGGGCCCGCACCCGGTGATCCGGCACACCCGCCACCCAGCGAAGGAGTAGGACCGCGCGCATGGACAGGCTCGTCAACACCGTCCGCCCGTACGCCTGGGGCTCCCCGACCGCCCTGCCCGAGTTGCTCGGGCAGGAGCCGACCGGCGAACCGCAGGCCGAGCTGTGGATGGGCGCCCACCCCGGCGACCCGTCCCGCGCCGACCGGGGCGACGGGCCCCGCCGGCTGGACGAGCTGATCGCGGCCGACCCGGAGGGCGAGCTCGGCGCCGCGGCCGTCGCCCGGTTCGGCCCGACCCTGCCGTTCCTGTTCAAGGTCCTCGCCGCGGGCACCGCGCTGTCCATCCAGGCCCACCCCACGCTCGACCAGGCCCGCGCCGGCTTCGCCGCCGAGAACGCCCTCGGCATCCCGCTGGACGCCCCCGAGCGGAGCTACCGCGACGCCAACCACAAGCCCGAAATGGTCTGCGCGCTGGGCGAGTTCGAGGGCCTCTGCGGCTTCCGCCGGCCGGCCGAGGCGGCCCGGGTGCTGGCCGGGCTCGCGGTGCCCGGACTCGACCCGCTGATCGGCCTACTGGCCGCCGAGGACGAGACCGAGGCGCTGCGCACCACCCTGGCCGCCATCCTCACCATGGACGGCCCGGCGGCCGGGCGGACCGTCCGGGAGACCGCCGAGGTGCTGGCGGAGCGCGACGGCCTCGACCCGGACGGCGTCTACGCTCCGTACGCCCGGATCGCCAAGGACTTCCCCGCCGACCGCGGCCTCATCGCGGCGCTGCTGCTCAACCACGTCCGGCTGCGGGCCGGGGAGGCCCTCTACCTGGGCGCCGGCGTGCCGCACGCCTACCTGTCCGGCGTCTGCGTCGAGCTGCAGGCCAACTCCGACAACGTGCTGCGGGCCGGCCTCACCCCCAAGCACGTCGACCTGCCGGAGCTGCTGAAGGTCGTGGTCTTCGAGGCCGGCGCGCCCGACGTCCTGCACCCCGCCCCGGTCGAGGGCACCCCGGGCGAGGAGCTGTACCCCGTCCCGATCGACGAGTTCCGGCTCTCCCGCTTCACCCTGGACGGCCGGGAGCGCGAGATCGACGGCCGCACCCCGCAGATCCTGCTCTGCACGGCCGGCACCGCCCGACTCACCTCGGCCGACGGCACCACCCTGGACCTGGCCCGCGGCCAGTCGGCCTTCCTCCCGGCCACCGGCGCCCCGACCCGACTCGCCGGCACCGGCACCACGCTCTTCCGCGCCACCGTCACCGTCTGACGGCGTCCGGCGCCGCACGCCGAAGGGCTCCCCTCCCGAGCGGGAGGGGAGCCCTTCGCGCGTCCGTCCGGACGGTCAGCCGACCCGTTGCCCCGGGCCCCCGGCGCCGACCTCGGCCGGCACCGGCTCCTCGGGGCGGGCCACCGCGCCCGTGGCGGGCGCGGCCGTCACGGGGGCCGTCAGCGGGTCGCCGGAGGGCCAACGGCGTTCGACCGCCTTGCTCGCCCTGCGGCCGAGCTTCTGCACGGGCAGCTCGACCAGCTTGTACATCACCCAGCTCACCAGCATGATCACGGCGAGGTACTCGACGGTCCAGATGAGCTTGCCGCCGGTCGTCGGGGGCACCTTGGGCACGTCCAGCAGGTGGTGGAGGGTGTGCAGCACCGGGACGTGCAGCAGGTAGAGCGAGAAGCTGATCCCGCCGAGCCAGGTCAGCGGCTTCGGGAAGCGGCGCTTGCGCAGCGCGAAGCCGATCCCGAAGCTGATCCAGGCCCCGAGGTAGGAGCCGACCCAGGCGCGCGGACCGGCCGTCCAGGTGTTGTTCTCCATGCCGCTGTGGTTGAAGAAGAAGCCGATCGCCACGCCCGCGGCGATCACGAAGCCGCAGCAGAGCACGGCCTGCATGCGGTCGATCTGGCCCCGCTCGGCCCGGTAGATCACGGTGCCGGCGAACATCGTCGCGAAGATCATCAGGGTCTCGAACATCGGCGCCCGGCTGTTGTTGTACATCAGCACGAAGGCCAGCACGCCGAGCGTGATCGCCCCGATCCGGGTCAGGTTCGCCCGGCCGCTCAGCACGCACGCGAAGGCGAAGAGCACGATCAGCACCACGCCCCAGACCAGGTTGTGGGTCGAGGCGGCGTCGACGGTCATCGTGTGGGACGCGATGGAGGTGCCGAAGATCAGCGCCACGGCGGCGAAGGCCACCGCGATCGGGCCGCTGCGGCGGTGCTGACCGATCGCGAAGAGCGCGGTGACCATGTAGTAGAACGCCATCTCGTAGCTCAGCGTCCACATGACGCCCAGGCCGTTCCAGACGCCCATGAAGTCCTGCAGCATGGTCGCGTTGGCGGCCACCGCCACGTAGTTGTGGCCGGTCGCGAAGAGTGCGACGGAACCGTCACCCTTCGGGATGATGGCCAGCGCCACCACGATGCCGACGATCACCGGCGGCCAGAGGCGGAAGAACCGGCCGAGCCAGAACGCCCGCACGTCCCCCCGGCGCTCCAGCGAGGCCGGGATGATGTAGCCGCTGACCAGGAAGAACAGCATGACGCCGTACAGGCCCAGGTCCCCGTGCCACCAGATGAAGGCGGCCAGCCGGTCCGGCAGCAGCTTCAGGACGTCGAAGTGGTGCAGGGCGACCACGAGGGCGGCCACGCCGCGGAGCGCGTCGAGCCAGCCCAGCCTGGCGGCTGCCCCGCCGGCCTGGGCCTTCGCGCTTCCCCCGGCCCGGCGGGCGGACAGCTGTCGTATCGTCTTCACGGCAGGGACAGTAGTCCATCGCGCCACACCCCTGTCCCCGGCTGTCCTCCGGCCGGCCCGGGCCGCGGACGGGGAGCGGACGGGGAGCGGACGGACCCTAGGGCGTGTCTTTCGGATCACGTCGGATCAGCGGGCGTCGTTGGGGTGCGTGCATCGGCGGCGCCGAGGAGGGAGTCCATGCGGAGCATCG
>NZ_JBFAZB010000007.1:0-173063 GCF_040681575.1 Kitasatospora sp. NPDC051702
CACCCCGTCCTCACCATCACCATCGAGGAAACCCTCGACACCGCCACCGCCATCCCCACCCTCCGCCGCCACGAAGGCAACCGCACCCGATACCTCACCTCCCTCGCCCACGCCTGGACCCACGGACTCCCCGTCCACTGGCACCTCACCGGACACCACACCGACCTCCCCACCTACCCCTTCCAACGCGCGAGGTACTGGCTGGAGCCGGAGCCGGCCGAGGCCACCGCCCCGACCGATGACGGGCTCTGGGCGGAGCTGGCGCAACAGGACGTGACGGAGCTGTCGGCCGCGCTGCGGGTCAGCGCCGACAGCCTCGACGAGGTGCTTCCCGCGCTGTCGCGGTGGCGCGGCGGGCGGGCCGTCGAGGCCCGGGCGGACGGCTGGCGGTACCGGATCGGCTGGCGGTCACTGGCGCTGCGGCCGGTGGCGGCGCCGGCCGGCCGGTGGCTGGCGGTGCTGCCGGAGGCGGGCGAGGGCGCCGAGCTGGTCGACGCGCTGGCCGCCGCCGGGCTGGACGTGGCAGTGGTACGGGCGGCCGGTGGGCCCGGGGAGGGGCGGAAGTCGCTGGCGGCCCGGCTGCTGGAGGCGGTGGACGGCGCTCCGGTGGCCGGGGTGCTGTCGCTGCTGGCCCGGGAGGGCCGGGCGCATCCGGGGTTCGCCGAGCTGCCGGGGGCGGTGGCGCTGACCCTGGCCCTCGTCCAGGCGCTGGGCGAGGCCGGGATCGGTGCCCCGCTGTGGTGCCTGGTGACCGGGACGGCGGTGCTGGGTGGGGGCGAGCGGCCGGGCGATCCCGTCCAGGGCGCGGTGGCGGGGCTGGCCAGGACCGTGGCGTCGGAGCACCCGGAGCGCTGGGGCGGTCTGGTCGACGTTCCGGAGGTGCTGGACGGGCGGGCGGCCGGGCGGCTGTTCGCGGTGCTGGCGGCGGGCGGCGACGAGGACCAAGTCGCCGTGCGCTCGACCGGTGTGCACGGGCGGCGGCTGCTGCCCGCCCCGGTGGCGACGGGCGCGGGCGCGGCGAGCTGGCGGCCGGACGGCCCGGTACTGGTGACCGGCGGGACGGGCGCGGTGGGCGCCCGGGTGGCGCGGTGGCTGGTCGCGCAGGGCGCCGAGCGGGTGGTGCTGGTGAGCCGCCGCGGTGCGCAGGCGCCGGGTGCGGCGCAGCTGCGGGCCGAGCTGGGCCCTGCGGTGGTGGTGGCGGGTTGTGATCTGGCGGACCGGGAGGCGCTGGCGGCCGTGGTCGCGGAGCACCGGCCGCGGGCGGTGGTGCACGCGGCCGGGGTGCTGGACGACGGGATGCTGGACGCGCTGACGCCGGAGCGGATGGCGGCCTCGCTGCGGGCGAAGCTGACCGGCGCCCGGCACCTGGAGGAGGCGACGGCGGGGCTGGAGCTGTCGGCGTTCGTGGTGTTCACCTCGCTGATGGGTGTGGTCGGCAACGCGGGGCAGGGGAACTACGCGGCGGCCAACGCGGCGCTGGACGCGCTGGTGGCGCGGCGCCGGGCGGCCGGCCTGCCGGGCACCTCGATCGCCTGGGGTGCCTGGGGCGGTGCCGGGGACGACGGGGCCGGCGCCGGCATGTTGAGCGCCGAGGTCGCCGGGCGACTGCGGGATCGCGGGCTGCCGGCGATGGCGCCCGACGCGGCGGTCACCGCGGTGGGGCGGGCGCTGCGCGAGGGTGACGAGCTGGTGGTGGTCGCCGAGGTGGACTGGCGCCGGTTCGCCGCGGCGGGCGGGCTGCGGCCGGCCCTGCTGGAGTCGCTGCCCGCCCCGGCCGGCCGTCCGGACGCGACGCCCGGGGCTCGGGACGCGACGGCCGGACGGCCTGCGGACGGCCCGGAGCGGGCCGGGGGCCTGGCGGGTCGGCTGGCGCAGCTGCCGGCCGGTGAGCGGCTGCACGTGCTGACCGACCTGGTGCGGTCCCACGCGGCAGCGGTGCTGCGCCACGGCGACACCGCGGCGCTGGCCCCGGGCCGGGCGTTCGCCGAGCTCGGTTTCGACTCGCTGACCGCGGTGGAGCTGCGCAACCGGATCGGCGCGGCCAGCGGGCTGCGGCTGCCCGCGACGGCGCTGTTCGACCATCCGACGCCGCTGGCGCTGGCCGGCCGGCTGCTGGCGGAGCTGGGCGACATCGGGACACCCGACCGTACGAGCGGCAGCGCCCGCGGCAGCGCGGACGACCGGGCCGCGACCGGGCCGGATGCCGCAGGCACCGCCAGCGAGCCGCTCGCGGTGGTCGGCATGGCCTGCCGCTTCCCCGGCGGGGTGGCCGACCCGGCCGCGTTCTGGCAGCTGCTGGCGGAGGGCCGGGACGCGGTGGGTGACTGGCCGTCGGACCGGGGCTGGGACCTGGCGGGCCTGTACGACCCGGATCCGGACCGGCCGGGCACCACGTACAGCCGTCAGGGCGGGTTCCTGCACGACGCCGCCGGGTTCGACGCCGAGTTCTTCGGGATCTCGCCGCGCGAGGCGCTCGCGATGGACCCGCAGCAGCGCCTGCTGCTGGAGTCCGCCTGGGAGGCGCTGGAGGACTCGGGGCTGGACCCGGCCGGGCTGCGGGGCAGCCGGACGGGCGTCTTCGTCGGCACCAACGGGCAGGACTACCTGTCCGTCCTGGAGGGCGCGCCGGGAGCGTCCGAGGGTCACTTCCTGACCGGGAACACCGCCAGCGTGCTGTCCGGCCGGATCTCCTACGCGCTCGGCCTGGAGGGGCCCGCGCTGACCGTGGACACCGCCTGTTCCTCCTCCCTGGTGGCGATCCACCTGGCGGCCCAGGCGCTGCGCCGCGGCGAGTGCGACCGGGCGCTGGCGGCCGGGGTGACGGTGATGAGCACGCCGAAGCTCTTCGTGGAGTTCAGCCGGCAGCGCGGGCTGGCGCCGGACGGGCGCTGCAAGGCGTTCTCGGCGGCCGCCGACGGCACCGGCTGGGGCGAGGGCGTCGGGGTGCTGGTGCTGGAACGGCTGGCGGACGCCCGCCGCGCCGGGCACCGGGTGCTCGCCGTGATCCGCGGCTCGGCCGTCAACCAGGACGGCGCCAGCAACGGGCTCACCGCCCCCAACGGGCCGTCCCAGCAGCGCGTCATCCGGGCCGCCCTCGACGACGCCGGACTCACCGCCGCCGACGTCGACGCCGTCGAGGCGCACGGCACCGGCACCCGCCTCGGCGACCCGATCGAGGCCCAGGCCCTGCAGGCGGTGTACGGGCGGGGCCGTCCGGTCGGCCGCCCGCTGCTGCTCGGGTCGGTCAAGTCCAACCTGGGGCACACCCAGGCCGCCGCCGGCGTGGCCGGGGTGATGAAGACGGTGCTGGCGCTGCGGCACGGCGTGCTGCCGCGCACCCTGCACGTGGACGCGCCGAACCCGCACGTGGACTGGTCGGCGGGCGGGGTCGAGCTGCTCACCGAGGCCCGGCCGTGGGAGACCGGCGGCCGGCCGCGGCGGGCGGGCGTCTCCTCCTTCGGCATCAGCGGCACCAACGCGCACGTGATCGTCGAGCAGGCCTCCGAGCCGGAACCGGCCCCGGCTCCGACCGCGGAGCCGGCGCCCGCCGGGCGGGCGGGCCTGCCGCTGCTGCTGTCGGCCCGCGGTGACGCCGCCCTGCGGATCCAGGCGGAGCGGCTGGCGGGCCTGCTGGCGGAGCGTCCGGAGCTGGACCCTGCGGAGCTGGGCCGGGCCCTGGCCGCCGGGCGGGCCGGGCTGGAGCGGCGCGCGGCGGTGCTCGGCACCAACCGGGAGGAGCTCGGCGAGGGCCTGCGGGCGCTGGCCTCGGGCACCCGGTCGGCCCGGGTCGTCACCGGCGCCGTCACCGCGGCGGGCCGGACGGCCTTCCTGTTCCCCGGTCAGGGCAGCCAGCGGGCCGGTGCCGGGGCCGGGCTCTACCGCGACGAGCCGGTGTTCGCGGACGCGCTGGACGAGGTGCTGGCCGCGCTCGCACCGCACCTGGACCTGCCGCTGGCCGAGGTGATGTTCGCGGAGCCGGGCAGCGCGCGGGCGGCGCTGCTGGAGCGCACCCGCTACACCCAGCCGGCCCTGTTCGCCCTCCAGACCGCGCTGCTGGCACTGCTGCGCCACCACGGGGTGGAGCCCGACCTGCTGCTCGGGCACTCCGTCGGCGAGCTCTCCGCGGCGCACGCCGCCGGGGTGCTGGACCTCGCGGACGCCTGCGCGCTGGTCGCCGCGCGCGGCCGGCTGATGGACGCGCTCCCGGGCGACGGCGCGATGGTGGCCGTGGAGGCCGAGGAGGCCGAGCTGGCGGCGGCCCTGGCCGACCCCGCGGTCTCGCTGGCGGCGGTGAACGGGCCGCGCTCCTGCGTGCTGTCCGGCGAGCGGGAGGCCGTGCTGCGGGCCGCCGAGGGGTTCCGCGCCGCCGGCCGGCGGGTGAAGCGGCTGGCCGTCAGCCACGCCTTCCACTCCGCGCTGCTGGACCCGATGCTGGCGGAGTTCCGGGCGGTGGCGGAGGGTCTGACGTACCGTCCTCCCGTCCTGTCGGTGGTCTCGAACGTGACCGGCGGGCCGGCCGGGGCGGAGCTGCTGTGCTCGCCCGGGTACTGGGTGCGGCACGTGCGCGGCACGGTGCGCTTCCTGGACGGGGTGCGCGGGCTGCGCGCCGAGGGGGCCGGCACCTTCCTGGAACTGGGCACCGGCGGACTGCTCTCGGCGCTCGTCCAGGAGTGCCTCCCGGACGCGCCCGGGGGCGCCGTGCTGCCGCTGCTGCGCGAGGACCGGCCCGAACCGGAGGCGCTGACCGGCGCGCTGGCCCGGCTGTACGTGCGGGGCGTGCCAGTGGACTGGCGGCACGGCGGACCGGGCGCGGAGCGGGTCGAGCTGCCGACGTACCCGTTCCGGCGCCGCCGGTTCTGGCCGGAGCGCCCGGCCGCGGCGGCGGACCCGGCGGCGCCGGAGCGGTACCAGGTCGGGTGGCAGCTGCTGGCCGACCCGGCGGCGGCCCGGCTGACGGGCGAGTGGCTGCTGCTGGTCCCGGAGGACGGCGACGCCGGGGACGGCTGCGCGCGGGTGCTCGCGGCGGCCGGGGCCGGGGTGCGGACGGTGCGGGTGCCCGCCGGGGCGGGGCGGGCCGAGCTCGCCGGGCTGCTGGCCGGGCCCGCCGACGAGGCCGGGAGCGAGGGGCTGCCGGCGGGCGGGGTGGTGTCGCTGCTCGGCGGCACCGGCCGGCTGCTGGAGCTGGTGCAGGCACTCGGTGACGCGGGGCTGCGGGCGCCGTTGTGGTGCGTGACCCGGGGTGCGGTCACCGTGGGGCAGGACGAGGGCGCCCGGCCGGAGCAGGCCCGGCTCTGGGGCCTGGGGCGGGTCGCCGCGCTGGAGCACCCGGAGCGGTGGGGCGGGCTGGTCGACCTGCCGGCCGGGCCCGGCGAGCCGGACACCGCCGCCTGGCGCGGGCTCTGCGCGGTGCTGGCGGCCGCCGACGGCGAGGACCAGGTGGCGGTGCGCGCGGGCGGCCTGTTCGGCCGGCGGCTGCACCGGGCCCCGGCCCCCGCCCCGGCGGAGCGGGCCACCACCGGCCGGCCGTCCGGGACCTGGCTGATCACCGGGGGCACCGGAGGCCTGGGCGCGCAGCTGGCCCGGCGGCTGGCCGGCTCCGGCGTCGGGCACCTGGTGCTGGCCGGCCGGCGCGGGCCGCAGGCGCCCGGGGCGGCCGAGCTCGCGGCGGAGCTGACCGCCCACGGCGTCCGGGTCACCCTGGCGGCCTGCGACGTCACGGACCGGGACTCGCTCCGGGCGGTGCTGGACGGGCTCGGCGGGGAGCGGGTGAACGCGGTGGTGCACGCCGCGGGCCTGACCTCGGGGACCCGGCTCGCGGACTGCACACCGGACGCCCTGGCCGCCGAGTCGGCGGCGAAGGTGGCGGGGGCGGACCACCTGGACGCGCTGTTCGACGGGCCGGACGGGCAGCAGCTGGACGCCTTCGTGCTGTTCTCCTCGGTGTCGGCGGCCTGGGGCAGCGGCGGACAGGGCGCCTACGCGGCGGCCAACGCCCACCTGGACGCGTTGGCCGCGGACCGGCGCGCCCGCGGGCTGGTGGCGACCTCGGTGGCCTGGGGGCCGTGGGCGGGTGACGGCATGGCGGCCGGCGCGGTCGGCGAACGGCTGCGGGCGCACGGGCTGATGCCGATGGCCCCGGAGGCGGCGCTGGACGCGCTGCGGCTGGCCCTGGACCTGGACGAGACGCACGTCGTGGTGGCGGCCGTGGACTGGCCGCGGTTCGGGCGGGCCTTCGAGTCGGCCCGGCGCAGCCCGCTGCTCGCCGGACTGGTCCCCGCCGCTCCGCCGGCGCCGGAGAACGACGCCGACGCCGAGGCCGGCGAGGAGTCCGCGGGCGTGCGGCTGCGCCGCCGGCTGGACCCGCTGACCGGGCCGGCCCGGCTGCGGATGCTGGTGGAGCTGGTCCGGGCGGAGGCCGCGGACGTCCTCGGCCACGCCGGCGCGCAGCAGCTGGAGGCCGAACGGCCCTTCCGGGAGGCCGGCTTCGACTCGCTGACGGCCGTGGAGCTGCGGAACCGGCTGGTGGCCGCCTGCGGCCGGGAGCTGGGGGTGACGGTGGTCTTCGACCACCCGACCGCGGCCGCGTTGGCCGGGCACCTGCACGCCGAGCTGTACGGCGCCACGCCGGACGACGCCGAGCCGGCCACGGCCGGGGCGGCCGCCGCCGGGCTTCACGTCGCCGGGCTTCACGTCGCCGGGTCGGCCGGTACGGACCCGACGGCCGACGCGCCGCCGGCCGGGGAGCCGCTCGCGGTGGTCGCGATGGCCTGCCGCTTCCCGGGCGGGGTGGACTCCCCCGAGGAGCTGTGGCGGCTGGTCTCCGAGGGCCGGGACGCGGTCGGCGCCCTGCCCACCGACCGCGGTTGGCCGCTGGAGTCGCTGGTCAGCGAGGACCGGGACGCGCCCGGCACGTTCTACGCCCGGGCGGGCGGGTTCCTGACGGATCCGGGCGCCTTCGACGCCGGGTTCTTCGGGATCTCCCCGCGCGAGGCGCTGGCGATGGACCCGCAGCAGCGGCTGCTGCTGGAGACGGCCTGGGAGGCGGTGGAGCGGGCGGGCATCGACCCGGCGTCGCTGCGCGGCAGCACGGGCGGGGTGTTCCTGGGCCTGGCCTCGCAGGGCTACGGCACCGGCCCGCAGGACCCTGCGGCGGACGTCGAGGGGCACCTGCTCGCCGGGAACGTCACCAGCGTGGCGTCCGGCCGGATCGCGTACACGCTGGGCCTGCAGGGCCCGGCGGTGACGGTGGAGACGGCCTGCTCGTCCTCGCTGGTGGCGCTGCACCTGGCGGGCCAGTCGCTGCGGGCCGGGGAGTGCTCCTTCGCCCTGGTCGGCGGCGCCGCGGTGATGGCGAGCCCGGACGTGTTCGTGGAGTTCAGCCGGCAGGGCGGGCTCTCCGCGGACGGCCGCTGCCGGTCGTTCGGGGACGGCGCCGACGGCACCGGCTGGGGGGAGGGCGCCGGCGTCCTGCTGGTGGAGACGCTGGCCGAGGCGCGGCGGCTCGGGCACCCGGTGCTCGCCGTGGTCCGCGGCAGCGCGGTGAACCAGGACGGCGCCAGCAACGGGCTGACGGCGCCGAACGGGCAGGCGCAGCAGCGGGTGATCCGCCGGGCGCTGGCCAACGCGGGCCTGACGGCGGCGGAGGTGGACGCGGTCGAGGCCCACGGCACCGGCACCACCCTGGGCGACCCGATCGAGGCCGAGGCGCTGCTCGCCACCTACGGCCGGGACCGCGCCGCCGACCGGCCGCTCTGGCTGGGCTCCCTCAAGTCGAACATCGGCCACACCCAGGCCGCCGCGGGCGTCGCCGGGGTGATCAAGTCGGTGCTGGCGCTGCAGCACGGCGTGCTGCCGCGCACCCTGCACGCCGAGGAGCCCACCCGGAAGGTCGACTGGTCCGCCGGGGCGGTCCGCCTGCTGACGCAGGCGCAGGAGTGGCCGCGCAGCGGGCGGCCGCGGCGGGTCGGGGTGTCCTCCTTCGGGATGAGCGGCACCAACGCGCACGCGATCGTGGAGGAGGCACCGGCGCTCACCGGGGGCGTTCCGGAAGCCACCGGGGGCACGCCGGAGGCGGCCGGGGAGGCGTCGCCCGCGGACCGGGCGCTGCCGTGGCTGCTGTCGGCCCGCAGCCCGGCGGCGCTGCGCAGCCAGGCCGGGCGGCTGCTGGCCCGGCTCGACGCCGACCCGGGGCTCGACGCCGGCGAGGTGGCCCGCACGCTGGCCGGCGGCCGGGCGGTGTTCCCCCACCGGGCGGCGCTGCTCGGCGGCGGCCGGGAGCAGCTGCGGGAGGAGCTGGCCGCGCTGGCCGACGGGCTGCCGTCGGCGGGGGTGGCGGAGGGCCGGGCCCGCGGCGGGACGGTGCTGGTGTTCCCCGGGCAGGGGGCGCAGTGGGCCGGCATGGCCGTCGAACTCCTGGACTCCAGCGAGGTGTTCGCCGCCTCCATGGCCGACTGCGAGGCCGCCCTCGCCCCGCACGTCGACTGGTCCCTCACCGACGTCCTACGCACCCACGACCCCCTCGACCGCGTCGACGTCGTCCAACCCGCCCTCTTCGCCGTCATGGTCTCCCTCGCCACCCTCTGGGAATCCTGGGGCATCACCCCCGACGCCGTCCTCGGCCACTCCCAAGGCGAGATCGCCGCCGCCGTCGTCGCCGGCGCCCTCACCCTCGAAGACGGCGCCCACGTCGTCGCCCTGCGCAGCAAAGCCCTGCGCCGCATCGAAGGACAGGGCGGCATGGTCTCGGTGTCGGCGGGGCCGGAGCGGACCGCCGAGCTGCTGCGCGGCTACGGGGACGCGCTGTGCGTGGCCGCGGTGAACAGCCCGGAGGCGGTGGTGGTGGCCGGGGCGCCGGAGCCGCTGGCGGCGCTGCTGGCGGACTGCGAGCGGGCCGGGGTGCGGGCGCGGCTGATCCCGGTCGGGTACGCGGCGCACTCGCCGCGGGTGGCGGAGGTGCGGGAGCGGCTGCTGGCCGACCTGGCGCCGGTGCGGCCGCGGGCCGCGAGGGTGCCGCTGTACTCGACCGTGACGGGCGGGGCGCTGGACGGCGCGGAGCTGGACGCCGACTACTGGTACCGCAACCTGCGCGAGCCGGTGGCCTTCGCGGCCGCGACGCGGGCGCTGCTGGAGGCCGGGCACGGCCTGTTCGTCGAGGTGAGCCCGCACCCGGTGCTGGTCGCGGCGGTGGACAGCTCGGCGCAGGCCGCCGGGCGACCGGCGGCGGCCGTCGGCACCCTGCGGCGGGACGACGGCGGGCCGGAGCGGCTGCTGCGCGCGCTGGCCGAGGCCTGGGTCTGCGGGGCGGGCGTCGACTGGCCCGCCGGCCGGGCGGCCCGGCCGGACCTGCTGCCGACCTACCCGTTCGAGCGGGACCGCTACTGGCTGGCGACGCCGGGCCGCGGCGGCTGGGCGACCGGCCCCGACCGGGGGCCCGCCGGCGTGCCGGACCCGGCGCCGCAGGACGGCCCACCGACCGATCCGGGGGCGGAGCTGGCGGCCCGGCTGGCGCCGCTGGACGAGGGCGACCGGCGGCGGGTGCTGCTGGAGCTGGTGTGCGCGCACGCGGCCGCCGCGCTCGGGTACGGCCGGGCGGCGGACGTGCCCCCGGAGCGGGCCTTCGCCGAGCTGGGCTTCGACTCGATGCTCGCGGTGCGGTTCCGCAACCGGCTGTGCACGGCCACCGGTCTCGCGCTGCCGCCCACGGCCGTCTTCGACCATCCGAGCCCGGCCGCGCTGGCCGCCTTCCTCCACGGGGAGCTGTGCCCGGAGCCCCGGGGGCCCGCCGAGGCCGAACTCGACCGGCTGGCCGCGGCGTTGGCCGCCCTGGACCCGGGCGATCCGGGCGCCTCGGCGGTCGACGGCCGGCTGCGGGAGCTGCTGCGCGCCTGGGGCGAGCGGGCCGGTGCCGGTCCGGACCGGGGGGCCGGGCCCGGCGCCGCGGCGGAGCTCGGCACCGCGACCGCCGACGAACTGTTCGACCTGCTCGACAACGACTTCGGAATGGCCTGAGGGAGAACTGGGACCGATGCAGGACAACGAGAAGCTCCTCGAGTACCTCAGGCGCGCCACGGCCGAACTCGGCACGGCCCGGCAGGAGTTGCGGGCCGCCGAGGACGCCCGGCACGAGCCGGTGGCGATCGTCGCGATGGGCTGCCGCTACCCGGGCGGGGCCGACACCCCGGAGCTGCTCTGGGAGCTGGTCGAGCGCGGCGGCGACGCGATCGGCGACTGGCCGGACGACCGCGGCTGGGACGTCGGCCGGCTCTACCACCCGGACCCGGAGCGCACCGGTACCTCGTACACCCGCAGCGGCGGGTTCCTGTACGCGGCGGGCGAGTTCGACGCGGGCTTCTTCGGGATCAGTCCGCGCGAGGCGCTCGCCATGGACCCGCAGCAGCGGCTGCTGCTGGAGACCTGCTGGGAGACGGTGGAACGGGCCGGGATCGACCCGACGACGCTGCGCGGCAGCCGGACCGGGGTGTTCGCCGGGGCGATCGGCAACGGCTACGGCTCCGGTCCGCGGCAGCCCGCCGAGGTGGAAGGACTGCTGGACACCGGCACGGCCGGCAGCGTGGTCTCCGGCCGGGTCTCGTACACCCTCGGGCTGGAGGGCCCGGCCGTCACCGTGGACACGGCCTGCTCCTCCTCGCTGGTGGCGCTGCACCTGGCGGTGCGCTCGCTGCGGTCCGGGGAGTGCGCGCTGGCGCTGGCCGGCGGGGTGTCGGTGATGGCGACCCCGGACGCCTTCGTCGCGTTCAGCCGGCAGCGGGCGCTGTCCGCGGACGGCCGCTGCAAGGCCTTCGCCGCGGCCGCCGACGGCACCGGCTGGGCCGAGGGCGTCGGCGTGCTCCTGCTGGAGCGGCTCTCGGCCGCCCGGGCCAACGGGCACCGGGTACTGGCCGTGATCCGCGGCACCGCGGTGAACCAGGACGGCGCCAGCAACGGGCTGACCGCCCCCAACGGGCCCTCCCAGCAGCGGGTGATCGCCGAGGCGCTGGCCGACGCCCGGCTCTCCCCCGCCGAGGTGGACGCCGTCGACGCGCACGGCACCGGCACCCGGCTCGGCGACCCGATCGAGGCGCAGGCCCTGCTGGCCGCCTACGGCCGCGGCCGCCCCGCGGGCCGGCCGCTGTGGCTGGGCTCGCTGAAGTCCAACCTCGGGCACACCTCGGCGGCCGCCGGTGTCGGCGGGATCATCAAGATGGTGCAGGCGATGCGGCACGGCGTGCTGCCGCGCACCCTGCACGTGGACGAGCCGTCCCCGTTCGTGGACTGGTCGGCGGGCGCGGTCGAACTGCTCACCGAGGCCCGGCCGTGGGAGACCGACGGCCGACCGCGCCGGGCCGGGGTCTCCGGCTTCGGCGTGAGCGGCACCAACGCGCACGTGATCGTCGAACAGGCCGAGGCGGAGCAGCAGGCCGAGGAGGACCCGCAGGCCGGGGCGGACCGGCAGACCGGGGCGGACCGGCAGGAGCGCCCGGACGGTGCCGGGGACGGCCCGGACGGCCCGCTGCCGTGGGTGCTGTCGGCCCGCGACCCGCAGGCGCTGCGCGCCCAGGCCGCCGGCCTGGCCGGCTTCCTCACCTCGGAACCCGCCGGCGGCCCCGCCGTCGCCCCGGCCGCCGTCGGCCGGGCGCTGGCCACCGCCCGGTCCGCCTTCGAGCACCGCGCCGCCCTGGTCGCCGCCGACCGCGCGGGCTTCGCCGCCGGCCTGGACGCGCTGTCCCGCGGCGAGACGGCGCCCGGCCTGGTGCTCGGCACCGCGGGCCCGGCCGGCAGGACCACCTTCGTCTTCCCCGGGCAGGGCTCCCAGTGGGCCGGGATGGCCGTCGAACTCCTGGACTCCGACGAGGTGTTCGCCGCCTCCATGGCCGACTGCGAACACGCCCTCGCCCCGCACGTCGACTGGTCCCTCACCGGGGTGCTGCGCTCCGGCGAGCCCCTGGAGCGCGTGGACGTCGTCCAGCCCGCCCTGTTCGCCGTGATGGTCTCCCTCGCCGCCCTCTGGCAGCACCACGGCGTCACCCCCGACGCCGTCCTCGGCCACTCCCAGGGAGAGATCGCCGCCGCCGTCGTCGCGGGCGCCCTCACCCTGGAGGACGGCGCCCGCGTCGTCGCCCTGCGCAGCAAGGCCCTGCGCCGCATCGAGGGACAGGGCGGCATGGTCTCGGTGCCGCTGCCCGCCGAGCGGCTGGCCGGTCTGCTGGAGCGCTGCGCGGGCCGGCTGTCCGTCGCGGCGCTCAACGGGCCGTCCGCGACCGTGCTGTCCGGCGACCCGGAGGCCGTCGAGCTGGTGCTCGCCGAGCAGCCGGACGCCCGGCGGATCCCGGTCGACTACGCCTCGCACGCCGCGCAGGTCGAGCAGGTCCGCGAGGAGCTGGCCGAGCAGCTGGCCGGGCTGCGCCCGGTGGCCGCCCGGGTGCCGTTCTTCTCCACCGTGGACGGCTGCCGGCTGACCGGCGAGGAGCTGGACGCCGAGTACTGGTACCGCAACCTGCGCCAGACCGTCCGCTTCGAGCCGGCCGTCCGGGCCCTGCTGGAGCAGGGTCACCGCTACTTCGTGGAGGCCAGCCCGCACCCGGTGCTGACCTTCGGGGTGCAGCAGACCGCGGAGGCCGGGGACTTCGAGGCGGCCGCGCTGTGCACGCTGCGCCGGGAGGAGGGCGGCCGGGAGCGGTTCCTGCTGGCGCTCGGCGAGGCGCACTGCGCCGGCCGCTCGCCCGACTGGCGGCAGGTGTTCGGCGCGCGGCCCGGGCCGGCCGTCGACCTGCCGACCTACGCGTTCCAGCGCCGCCGGTACTGGCTGGAGGCGGGCCGGGCGGTCGAGGAGCCGGCCGACCCGGCCGCCGAGCGGTTCTGGGCGGCCGTGCGCGACGGCGACCTGCCGGAGCTCACCGCCACCCTCGGCGTCGGCGCCGAGGACCCGCTGAGCGCGGTGCTGCCCGCGCTGGCCGACTGGGACCGGCGCCGGGGCGAGCGCGGCACCGTCGACGCCTGGCGCTACCGGGTCGAGTGGCGCCGGCTCCCCGACCCCGAGCGGGCCGGACCGGAGCGGGCCGCGCCGTCCGGGCGCTGGCTGCTGCTGGTCCCGGAGGGGCTGGCCCGGCATCCGCTGGCGGCGGCCTGCGCGGGCGCGCTGGCCGGCACCGAGCTGACGGTCCTCGAACTGGCCGAGGCCGACGCCGACCGGACGGTCCTGGCCGGCCGGCTGGACGGAGCACCGGGCGGGGCGCCGGACGGCGTGCTGTCCCTGCTGGCGCTGGACGAGCGGCCGCACCCCGACCACCCGGTGGTGCCGGTCGGGGTGGCGCTCAACCTGGCGCTGGCGCAGGCCCTCGGCGACCTCGGCTCCCGGGCTCCCCTGTGGTGGGCGAGCAGTGGCGCCGTCGCCGTCGGCCCGCAGGACCGGCCGCCGGCGCCCGCCCAGCAGCTCAGCTGGGGCCTGGGCCGGGTCGCCGCGCTGGAGTACCCGCGCGGCTGGGGCGGCCTGCTGGACCTGCCGGAGGCCCTCGACGAACGCGGTGCCGACCGGCTGGCCGCGGCCCTGGCCGGGCGCGGCGGCGAGGACCAGATCGCCCTGCGCGGGGGCGCCAGGTACGGCCGCCGGCTGGTCCGCTCGCCCGCCGCCCGGGCGGGCGCCGGGCGGCCCTGGCGGCCGCGCGGCACGGTGCTGATCACCGGCGGCACCGGCGGGGTCGGCAGCCGGATCGCCCGCTGGCTGGCCGAGGCGGGCGCGGAGCACCTGGTGCTGGCGGGCCGCTCCGGGCCGCGGGCGCCGGGGGCGGCCGCGCTGGCCGAGGAGCTGACCGCGCTGGGCTGCCGGGTCACCCTGGCCGCCTGCGACGTCGCCGACCGGGCCGCGCTGGGCGCCCTGGTGGAGGGGCTGGCCGCGGACGGCGACGCGGTCCGCTCGGTGCTGCACGCGGCCGGCGCCGGCCTGCTGGTGCCGCTGCCGGACACCGACCTGGCCGAGTTCGCCGACACGCTGTACGCGAAGGTCGGCGGCGCCGCCAACCTGGACGAGCTGTTCCGGGACACCGCGTTGGACGCCTTCGTGCTGTTCTCCTCGATCTCCTCGGTGTGGGGCAGCGCCGACCACGGCGCGTACGCCGCCTCCAACGCCTACCTGGACGCACTGGCCGAGCGGCGCCGGGCCCGCGGCCTGGCCGCGACCTCGGTGGTCTGGGGCATCTGGGACCCGGAGGGCGGCACGGGCATGGCCGCGCACCTGGTCGAGGCGCAGCTGCGGGCCCAGGGCATCGTCTTCATGCCGCCGTCGCTCGCGGTGACGGCCCTGCAGCAGGTGCTCGACCTGGACGAGCCGGTGCCGGTGGTCGCCGACGTGGACTGGGCGCGGTTCGCGCCGGTGTTCACCTCGGCCCGGCCGAGCCCGCTGATCTCGGAACTGCCGGAGGTCCGGGCCGCGCTGGCCGGCGAACCCGCCGACGAGCGGCCCGACGGCGCCTCGGCCGAACTGCGCGAGCGGCTCCGCCCGCTGCCCGCCGCCGAACGGGAGCGGGCGCTGACCGAGCTGGTCCGGGGCCGGGCGGCGGCCGTGCTGGGGCACGACTCCCCGGCCGCGGTGGAGCCCGGCCGGGCCTTCCGAGACCTGGGCTTCGACTCCCTGACGGCCGTCGAGATGCGCAACCGGCTGAACGAGGCGACCGGGCTGCGGCTGCCGGTCACCGTCGTCTTCGACCACTCCTCGGCCACCGCGCTCGGCCGCCACCTGGCCGCCGAGCTGTTCGGCGCCGTGGCCGACCCGTCGGCCGCGGTGGTGGCCGCGCCGGAGGAGGACCCGGTGGTGATCGTCTCCATGGGGTGCCGCTACCCCGGCGGGATCGACTCCCCCGAGGAGCTCTGGCAGGCGCTCACCGACGGCCTGGACGCCGTCTCCGAACTGCCCGCCGACCGGGGCTGGGACCTCGCCGGGCTCTACGACGCCGACCCCGACCGGCCCGGCACCAGCTACGCCGCCGCCGGCGGGTTCGTCCACCGGGCCGGCTGGTTCGACCCGGCGTTCTTCGGGATCAGCCCGCGCGAGGCGCTCGCCATGGACCCGCAGCAGCGGCTGCTGCTGGAGACGGCCTGGGAGGCGCTGGAACGCGCCGGGATCGACCCGGCCGCCCTGCACGGGCAACCGGTCGGGGTGTTCGCCGGCGCCGCCTACCAGGGGTACGGCGGCTCGATGGACCGGGTCCCGGACGAACTGGAGGGCCTGTTCATCGCGGGCGTCTCCACCAGCGTGCTGACCGGCCGGATCGCCTACACGCTGGGGCTGCGCGGCCCCGCCGTGACCGTCGACACCGCCTGCTCCTCCTCGCTGGTCGCCGTCCACCTGGCGGCCCGGGCGCTGCGGGCCGGCGAGTGCTCGCTCGCCCTCGCCGGGGGCGCCACCGTGGTCGGCACCCCGCTGTCGCTGACCGGCTTCAGCCGCCAGCGCGGCCTGGCCGCCGACGGCCGCTGCAAGTCCTTCTCCGCCGCGGCCGACGGCTTCGGCCTGGCGGAGGGCGTGGGCCTGCTGGTGCTGGAGCGGCTCTCCGACGCCCGCCGCCACGGGCACCCGGTGCTCGCCGTCCTGCGCGGCTCCGCCGTCAACCAGGACGGCGCCAGCAACGGGCTGACCGCGCCCAGCGGCCTCGCCCAGCGGGAGGTGATCCGGCAGGCGCTCGCCGACGCCGGGCTGACCACCGCCGAGGTGGACGCCGTCGAGGCGCACGGCACCGGCACCCGCCTCGGCGACCCGATCGAGGCGGACGCCCTGCTCGCCACCTACGGCCAGGACCGCCCCGCCGACCGGCCGCTGCTGCTCGGCTCCCTCAAGTCGAACATCGGCCACACCCAGGCCGCCGCCGGCGTCGCCGGGATCATGAAGATGGTGCTGGCCATGCAGCACGGCGTGCTGCCCCGCACCCTCCACCTGGACGAGCCCACCCCGGACGTCGACTGGACGGCCGGCGCCGTCGAACTGCTCACCGAAGCAAGGCCGTGGGAGACCGCCGGGCACCCGCGCCGGGCCGGTGTCTCCTCCTTCGGGCTGAGCGGCACCAACGCCCACGTCATCGTCGAGCAGCCGCCCGTCGGGGAGGCCGCCGCACCGGACGCGACGGACGCAGCCGACGGGATCGACCCGGCGCCGCGTGCCGTGCCCTGGCTGCTGTCGGCCCGCAGCGCCGACGCCCTGCGGGCCCGGGCCGAGCAGCTGCGCGCCCTCGCCGACCAGGGCCACGACCCGCGCGACGTCGGCCGGGCGCTGGCCCGCACCCGGACGGCGTTCGAGCACCGGGCCGCCGTGATCGGCACCGGGCCGGACGACTTCCGGCGCGGCCTGGACGAGCTGATCGCCGGGCGCACCGCGGCCACCGTGGCCCGGGGCCTCGCCGGCCGTCCGGGGCGCACGGTGTTCGTCTTCCCCGGCCAGGGCTCCCAGTGGCCCGGGATGGCGCTCGGCCTGCTGGACACCGAACCCGTCTTCGCCGAGCGGATCGCCGCCTGCGAGCGGGCCCTCGCCCCGCACGTGGACTGGTCGCTGACCGAACTGCTGCGCTCCGGCGACCCGTTGGAGCGGGTCGACCTGGTGCAGCCGGTGCTGTTCGCGGTGATGGTGTCGCTGGCCGAACTCTGGCGCTCGTACGGGATCGAACCGGCCGCCGTGGTCGGCCACAGCCAGGGCGAGATCGCGGCGGCCTGCGTCGCCGGGGCGCTGACCCTGGAGGACGCGGCCAAGGTGGTCGCGCTGCGCAGCAGGGCGCTGCGCGCGCTGACCGGCCGCGGCGCCATGCTGTTCGTGCCGCTCGCGGTGGAGGCCGTCACCGGCCGGCTGGCCGCCTGGGGCGACCGGATCGGCGTCGCCGCCGTCAACGGCCCGACCTCGGTGGCGCTGTCCGGCGACCCGCAGGCCCTCGCCGAGCTGGCCGAGGAGCTGTCCGCGGACGGCGTGCTGAACTGGCCCATCCCCGGCGTGGACTTCGCCGGGCACTCCGCGCAGGTCGAGGAGATCGAGGCCGAGCTGCGCACCCTGCTCGCCGACGTCCGGCCGCGCAGCACCGGGACGGCCTTCTACTCCACCGTCACCGGCGGCGCCCTGGACACCGCCCGGCTGGACGCCGGGTACTGGTACCGCAACCTGCGCCGCCCGGTGGAGTTCGGGCGGGCCGCCCGGGCCCTGCTGGCCGACGGCTACGACGTGTTCGTGGAGACCAGCACCCACCCGGCGCTCACCGTCTGGCTGCAGGAGGCCGTCGAGGCGGCCGGGGGCGACGGCGCGGTGGTCGGCACGCTGCGCCGCGACGAGGGCGGCCGCGAGCGCTTCCTGACCGCGCTGTCCGAACTGCACGTACTGGGCGTGCCGGTGGACTGGGCCACCGTGTTCCCCGACGGCGGCCGCCCGGTCGGCCTGCCGACGTACCCGTTCCAGCGACAGCACTACTGGCTGGTCCCGGCGGAGCCGCAGAGCGGCGGAGCGGGGGCGGCGGCGCCCGCGGACGAACGGTTCTGGGACGCCGTCGGGCGCGGGGACTCCGCCGCGCTGGCCGACGCGCTGCGGATCGAGGACGAGGCCACCCGCGGCTCGCTGGCCGCCGTGCTCCCGCCGCTGGCCTCCTGGCTGCGGCACAGCCGGGGCCTGGCCACCGTCGACGGCTGGCGCTACCGCGTCGCGTGGCGGCCCCTGCCGACCGCCGGGACGGGCCGCCCCCGGGGCCACTGGCTGGTGGCCGTCCCGGCGGGCGCCGCCAGCGACCCGGTCACGGCCGACTGCCTGCGGGCGCTCACCGAGCACGGCGCCGGGGCCACCGTCTGGGAGGCCCCGGACACCGGCCGGGCCGAACTGGCCGCCCGGCTCGCGGAGCTGCGCCCGGACGGCGTGCTCTCCCTGCTCGCCCTGGACGAGCGCCCGCAGGCCGCCGGGTCGGCGCTGCCGGCCGGGCTGGCCGCCACGGTGACCCTGCTCCAGGCGCTCGGTGACTGCGGATCGGCGGCACCGCTGTGGTGCGCGACCCGGGGTGCGGTCGCGGTGGGCCGCTCCGACCGGCTCGCCGCTCCGCTGCAGGCGCTGGCCTGGGGCCTCGGCGGGGTGGCCGCGGTGGAGTACCCGCAGCGCTGGGGCGGGCTGGTCGACCTGCCGGAGCTGCTGGACGCCCGGGCCCGCGCCCGGCTGGCCGGCCTGCTGGCCGACGCCGACGGCGAGGACCAGGTGGCGCTGCGCCCGTCCGGTCTGTACGGCCGCCGGCTGGAACGCGCGGCGGCCGGGGGCGGCGGGGCGGCCTGGGTACCGGACCCGGACGGCACTGTGCTGATCACCGGCGGGACGGGCGCCCTCGGGGCGCACGTCGCCCGCTGGCTGGCCCGCTCCGGTGCCCGGCACCTGCTGCTGACCGGCCGTCAGGGTCCGGCCGCGCCCGGCGCCGCCGAGCTGGTCGCCGAACTGGCGGAGCTGGGGGCGAGCGCCACGGTGGCGGCCTGCGACGTCGCGGACCGCCCGGCACTGGCGCAGCTGCTGGCCGCCGTCCCGGCCGACCGGCCGCTGCGGGCCGTGGTGCACGCCGCCGGCGTCCTGGACGACGGCGTGCTGGACTCGCTGACCCCGGAGCGGGCCGCGGGGGTGCTGCGGCCCAAGGTGGACGCGGCTTTGCACCTGGACGAGCTGACCCGGGATCTGGACCTGCAGGCCTTCGTGCTGTTCTCCTCGCTGGCCGGGACCCTCGGCGGCACCGGGCAGGGCGGCTACGCGGCGGCCAACGCCTTCCTGGACGCCCTGGCGCAGCAGCGCCGGGCCGCGGGCCGCGCCGCCACCTCGGTGGCCTGGGGCCTGTGGGGCGGGGAGTCGCTGGCCGGCGGCGCGGTCGGCGAGCGGCTGGTGCGCGACGGCCTGCCCGCGATGGCGCCGCAGGCGGCGCTCGCCGCACTGCAGCAGGCCCTGGACCACGACGACACCCGGGTGGTCGTCGCCGACTTCGCCTGGGAGCGGTTCGTCCGGGCGTACACCGCCCTGCGGCCGAGCGCCCTGCTGCGCGACCTGCCCGAGGCGGCCCGGGTGACGCCGCAGGACGCGGGCGGGGACTCCTTCGCGGCCCGGCTGGCCGGGCTGGACCGGGCCGCGCGGCTGGCCGCGGTGGCGGAGCTGGTGCGCACCGAGGTGGCCGCGGTGCTCGGCCACCCGGACCCGTCGGCGATCGAACCGGAGCGGGTGTTCAAGGACATCGGCTTCGACTCGCTGACCGCCGTCGAACTGCGCAACCGGCTCTCCGCGGCGACCGGACTGCGGCTGTCCGTCACCCTGGTGTTCGACTACCCGACGACGGCCGCGCTGGCCGGGCACCTGCTGCCCCAGCTGCCGGGCGCGGACGAGGCGCCCGCGGCACCCGCCGCGGCGGCGCCGCCCGCCGCCGGACCGGCCGCCGCCGAGGACGACCCGATCGCGATCGTCGCGATGGGCTGCCGCTTCCCCGGCGGGGTGCGCACCCCGGAGGACCTGTGGCGGCTGGCGGTGGAGGGCACCGACGCGATCGGCGGCTTCCCCACCGACCGCGGCTGGGACCTGGAGGGCCTGTACGACCCGGATCCGGAGCAGGTCGGCACCACCTACGCCCGCGAGGGCGGCTTCCTCTACGACGTGGGCGACTTCGACCCGGCGTTCTTCGGGATCTCGCCGCGCGAGGCGGTCTCCGTCGACCCGCAGCAGCGGCTGCTGCTGGAGGTCGCCTGGGAGGCGTTCGAGCGCGCCGGGATCGACCCGCACACCCTCAAGGGCGACCGCGGCGGCGTGTTCGTCGGCTCCAGCTACCGCGACTACGGCTCGCGGGTGACCCGGCCGTCCGAGGAGTTCGAGGGCTACCTCGGCATCGGCAGCGCCGGCAGCGTGGCCTCCGGGCGGATCGCCTACACCTTCGGCCTGGAGGGCCCGGCGGTGACCGTGGACACCGCCTGCTCCTCGGCGCTGGTCGCGGTGCACCTGGCCACCCGGGCGCTGCGGGCCGGCGAGTGCACGCTGGCGCTGGCCGGCGGGGTGACGGTGATGGCCGGGCCGGGCGCGTTCGTGGAGTTCAGCCGGCAGCGCGGCCTGGCCGCCGACGGCCGGTGCAAGCCGTTCGCGGCCGCCGCCGACGGCACCGCCTGGGCGGAGGGCGCCGGTCTGCTGCTGCTGGAACGGCTCTCCGACGCCCGCCGCCACGGGCACCCGGTGCTGGCGCTGATCCGCGGCTCGGCCGTCAACCAGGACGGCGCCAGCAACGGGCTGACCGCGCCCAACGGCCCCTCCCAGCAGCGAGTCATCCGCCAGGCGCTGGAGAGCGCGGGCCTGACGCCCGCCGAGGTGGACGCCGTCGAGGCGCACGGCACCGGCACCCGCCTCGGCGACCCGATCGAGGCGCAGGCCCTGCTCGCCACCTACGGCCAGGACCGCCCCGCCGACCGGCCGCTGCTGCTCGGCTCCCTCAAGTCGAACATCGGCCACACCCAGGCCGCCGCCGGCGTCGCCGGGATCATGAAGATGGTGCTGGCCATGCAGCACGGCGTGCTGCCCCGCACCCTGCACGTCGACCGGCCGTCCCCGGAGATCGACTGGACGGCCGGCGCGGTCGAACTGCTCACCGAGAACACCCCCTGGCCGAGCACCGGGCACCCGCGGCGCGCCGCCGTCTCCTCCTTCGGGGTGAGCGGCACCAACGCGCACACCGTGCTGGAGCACGTCCCGGCCCCCGCCCCGGCCGCCGAGCCGGGCACCGACACGGCCGGCGGCCCGGGCGCGGCGGGCCGGGGCGGCGAGCCCGGCCCGTGGCTGCTGTCGGCCCGCACCCCCGAGGCGCTGCGCGCCCAGGGCGCCCGGCTGCTGGAGCACCTGGCCGCGCACCCGGACACCGACCCGGGCCCGGCCCTGGCCGGCTCCCGCGCCTCCTTCGAGCACCGGGCCGCCCTGGTCGGCGAGGACCGCACCGGCGCCCTGCGGGCCCTGGCGGACGGCGCCGGCCACCCCGGCCTGCTGCTCGGCCCGGCGGGCCGGGGCGGACGCACCGCCTTCCTGTTCTCCGGGCAGGGCAGCCAGCGCGCCGGGATGGGCGCCCAGCTGTACGAGGCGCACCCCGTGTTCGCGGACGCCTTCGACCGGGTCTGTGCCGAACTCGACCCGCTGCTGGAGCGGCCGCTGCAGGAGGCGATCGCCGACGCCGCGCTGCTCGACCGCACCGAGTACACCCAGCCCGCCCTGTTCGCGCTCGGTACCGCGCTGTTCCACCTCGCCGAGCACTGGGGGGTGCGCCCCGACTACCTGCTCGGCCACTCGATCGGTGAGCTGACCGCCGCCCACGTCGCCGGGGTGCTCACCCTGCCGGACGCGGCGGCGCTGGTCGCCGCGCGGGGCCGGCTGATGCAGGCGATGCCCGCCGGCGGTGCGATGGCCGCCCTGGCCGTCACCCCCGAGGAGCTGGCCCCGCTGCTCGCCGGGCGCTCCGGCGAGGTCGCCCTCGCCGCGGTCAACGGCCCCGCCGCCACCGTCGTCTCCGGCGACGCCGACGCGGTGCTGGAGATCGCCGCCCACTGGTCGGCGCTCGGCCGGCGCACCCGACGGCTGCGGGTCGGCCACGCCTTCCACTCCCCGCACCTGGACGGGATGCTGGAGGACTTCCGCCGGGTCGCCGAGCGGGTGGAGTTCCACCCGCCGCGGATCCCGGTGGTCTCCAACGTGACCGGCGCCGTCGCCACCGCCGAGCAACTCGCCTCCCCCCGGCACTGGGTGGACCAGCTGCGCGGCACCGTCCGCTTCCACGAGGGCATCGCCCAGCTGGAGCGGGCCGGCGTCACCGGCTACGTCGAACTCGGCCCCGACGGCACCCTCGCCGGCCTCGGCCGGGACTGCCTGGGCGACGACTCCGACGACGCCCTGCTGGTGCCGCTGCTGCGCCGGGACCGCCCCGAACCCGCCGCGCTCACCGCGGCCCTCGCCGCCCTGCACGTCCACGGCCGACCGGTGGACTGGAGCCGCCGCTTCGGCGCCGCCGTGCCCGCCGAGGCCGCCGCCCTGCCGACCTACGCCTTCCAGCGCCGCCGCTACTGGCTGGAGGCCACCCCGGCCGAGGCCGACCTGCCGTCGGCCGGACTGCTCGCCGTCGACCACCCCCTGCTCGGCGCGGCCGTCGAACTCGCCGACGCCGAGGGGTACCTGTTCACCAGTCGGCTCTCCCTGCGGGCCCAGCCCTGGCTGGCCGACCACCGGGTGTTCGACGGGGTGCTGTTCCCGGCGACGGGCTTCCTGGAGCTGGCCGTCCGGGCCGCCGACCAGGTCGGCTGCGGGCAGGTCGAGGAACTGACCCTGGAGGCGCCGCTGGTGCTGCCGCCGTCCGGCGACACCGTCCTGCAGCTGGTGGTGGGCGCGCCGGATCCCTCCGGGGCCCGCCCGGTCGCCTTCCACGCCCGGCCGGAGGACGGCGGCCAGCCCTGGACCAGGCACGCCACCGGCCTGCTGGCCCCGGTCGCGCCCGGCGCCCGGCCCGCCGCGGACGACCCGGAGCCCTGGCCGCCGGCCGGCGCCGAACCGCTGCCGGTGGACGGCCTCTACGAGCGCTTCGCCGCCGGCGGGTTCGGCTACGGCCCGGCGTTCCAGGGCCTGACCGCCGCCTGGCGGCTCGGTGACGAGGTGTTCGCCGAGGCCCGGCTGCCCGAGGGCCCGCGGGCCGACGCCGCCCGCTACGGACTGCACCCGGCCCTGCTGGACAGCGCCCTGCACGCACTGGTCTTCGACGTGCTGCCCGGCACCAGGCCGGAGGGGGACAGCCAGGGCTGGCTGCCGTTCTCCTGGAACGGCGTCGAGCTGCACGCCCAGGGCGCGGGCGGAGTCCGGCTCCGGCTGACCCCGACCGGGCGGGACTCCGTCGCGGTGCTGGTCTCCGACCCCGCCGGGCGCCCCGTCGCCTCGGCCCGCTCGCTGGTGCTGCGCCCGGTCTCCGCCGACCAGGTGCGCTCCGCCCGGACCGGGCACCACGAGGAACTCTTCCGCACCGAGTGGACGGCGCTGCCGCAGCCCGCGGCGGGCGCCGCGGGCGCGAGCTGGACGGAGCTGCCCCCGGGCGCCCGGCCCGCCGACCTGCCGGCCGAGGGCACGCCGGTGCCCGCCCTGGTGCTGGCCGGCTGCGCGCAGGAGCGGCCCGCGGACTGCGCGGACTCCGTCCGGGAGGCGACCGGGCAGGCCCTGGCGCTGGTCCGCGACTGGCTGGCCGAGGAGCGGCTGGCCGGCTCGACCCTGGCGCTGCTGACCTCCGGCGCCGTGCCCGTCCACCCCGGCGACGACGTGCCGGACCTCGCCCAGGCCGCCGTCTGGGGCCTGCTGCGCTCCGCGCAGACCGAGAACCCGGGCCGGTTCGTGCTGGTGGACGTGGACGACCTGGCCTCCTCCCGGGCCGCGCTGGGCGCGGCGCTGGCCTCCGGCGAGCCGCAGGTCGCCCTGCGCGACGGCCGCGCCTACGTGCCCCGCCTGGCCCGGGTGCCGCGGGCGGCCGAGACGGACGCCCCGCACTGGGACCCGGAGGGCACCGTCCTGATCACCGGCGGCACCGGCGCGATCGGCGCGCTGGTGGCCCGGCACCTGGTCGCCGAGCACGGCGTCCGCCACCTGGTGCTGACCAGCCGCAGCGGGCCCGCCGCCGAGGGCGCGGCCGAACTGCGCGCCGACCTCGCCGCGTTCGGCGCCGAGGTCGAGCTGGCGGCCTGCGACGCGGCCGACCGCACCGCCCTGGCCGAGCTGCTGGACGGCCTGCCGGCGGCGCACCCGCTGACGGCCGTGGTGCACGCGGCCGGCGTGCTGGCGGACGGGCTGGTCGCGTCGATGACGCCGGACCAGCTGGCCACCGCGCTGCGGCCGAAGGTGGACGCCGCGGTGAACCTGCACGAGCTCACCGAGGGCGGCAAGCTCTCCGCGTTCATCCTGTTCTCCTCCCTCGCCGGGGTCTTCGGCGGCATGGGGCAGGGCAACTACGCGGCGGGCAACGCCTTCCTGGACGCCCTCGCGCACCGGCGCCGGGCCCGCGGCCTGGTCGGCAGCTCGCTGGCCTGGGGCCTGTGGGCGAACGGCGGCGGCATGTCCGGCGGCCTGGACGAGGCCGACCTGCGGCGGATCGCCCGCGGCGGCATCGTGGCCTTCGCCCCGGCGGAGGGTCTGGCCCTGTTCGACGCCGCGCACGCGCTGGACGAGGCGACGGTGCTGCCGGTGCGGCTGGACACCCGGGCGATCGCCGCCCAGGCCGGCACCGGCGGCGTCCCCGCCCTGCTGCGCGACCTGGTCGCCCCGCCCGCCCGGCGCGCCGCCGGCGCGGGGCAGGCCGGGCCCGAGGAGCCCGAGGCGCTGAAGCGCCGGCTGGCCGCCCTGGCCGGGCCGCAGCGCGCCCGCGTCCTGCTGGACCTCGTCCGCTCGCACGCCGGTCTGGTCCTCGGCTTCGCCGCCCAGGACACCGTGCCGGCCGACCGCGGCCTGCTGGAGCTCGGGTTCGACTCGCTGACCGCCGTCGAACTGCGCAACCGGCTGCGGGCCGCCACCGGCCTGCGGCTGCCCGCCACCCTGCTGTTCGACCACCCGACCGCCGCGGCGATCGCCGCACACCTCGCCGAGCACCTCGACCCCGGGCCGGCCGTGCCCGCGCCCGCCGGGCTCACCGAGCTCGACCGGCTCGAACAGGCCCTCGCCGAGGGCGAGCCGCACCCCGAGCTGGCCGCCCGGCTGCAGTCCCTGCTGGCCCGGCTGCGCCCCGGCGCCCCCGCGGGAGGCCCGGACGAGGAGCTGACGGACCGGATGGGCGCCACCGACGACGACCTCTTCGACTTCATCGACAACGAACTCGGCATGCCGTGACGCATGCACCGCTCCCCCGGCCCCTGCCGACGACGACGAAGGTGACCTGCACCGGTGAATGACGACAAGCTGCGCGACTACCTCAAGCGGGTGGCGGCCGACCTGCACCACACCCGCCGACGGCTGGCCGAGGTCGAGGCGGGCGGCCACGAGCCGATCGCGATCGTCTCGATGAGCTGCCGCTACCCCGGCGGGGTCACCTCCCCCGAGGAGCTGTGGGAGCTGGTCGCCGCCGGCACCGACGCCGTGGCGCCCTTCCCCGCCGACCGCGGCTGGGACCTCGCCGCGCTGGTCGACGAGAGCCGGGAGCGGCCCGGGACCAGCTACGCGGGCGAGGGCGGCTTCCTGGAGGGCGTCGGCGCCTTCGATCCGGGCTTCTTCGGGATCTCCCCGCGCGAGGCGCTGGCCATGGACCCGCAGCAGCGGCTGCTGCTGGAGACCGGCTGGGAGGCGTTCGAGCGGGCCGGGATCGACCCGGCCACCCTGCGCGGCAGCCGCACCGGCGTCTTCGCCGGCGTGATGTACCAGGACTACGCCGTACGGCTCCGGCAGGTCCCGGACGACGTGGCCGGCTACCTCGGCAGCGGCAGCTCCGACAGCGTCGCCTCCGGCCGGGTCGCCTACACCTTCGGGCTGGAGGGGCCCGCGCTCAGCGTCGACACCGCCTGCTCCTCCTCGCTGGTGGCGATCCACCTGGCCTGCCAGGCTCTGCGCCAGCAGGAGTGCACGCTGGCGCTGGCCGGCGGCGCGATGGTGATGTCCACGCCGGTGCCGTTCGTGGAGATGAGCCGTCAGGGCGGGCTGGCCGCCGACGGCCGCTGCAAGTCCTTCTCGGCCGAGGCCGACGGGACGGGCTGGGGCGAGGGCGTCGGCCTGCTGCTGCTGGAGCGGCTCTCCGACGCCCGCCGCCACGGGCACCCCGTCCTGGCGCTGGTCCGCGGCACCGCCGTCAACCAGGACGGCGCCAGCAGCCGGCTGACCGCTCCCAACGGGCCCGCCCAGCAGCGGGTCATCCGGCAGGCGCTGGCCGCCGCCCGGCTGACCACCGCCGACGTCGACGTGGTCGAGGCGCACGGCACCGGCACCCCGCTCGGCGACCCGATCGAGGCGCAGGCCCTGCTCGCCACCTACGGGCAGGACCGGCCCGAGGACCGGCCGCTGCTGCTCGGCTCGCTCAAGTCCAACCTCGGCCACACCCAGGCCGCCGCCGGCGTCGGCGGGGTGATCAAGATGGTGCAGGCCATGCGGCACGGCGTCGTCCCGCCCACCCTGCACGCCGAACGGCCGACCCCCCAGGTGGACTGGACGGACGGGGCCGTCCGGCTGGTGACCTCGCCCACCCCGTGGCCGGAGACCGGCCGCCCCCGGCGGGCGGCGGTGTCCTCCTTCGGGGTCAGCGGCACCAACGGGCACGTGGTGCTCGAACAGGCCGCACCCGCCGGGGACGGACCCGCCGAGGCCGCTCCCGCCGGGGGCGGCGAGGTCACCGGGGCCACCGGGCCGGCCGACCCGCCGGCCACCCTGCCGTGGGTGCTGTCCGGCCACACCGCCGACGCCCTGCGCGCCCAGGCCGCGCGGCTGCACGCCCACCTGACCGAGCGTCCGGACGCGACCCCGGCCGAGGTCGGGCACGCGCTGGCCACCGGCCGGGCCGCGCTGGAGCACCGCGCCGTCCTGGTCGGCGCCGGCCGGGACGCCCTCCTCGACGCCCTCGCCGCGCTCGCCGACGGCCGCGAGGCACCCGGCGTGCTGCGCGGCCGGGCCGGCTCCGGCGGCGCCGTCGCCCTGGTCTTCCCCGGCCAGGGCTCCCAGTGGACCGGCATGGCCCT
Organism: Kitasatospora sp. NPDC051702; assembly: GCF_040681575.1. Classification (NCBI taxonomy): domain Bacteria; kingdom Bacillati; phylum Actinomycetota; class Actinomycetes; order Kitasatosporales; family Streptomycetaceae; genus Kitasatospora; species Kitasatospora sp. NPDC051702. The sequence continues at coordinate 26,662 of NZ_JBFAZB010000007.1, forward strand.
CGAACTGCTCGACACCGCACCGGTGTTCGCCGAGCGGATGCGCGAGTGCGCCGCAGCGCTCGCCCCCTGGCTGGACCGCTCCCCGCTGGAGGTGCTGCGCTCCGGCGAGGACACCGAGCGGGTCGACGAGGTGCAGCCGCTGCTGTTCGCCGTCATGGTGTCACTGGCCGCGCTCTGGGCCTCCTACGGCGTGGTGCCGGCCGCCGTCGCCGGGCACAGCCAGGGGGAGATCGCCGCCGCCGTCGTCGCCGGCGCCCTCACCCTCGAGGACGGCGCCCGCGTCGTCGCCCTGCGCAGCCGGGCCCTGCGCGCGCTCGCCGGGCACGGCGGAATGCTGTCCGTCTCGCTGCCCGCCGACCTGGTCCGGGCCCGGATCGCCCCGTACGGGGAGCGGCTGGCGCTCGCCGCCGTGAACGGCCCCTCCTCGGTGGTGGTCTCCGGCGAGCCCGCGGCCCTCACGGACCTGCTGGAACGGGTCACCGCCGAGGGCGGCCGGGCCCGGATGGTGCCGGTCGACTACGCCTCGCACGGCCCGCAGGTCGCCGCGATCGAGGCGGAACTGCTCCACGAGCTCGCCGGGATCGCCCCGCACCCCTGCGCGCTGCCGTTCTACTCCGCCGTCACCGGCGGCCTGCTGGGCGGCGAGGAGCTGGACGCCGGGTACTGGTACCGCAACCTGCGGCACACGGTGGAGTTCGAACAGGCCACCCGCGCCCTGCTCGCAGACGGCCACCAGGTGTTCGTCGAGGCCAGCCCGCACCCCGTGCTCGTCCCCGCCGTCCAGGAGACCGCCGACACCGCCGGCGCGGACGCCCTGGCCGTCGGCACCCTGCGCCGCGGCGAGGGCGGCCCGGCCCGGCTGCTCGCCTCGCTCGGCGAACTGCACCTGCGCGGCGCCGCGATCGACTGGGACGCCGTCTTCGGCGGCCGCCCGGCCCGCACCGACCTGCCCACCTACGCCTTCCAGCGCGAGGACTACTGGCTGGACGACACCTCGGCCGCCCCCGGCGACCTCACCGCCGTCGGGCTGGAGGCCGCCGACCACCCGCTGCTCGCCGCCGTGGTCACCCTCGCCGACCAGGACGGGGTCGTGTTCACCGGCCGGCTCTCGGCCCGCACCCACCCCTGGCTGGCCGACCACGCCGTACGCGGGCGGATCCTGCTGCCGGGAACGGCCTTCCTGGAACTGGCCGTCCGGGCCGGCGACCAGGTCGGCCTCCCCGGCGTCCGGGAGTTCACCCTCGGGGCGCCGCTGGTGCTGCCCGAGCAGGGCGGGGTGCTGCTGCGCCTGGCCGTCGGCGCCCCGGACGGGCACGGCGACCGGCCGATCAGCCTGCACTCGCGCACCGACGGCGAGCCGGACGGCACCTGGGTGCGGCACGCCGAAGGACTGCTCACCGCCGCCACCGCGCCCGAACCGGCCGCCACGGACGGCACCTGGCCGCCGCCCGGCGCCGTCCCCTTCGACCTGGACGGCCTGTACGGGCGCTTCGCCGAGGCCGGCTTCGCCTACGGGCCCGCCTTCCAGGGCCTGACCGCGGCCTGGCAGGCCGGCGGGGAGATCTGCGCCGAGGCCGTGCTGCCGCCGGACCAGCACGCGCAGGCGGCCGGGTTCGGGCTGCACCCGGCGCTGCTGGACGCCGCGCTCCACGCCACCGGGCTCGGCCCGGACGCCACCGCCCGGATGCCGTTCAGCTGGTCCGGGGTCACCCTGCACGCCTCCGGGGCCACCGCCGTGCGGCTGCGGATCACCCCGACCGGGCCCGACACGCTCGCCCTCGCACTCGCCGACCCGGCCGGGGCCCCGGTGGCCACCGTGGCGTCCCTGGCGCTGCGCCCGGCCCCCGACGCCACCGCGCCGCCGGCCTTCGACCCCACGCTCCACCGGGTGGAGTGGAGCCCCGTCCCACCGGCCCGCGAGGCCGCCGGACACCTCCTCGTCGCCGATCCGGCCGAGCTCGGCGAGGCGGTGCCCCCGGTGGTCCTGGTCCCGGCGGCCGGCGCGCCGACCGCCCGCGAGGCCGTGCACCGGGCGCTCGCCCTCGTGCAGCGCTGGCTCGCCGACGACCGGTACACCGGCTCCCGGCTGGTGTTCGTGACGGACTGCGCGGTCGCCGCCGGCCCCGCGGAGGACGTGCCGGACCTCGCCCACAGTGGCGTCTGGGGCCTGGTCCGCTCGGCCCTGGCCGAACACCCCGGCCGGTTCGGGCTGCTGGACCTGCCCGCGGACCAGGCCGACCTGCTCCCCGCCGCGGCCGCCGCCCTCGCCGACGAGGACCAGCTGGCCGTCCGCGGCGGCACCCTGCTCGCCCCCCGGCTGGTACGCGCCACGGCCGCCGAGGGGCACCCGACCGCCTTCGACCCGGACGGCACCGTCCTGGTCACCGGCGGCACCGGCACCCTCGGCGCGCTGGTGGCCCGGCACCTCGTCACCCACCACGGCGTCCGGCACCTGCTGCTGACCGGCCGCCGCGGACCGGAGGCACCCGGCGCCGCCGACCTCGCCCACGAACTCGCCGCGCTCGGCGCCACGGTGACCGTCACGGCCTGCGACCTCACCGACCGGGCCGCGGTGGCCGCACTGCTCGCCGGCGTCCCCGCGGAGCGCCCGCTCACCGGCGTCGTGCACGCCGCCGGCGCGCTCGACGACGGCGTCGTCACCGCGCTCACCCCCGAACGGGTGAACGCCGTGCTCGCCCCCAAGGCCGAAGCCGCCCAGCACCTGCACGAACTGACCCGGGAGCTGCCGCTCGCCGCGTTCGTCCTGTTCTCCTCGGCGGCCGGCGTCTTCGGCGGCCCCGGCCAGGCCAACTACGCGGCCGCCAACGCCCAGCTGGACGCCCTCGCCCAGCACCGGCGCGCCCACGGCCTCGCCGGGCAGTCGCTGGCGTGGACGCTGTGGGAGCAGCGCAGCGCCCTCACCAGCGGGGTGGACGCCGCCGACGAACGGCGGCTGGCCCGCTCCGGCCTGCCCGCCCTGACCACCGCGCAGGGCCTGACCCTGCTGGACGCCGCGCTCACCAGCGACCTGCCGGCGCTCGTCCCGATCCGGATCGACAGCGCCGCCCTGCGCGCCCGGGCCGCGACCGGTCCCGTCCCCGCCCTGCTGCGCGGACTGGCCGGCGGACCGGCCCGCCGGGTCGCCGCGCGGGCCACCGCCGCCGACGGCTCGCTCGCCGGCCTGCTGGCCGCCCTCCCGGCCGCCGAACAGTCGGCCCGGCTGCTCGCCCTGATCCGCACCCACGTCGCCGCGGTCCTCGGCCACACCTCCCCGGAGGCCGTCGAGACCGGGCGGGCGTTCCGCGACCTCGGCTTCGACTCCCTCGCCGCGGTGGACCTGCGCAACCGGCTGAGCACCGCGACCGGGCTGCGGCTGCCCGCCACCCTGGTCTTCGACCACCCCTCCCCGGCCGTGCTCGCCGCCTTCCTGCGCACCGAGCTGACCGGCGACCGCGCCGCAGCCGCCGCAGCAGCCCGACCGGTGGCCCGGGCCGCCGGAGAGGACCCGGTGGCCGTCGTCGCGATGGGCTGCCGCTACCCCGGCGGCGTCCGCTCCCCGCAGGACCTGTGGCACCTGGTCGCCGACGGCGCCGACGGCATCTCCCCGTTCCCCACGGACCGCGGCTGGGACCTGGACGAGCTCTACCACCCCGACCCCGACCACCGCGGCACCTCCTACGCCAGGGAAGGCGGATTCCTCGACGCCGCGGGCGACTTCGACGCCGAGTTCTTCGGCATCTCGCCGCGCGAGGCGATCGCCATGGACCCGCAGCAGCGGCTGCTGCTGGAGATCGCCTGGGAGGCGTTCGAGCGGGCCGGGATCGACCCGACCGGACTGCACGGCACGGCAGCCGGTGTGTTCGTCGGGCTGATGCAGCAGGACTACGCCGCCCGGCTGCTGCCACACATCCCCGAGGAGGTCGAGGGCTTCCTCGGCACCGGCAACTCCGGCAGCATCGTCTCCGGCCGGCTGGCCTACGTGTTCGGGCTGGAGGGCCCGGCCGTCACCGTCGACACCGCCTGCTCCTCCTCCCTCGTCGCCCTCCACCTGGCCGCCCGGGCACTGCGGCACGGCGAGTGCGACCTCGCCCTCGCCGGCGGCGTCACCGTGATGTCCAGCCCCGAACTGTTCGTGGAGTTCAGCCGACAGGGCGGACTGGCACCCGACGGCCGCTGCAAGCCGTACGCCGCGGCGGCCGACGGGACGGGCTTCGGCGAGGGCGCGGGCATCCTGCTCCTGGAGCGGCTCTCCGACGCCCGGCGCAACGGGCACCCGGTGCTCGCGGTGCTGCGCGGCACCGCGATCAACCAGGACGGCGCCAGCAACGGGCTCACCGCCCCCAACGGCCCCTCCCAGCAACGGGTGATCCGGGCCGCGCTGGCCGACGCCGGACTCACCGCCGCCGAGGTCGACGCCGTCGAGGGCCACGGCACCGGCACCCGGCTCGGCGACCCGATCGAGGCGCAGGCCGTCCTCGCCGCCTACGGGCAGGACCGACCGGAGGGCCGGCCGCTGTGGCTCGGCTCGCTCAAGTCCAACCTCGGCCACACCTCGGCGGCGGCCGGCGTCGGCGGGGTGATCAAGATGGTGCAGGCGATGCGGCACGGCGTCCTGCCGAAGACCCTGCACGTGGACGGCCCGACGCCCCAGGTGGACTGGTCGGCGGGCGCGGTCGAACTGCTCACCGAGGCCCGGAGCTGGGACACCGACGGACGGCCGCGACGGGCGGGCATCTCCTCCTTCGGCGTCAGCGGCACCAACGCCCACGTCGTCCTGGAGGAAGCCCCCGCGGAACGGGACTCCGGCTCGGGCGAAACCGGCGACGGCGTGCTGCCGTGGGTGCTGTCGGCACGCTCACCGGAGGCCCTGTGCGACGCCGCCCGTCAACTCGCCGCGGTGGAAGCCGATCCGGCGGACGCGGCCGCCACCCTGGCGACCCGCCGGGCCGCCTTCGAGCACCGTGCGGTGGTCGTCGGCGACCACGACACCCGCACCGCCGCCCTGCACGCCCTCACCACCGGCGAACCCCACCCCGCCCTCATCCAGGCCACCAGCCAAGGTTCCAGCGGGCGAACGGTGTTCGTCTTCCCCGGCCAGGGCTCCCAATGGGCCGGCATGGCCGCCGAACTCCTCGACACCGAGCCGGTGTTCGCCCAACGCATCGCCGACTGCGAGACCGCCCTCGCCCCGCACGTCGGCTGGTCGCTCACCGAACTCCTCCGCAGCCAGGCGCCATTGGACCGGGTCGACGTCATCCAACCCGCCCTGTTCGCCGTCATGGTCTCCCTCGCCGCACTCTGGCAGCACCACGGCATCCACCCCGACGCCGTCATCGGCCACTCCCAAGGCGAAATCGCCGCCGCCGTCGTCGCCGGCGCCCTCACCCTCGAAGACGGCGCCCGCATCGCCGCCCTCCGCAGCCAAGCCCTCAACACCCTCGCCGGACACGGCGGCATGACCAGCATCAACCTCCCCCAGACCGACACCGAACAACTCATCGCCCCCTGGGCACCCGACCTCACCATCGCCGCCCTCAACTCCCCCCACACCACCGTGGTCTCAGGAACCGTGCAAGCCCTCGCCGCCCTCCACACCCACTGCACCGCCCACGACATCCGCCACCGCCCCATCGACGTCGACTACGCCTCCCACTCCCCCCAAGTCGACCAACTCCAGCAGCAGTTGAACCAACTCCTCACCGTCGACGCCACCACCCCCCGCATCCCCATGCTCTCCACCGTCACCGGCACCTGGCTCACCACCCCACCCGACACCGCCTACTGGTACACCAACCTCCGCCAACCCGTCCTCCTCGCACCAGCCCTGGAGAAACTCCACCAAGCCGGCCACACCACCTACATCGAAACCACCCCCCACCCCGTCCTCACCATCACCATCGAGGAAACCCTCGACACCGCCACCGCCATCCCCACCCTCCGCCGCCACGAAGGCAACCGCACCCGATACCTGCACTCCCTCGCCCACGCCTGGACCCACGGACTCCCCGTCCACTGGCACCTCACCGGACACCACACCGACCTCCCCACCTACCCCTTCCAGGAGCAGCGGTTCTGGCTGGACGCACCGACCAGCAACCGGGACGTCGCCTCGTCCGGCCTGCGCAGTACGGGGCATCCGCTGGTGGGCGCGGCCGTCGAGATCGCCGACACCGGCGAGACCCTCCTCACCGGCCGCCTCTCCCTCCACACCCACCCCTGGCTCGCCGACCACACCGTCAACGGCACCACCCTCCTCCCAGGCACCGCCTTCCTCGAACTCGCCCTCCGCACCGCCGACGAAACCGACACCCCCCACCTCCACGAACTCACCCTCCAAACCCCCCTCCTCCTCCCACCCACCACCCCCGTCCACCTCCAGATCCGCGCAGGCGCCCCCGACCCCACCGGACACCGCACGCTCACGGTGTCCTCCCGCGCGGAGGACGGCCAGGAGTGGACCCTGCACGCCACCGGCGTGCTGGCCCCCGAGGCGCCGCAGCAGCCCGGCCCCGACCTGATCGGCTGGCCGCCCACCGGGGCGGTCCCCGTCGAGCTGGACGACCTGTACGAGCGCTTCGCCGAGGCCGGTTTCGGCTACGGTCCGGCGTTCCGGGGGCTGACGGCGGCCTGGCGGCTCGGTGAGGACGAGGTCTTCGCGGAGCTCGTCCTCCCTGCTGCCCAGCAGGCCGACGCGGCGGGCTGCACGGTGCACCCGGCGCTGCTGGACGCGGCCCTGCAGGCGTGCGCGCTGCTCGCGGACCGGGACGGGGTGGCCCGGCTGCCGTTCAGCTGGAACGGGGTGACCGCGCACGCGTCGGGCGCCACCTCCCTGCGGGTGCGGGTCGGCTCCGACGGCCCGGAGGCCGTGTCGCTCTCGGCCTACGACCTGGCGGGCCGGCCGGTGCTGTCCGTGGACTCGCTGACCCTGCGTCCGGTGCGCGCGGACGCGCTCGTCGGCGACCGGGCCGGTGCGGACAGCCTGTTCCGGCTGGACTGGCGCCCCGCGGAGGCCTCGCCGGGCACCGCCTGGACCGCCCTGGACGCGCTGCGCCCGCAGGACCCGGCGCCCTCCCTCGTGCTCGCCGACTGCCCTGCCAGCGAGGAGCGGACGGACGGCGGCGACGAGCGGTCCGAGGACGGCGACGAGGCCGTCCGCCTGCACCGGGCGGTCGCCCGGGCGCTCACCCTGGTCCGGGGCTGGCTGGCCGAGGAGCGCTTCGCCGCCTCCCGGCTGGTGCTCCGGACCCGGGGCGCCGTCCGCACCGGGCGCGAGCCCGGCCCGGTCGACCTCGCGCAGGCGGCGGTCTGGGGGCTGCTGCGCAGTGTGCAGAGCGAGCACCCGGACCGGTTCGTGCTGCTGGACACCGACGACGAGGCGCTGCCCGCCGCGCTCCCGGTCGAGGCCGAGCCGCAGCTCACGCTGCGCGGCGGGGAGCTGCTGGTGCCGCGTCTGGCGGCGGCCGCCCGCCCGGGCCTGCTGACGCCTCCCGCGGAGGGGGGCTGGCGGCTGGAGACCTCCGGCACCGGCACCCTGGAGGACCTGACGCCGGCGCCGGGCACCGCCGCGTCGGCGCCGCTCGGCGCGGGCGAGGTGCGGATCGCGGTGCGGGCGGCCGGGGTGAACTTCCGGGACGTCGCCGTCACTCTCGGGCTGACGCCGGACCAGCAGGGTCTCGGCAGCGAGGGCGCGGGCGTGGTCCTGGAGGTCGGCGCCGCCGTGGCTGATCTGCGCCCGGGCGACCGGGTGATGGGGATCTTCGGCTCGGCGTTCGGACCGGTGGCCGTGGCGGACCACCGGACGGTGGTGCGGATCCCGGACGGCTGGTCGTTCGCGCGGGCCGCGTCGGTGCCGGTGGTGTTCCTGACCGCCTACTACGGGCTGTTCGACCTGGGCGGGCTGCGGCGCGGTGAATCCGTGCTGGTGCACGCCGCCGCGGGCGGGGTCGGGATGGCCGCCGTCCAGCTGGCCCGGCACGCGGGGGCCGAGGTGTTCGGCACGGCCAGCCCGCACAAGTGGGACGCGCTGCGCGCCGCCGGGCTGGACGGGGACCGGGTGGCCTCCTCGCGCACCCTGGAGTTCGCGGACCGCTTCCTGGCGGCCACCGTCGGGCGGGGCGTGGACCTGGTGCTGAACTGCCTGGCCGGCGAGTTCGTGGACGTCTCGCTGCGGCTGCTGACGGGCGCGGGCCGCTTCCTGGAGCTCGGCAAGACGGACATCCGGGACGCCGCGCGGGTCGCCGCCGAGCACCCGGGGGTCGCGTACCGGGCGTTCGACCTGATGGAGGCCGGTCCGGAGCGGATCGGCGAGATGCTGACCGAGATCCTCGCCCTGTTCGAGCGCGGGGTGCTCACCGAGCTGCCGCTGACCTGCTGGGACGTGCGGGAGGCCACCGAGGCGTTCCGGTTCCTGGCGGGCGCCCGGCACGTCGGCAAGAACGTCCTGCTGCTGCCCGCGCCGCTGGACCGGGACGGCACCGTGCTGGTCACCGGTGGCACCGGCACCCTGGGCGCGCTGGTGGCCCGGCACCTGGCCACCGGGCACGGCGTGCGGCACCTGGTGCTGGCGAGCCGTCGGGGGCCGGCGGCCGAGGGCGCGGACGCACTGGTGGCCGAGCTCGCCGGGCTGGGCGTGCGGGCCACCGCGGTGGCCTGTGACGTGGGCGACCGGGCGCAGCTGGCGGAGCTGCTGGCCGGGGTGGAGAAGGAGCATCCGCTGACGGCCGTGGTGCACGCGGCCGGCGTGCTGGCGGACGGGCTCGCGGAGTCGATGACGGAGGAGCGGCTGGCCCGGGTGCTGCGGCCGAAGGCGGACGCGGCGATCGCGCTGGACGAGCTGACGGCGGGTCTGGATCTGGCGGCCTTCGTGCTGTTCTCCTCCGGGGCCGGGCTGCTGGGCACGCCGGGGCAGGCCAACTACGCGGCCGCCAACGCCGCGCTGGACGCCCTGGCGGCCCGGCGGCGGGCGGCCGGCCTGCCGGGGGTGTCGATCGGCTGGGGGCTGTGGGCGGAGCGCAGCGCGCTCACCGCGGGCCTGCTGCCCGACACCGCCGGCGGCCCGGCAGCCGGCCCGGCGACGCGAGGCGGGGCGGGGGCGCTGTCCACGGCGCAGGGCCTGGCCCTGTTCGACGCCGCCCTCGCGGCCCCGGACCCGTACCTGCTGGCCGCCCGGCTGGAGCGGGGCGGGGCGGACGGTCGCGTCCCGGCGGTGCTGCGCGGGCTGGTGCGCCGGCCGCGGCTGCGCAATGCGGCGGGCGGCCCGGCCGGTCTGCCCGCCGGGGGCGCCGAGTCCCTGGTGTCGCGGCTGGCGGCGCTGCCGGAGCCGGAGGCCCACCGGCTGCTGCTGGAGCTGGTGCGCGGGCACGCCGCGGCGGTCCTGGGGCACGCCACGCCGGAGCGGGTGCGGCCCGCCCGGCCGTTCAAGGACCTCGGGTTCGACTCGCTGACCGGGGTGGAGCTGCGCAACCGGCTGGTGGCCGCGACGGGCGTGCGCCTGCCCGCCGCGATGGTGTTCGACTACCCGACGCCGGAGGCGCTGGCCCGTCACCTGGGCGCCGCCGCCGGGCCGGACCGCTCGGGCGGCGGTGGGGACGCCGCGGCCTCCGTGCTGGCCGGTCTGGAGCGGCTGGAGGCGCTGGTGGCGGAGCTGCCGGCGGACGAGCCGGTCCGGCTGGAGGTGGACCGGCGGCTGCGCGAGGTGCTCTCCCGCAACGGCGAGCAGAGCGAGGCGGCGACCAGGATCGTCGCCGCGACCGACGACGAGATCTTCGAACTGATCGACCGAGAGCTGGGCGGCCCGTGAGTCCCCCCGGCGCGGGCGGGTGATCCCACCTCCGACCCGCCCCCGATCCGCCCCTCCCCGGCGTCCCGCGGTCCCCGACGCCGACCCGAAACGTGACGCCTCCCGAAACGAAGGTGCAGGAACCCCGTGAGCGAGCAGAAGCTGCGTGACTACCTCAACCGCGTGACGATCGACCTCCAGCAGACGAAGCAGCGGCTGCGGGACGCCGAGGCGCGCAGCCGCGAGCCGATCGCCGTCGTCTCGATGAGCTGCCGCTTCGCGGGCGGTGTCAGCACCCCGGAGGACCTGTGGGAGCTGCTGGCCGCGGACCGGGACGCGATGACGGGCCTGCCGGCGGACCGCGGCTGGGAGCTGTCCGACCTGTCCGCGAGCGGCGCCCCGGCCCGCGGCGCGTTCCTGTCCGACGCGGGCGGCTTCGACCCGGCGTTCTTCGGGATCAGCCCCCGTGAGGCGCTGGCGATGGACCCGCAGCAGCGGTTGCTGCTGCTCGCCTGCTGGGAGGCGGTCGAGCGGGCCGGCATCGACCCGGTCTCGCTGCGCGGCAGTGCGACCGGGGTGTACGTCACGGCGGTCGACCAGGGGTACGGCACGCTCGGCCGCACCGCCCCCGAGGCGGTCCGCGGCTTCCTGATGACGGGCAACGCGATCAGCGTGCTGTCCGGCCGGGTGTCCTACGCGATGGGGCTGGAGGGGCCGTCGCTGAGCGTGGACACCGCCTGCTCGGCCTCGCTGGTCGCGCTGCACCTGGCAGCCCAGGCGCTGCGCGCCGGGGAGTGCTCCCTGGCGCTGGTCGGCGGGGCGAACGTGATGGCGTTGCCGGGCGCGTTCCTGGAGATCGCCCGGCAGGGCGGCATGGCGGCGGACGGCCGGTGCAAGCCCTTCGCGGCCGCGGCGGACGGCACCGGCTGGGGCGAGGGCGTCGGCGTCCTGCTGGTGGAGCGGCTGTCGGACGCGCGGCGCAACGGTCACCCGGTGCTGGCGGTGCTGCGCGGCAGCGCGATCAACCAGGACGGCGCCAGCAACGGGCTCACCGCCCCCAACGGGCCGTCCCAGCAGCGGGTCATCCAGGCGGCGCTGGCCGACGCCGGGCTGAGCACCGCGGACGTGGACGCGGTCGAGGCGCACGGCACCGGCACCCGGCTGGGCGACCCGATCGAGGCGGACTCGCTGCTGGCCACCTACGGCCAGGACCGCGACGCCGACCGGCCGCTCTGGCTCGGCTCGCTGAAGTCGAACATCGGCCACACCCAGGCCGCCGCCGGCGTCGCCGGAGTGATCAAGATGGTGCTGGCGCTGCGCAACGGCGTGCTGCCGCGCACCCTGCACGTGGACGCGCCGACCCCGCACGTGGACTGGTCGGCCGGCTCGGTGGAGCTGCTCACCAGGGCCCGGCCCTGGCCGCGGACGGACCGGCCGCGCCGGGCCGGCGTCTCCTCCTTCGGGATGAGCGGCACCAACGCGCACGTGGTCCTTGAGGAGGCCCCGGAGCCGGAGCCGACCGCCCCCGCCACGGGCGGGCCCGCCGCCACCGGGACGCCGGTGCCGTGGGCCCTGTCCGGGCAGAGCCCTGAGGCGCTGCGGTCGCAGGCCGCCCGGCTGGCCGCGCAGGTCTCGGCCCGCCCCGAGCTGCGCCCGGCGGACGTCGGCTTCGCGCTGGCCACCACCCGCTCCGTGTTCGAGCACCGGGCGGTGCTGGTCGGCTCCGAGCCCGCCGAGCTGCTGCAGGGCCTGAGCGCGCTCGCCGAGGGCGTGCCCGCACCGAACCTGACGACCGGACGGGCGGGCGGCGAGGATGCCCGGACGGTGTTCGTCTTCCCCGGCCAGGGCTCGCAGTGGCTGGGCATGGCCCGCGGCCTGATGGCCTCGGCCCCGGTGTTCGCCCGGTCGGTGGCGGCCTGCGCGGAGGCCCTGGAGCCCCACCTGGACTGGTCGTTGACCGCGGTGCTGCGGGACGAGCCGGGCGCCGCACCGCTGGACCGGATCGACGTGGTGCAGCCCGCGCTGTTCGCGGTGATGGTGTCGCTGGCCGAGCTGTGGCAGTCCCACGGGGTCCGCCCGGACGCGGTGACGGGCCACTCCCAGGGTGAGGTGGCGGCCGCGTACGTGGCGGGCGGCCTCGACCTGGCGGACGCGGCGCGGATCGTCGCGCTGCGCAGCCTCGCCCAGGCGCGGCTGTCCGGCACCGGGGCGATGACGGCCGTGCAGCTGTCGGCGGACGCGGCGCGGGAGCGGCTGCGCCGCTGGCGGGGGCGGCTGTCGGTGGCCGCCGTGAACGGCCCGGCCTCCGTGGTGGTCTCCGGTGACCCGGCGGCCGTCGCCGAGCTGGTCGCCGAGTGCACGGCCGCCGGCATCCGGACCCGCGCGGTCGCCGCCGACGTGGCCGGGCACTCCGCGCACATGGACGGGCTGCGCGAGGGCCTGCTGGCCTCGCTGGCCGGGCTGCGGCCGCGCAGCTCCAGCGTGCCGTTCCACTCCGCCGTGACCGGCGGGCGGCTGGACACGGCGGAGCTGGACGCCGCCTACTGGTTCCGCAACATGCGCGAGACGGTGGACTTCGAGGCGGCCGTGCGGTCGCTGCTGGTGTCCGGCCCCGCGGTGTTCGTCGAGGTCAGCCCGCATCCGGTGCTGACGGTGCCGGTGCAGGCCGTCGCCGAGGACCTCGGGCACCCCGACACCGTGGTGCTCGGCACGCTGCGCCGCGACGAGGGCGGGCCCGGCGCGATGCTGCGGGCCCTCGCCGAGGCGCAGGTGCGGGGGCTGCCGGTGGACTGGGCCCCGGCCTTCGCCGCGCACCGGCCCGTCGCGGTGGAGCTGCCCACGTACGCCTTCCAGAACCGGCAGTTCTGGTTGGAGCCGGCCGCCGCCGTGGGCACCGCCGACCCGGCGGACGCGGCGTTCTGGGCGGCCGTGGAGCGGGAGGACGCCGAGACGGTGGCGACCACCCTCGGCGTCGCGCCGGACTCCTGGCAGGAGGTGCTGGCGCCGCTGGCGCGGTGGCGCCGGCACCGGCAGGACCGGGCGGTCCTGGACGGCTGGCGCTACCGGGTCGGCTGGAAGCCGCTCGGCGAGCCCGAAGCCGGCGTGCTGGAGGGCACCTGGCTGCTGCTCGCCGCGGCGGGCACGGCCGAGCGCACGGCGGGCACGGCGGAGGGGACGACGGGCGACGGGCCGGCCGACGGGATCGCCGGCCGGATCGCCGACCTGCTCGCCGGGCACGGCGCCGAGGTGGTCCCGCTGGCCCTGGACGGCACCGACGACGCCGACGGCGACCCGGCGGCCCTCGCCGCACGGCTGCGCACGGCCCTGGACGGGCGGGCCCCGCTGGCCGGGGTGGTCTCGCTGCTGGGCCTGGACGATCGGCCGCACCCCGCCCACCCGGCCCTGCCGGCCGGCACCGCGCTGACCACCGCACTGGTCCGGGCGCTGCTGGAGCTCGACGTCACGGCCCCGCTGTGGAGCCTCACCCGCGGCGCCGTCGCGGTGTCCGCCGCGGACGGGCCGCAGCGGCCCGTGCAGGCGCTCGTCTGGGGGCTCGGCCGGGTGGTGGCGCTCGAACAGCCGCCGTTGTGGGGCGGTCTCGTCGACCTGCCGGCGGAGGTCGACGAGCGGGCGCTGACCCGGCTGGCCGCGGTGCTGGCCGGCGACGGTTCGGAGGACCAGCTGGCCGTCCGGCCGGAGGGCCTCTTCGCCCGCCGGCTGGTCCGGGCGCCGAAGGCCGCCGACCCCAGGCCCTGGCGGCCGCGCGGCACCGTGCTGGTCACCGGCGGCACCGGCGGGCTCGGCACCCATGTGGCCCGCTGGCTCGCCGCCGGCGGCGCCGAGCATCTGGTGCTGGTCAGCCGCCGCGGTGAACGGGCCCCCGGCGCGCCCGAGTTGGCCGCCGAACTGACCGCCCTGGGGTGCCGGGTGACGCTGGCCGCCTGCGACCTCGCCGATCCGGGCGCGGTGCGCGGGCTGGTGGACGGCCTGGCCGCCGCCGGCGACCCGGTCCGCTCGGTGCTGCACACCGCCGCGGCCGTCCAGCTCGGCAAGGTCCGCGACACCGGGCCGGGCGAGTTCGCGGGCACCCTGGAGGCCAAGGTGCTCGGCGCGGCCAACCTGGACGAGGTGTTCCGGGACACCGACCTGGACGCCTTCGTGCTGTTCTCCTCCGTCTCCGGTGTGTGGGGCAGCGCCGACCACGGCGCCTACGCCGCCGCCAACGCCTACCTCGACGCGCTCGCCGAGCACCGCCGCTCCCGCGGCCTGGCCGCGACCTCGGTGGTCTGGGGCATCTGGAGCGCGGCCGGCGGCGGGCTCGCCACCAGCGAGCTGGAGCAACAACTCCTGGAGCGCGGCATCCCGTTCATGGACCCGCGGCTCGCCGTCGCCGGCCTGCAGCGGGTGCTGGACGACGACGAGCGCACCGTGGTGGTCGCCGACGTGGACTGGGAGCGGTTCGTCCCGGTCTTCACCTCCGTCCGGCCCAGCCCGCTGATCTCCGAGATCCCCGAGGTGCGGGCCCTCGCCGCGGCCGCCGCCGAGGCCGGGCCGCCGGAGGGCGACGAGGCCGGCGCAGCGCTGCGGCGCGACCTCGCCGGCCGCACCGAGGCCGAGGCCCGGCGCACCCTGGTCGAGCTGGTGCGCCGGCACGCCGCCGACGTGCTCGGCCACGACTCGCCCGAGCAGGTGCGGGCCGACCGCCCGTTCCGCGAGCTGGGCTTCGACTCGCTGATCGCCGTGGAGCTGCGCAACCGGCTCAACGCGGCGACCGGACTGCGGCTGCGCACCACCGTGGTCTTCGACCACTCCTCCGCCGACGCGCTGGGCGAGGCCCTGCGGGTCGACCTGCTCGGCACCGCCGCGGACCGGGCCGCACCCGTGCTGCGCGAGGCGCCCGGCGACCCGGCGGAGCCGATCGCGGTCGTCGCGATGAGCTGCCGCTTCCCCGGCGGGATCGACGACCCGGACAAGCTCTGGCAGCTGCTGCTGGACGGCGGCGACGTGGTGGGGCCGATGCCCACCGACCGCGGTTGGGACCTCGCGGGCCTCTACCACCCCGATCCGGACCAGCCGGGCCGCTCGTACGTGCAGGAGGGCGGCTTCCTGTACGGCGCGGGCGACTTCGACCCCGGGTTCTTCGGGATCAGCCCGCGCGAGGCGGTGGCGATGGACCCGCAGCAGCGGCTGCTGCTGGAGACCTCCTGGGAGGCCCTGGAGCGGGCCGGGCTGGACCCGGCCGGGCTGCGCGAGAGCCGGACGGGCGTCTTCGTCGGCGTCAACTACCAGGACTACAGCTCGATCGCGGCCGGGGGCGCGCCGGACGCCTCCGAGGGGCACCTGGTGGCGGGCGCGGCGGCCAGCGTGGTCTCCGGCCGGGTCGCCTACACGCTGGGCCTGCAGGGCCCGGCCGTCACCGTCGACACGGCCTGCTCCTCCTCGCTGGTGGCGCTGCACCTCGCGGCGCAGGGGCTGCGCTCCGGGGACTGCTCGCTGGCGCTGGCCGGCGGCGTCGCGGTGATGGCCACACCCGGGGTGTTCGTCGGGTTCTCCCGCCAGCGCGGGCTGGCCGCCGACGGCCGGTGCAAGGCCTTCGGCGCGGCCGCCGACGGGATGGGCCTGGCCGAGGGCGCGGGCGTGGTCCTGCTGGAGCGGCTGTCGGACGCCCGGCGCAACGGGCACCCGGTGCTGGCGGTGCTGCGCGGCAGCGCGGTGAACCAGGACGGCGCCAGCAACGGGCTGTCCGCGCCGAACGGGCAGGCGCAGCAGCAGGTCATCCGGCAGGCGCTCGCCAACGCGGGCCTGACGGCGGCCGAGGTGGACGCGGTCGAGGCGCACGGCACCGGCACCACCCTGGGCGACCCGATCGAGGCCGACGCCCTGCTCGCCACCTACGGACAGGACCGCGACGCCGACCGCCCGCTCTGGCTCGGCTCCCTCAAGTCGAACATCGGCCACACCCAGGCGGCGTCCGGGGTGGCCGGGGTGATCAAGTCGGTGCTGGCGCTGCAGCACGGCGTGCTGCCGCGCACCCTGCACTCCGAGGACCGCACCCCGCACGTGGACTGGGCCTCCGGCGCGGTCGAGCTACTGACCGAGGCCCGGGAGTGGCCGCCGACCGGGCGGCCGCGCCGGGTGGGCGTCTCCTCCTTCGGCTTCAGCGGCACCAACGTGCACGCGGTGCTGGAGCAGGCCCCGGCCGCCGAGCCGGTCGCACCGGGCGCCGAGCCGGTCACGCCGGCCCCGGTGGACGGCGGCCTGCCGTGGCCGCTGTCGGCGAAGTCCGCCGAGGCGCTGGCCGCCCAGGCCGGGCGGCTCGCCGAGCACCTGCGGACGGCCGGGCCGGAGCAGGCCGACGTCGCCCGCACGCTGGCCGGGCGCGGCGCGTTCGAGGAGCGGGCGGTGCTGCTCGGCGGCGACCGTACGGCGGGACTGGCCGCACTCGCCGCCGGGGAGGTGGCCCCGGGCGTCCTGCGCGGGGTCGCCGACGCCGGCGGGCGGCGGGTGTTCGTGTTCCCCGGGCAGGGGGCGCAGTGGGCCGGGATGGCCGTCGAACTCCTCGACTCCAGCGAGGTGTTCGCCGCCTCCATGGCCGACTGCGAGGCCGCCCTCGCCCCGCACGTCGACTGGTCCCTCACCGACGTCCTGCGCACCCACGACCCCCTCGACCGCGTCGACGTCGTCCAACCCGCCCTCTTCGCCGTCATGGTCTCCCTCGCCACCCTCTGGGAATCCTGGGGCATCACCCCCGACGCCGTCCTCGGCCACTCCCAAGGCGAGATCGCCGCCGCCGTCGTCGCCGGCGCCCTCACCCTCGAAGACGGCGCCCACGTCGTCGCCCTACGCAGCAAAGCCCTACGCCGCATCGAAGGACAGGGCGGCATGGTCTCCGTCGGCCGGCCGCTGGCCCTGGTCGAGGAGTTGATCGCGCCCTGGGGCGAGCGGCTGTCGGTGGCGGCCGTCAACGGGCCGTCGGCGGTGGTGGTCTCCGGCGAGACGGCCGCGCTCACCGAACTGCTGGCGGAGTGCGACCGCCTGGAGGTCCGGGCCCGCACCGTGCCGGTGGACTACGCCTCGCACTCGGCCCAGGTCGAGCTGATCCGCGAGGAGCTGGCCGAACTGCTGGACGGCCTGCGCCCGGTGGCCGGGCGGCTGCCGCTGTTCTCCACCGTGGACGGCCGCTGGGTCACCGGCGAGGAGCTGGACGGCGGCTACTGGTACCGCAACCTGCGCCGGACCGTCCGCTTCGACACCGCCGTACGGGCACTCGCCGAGGAGCACTACCAGGTGTTCCTGGAGGTCTCCCCGCACCCCGTGCTGACCCTGCCGGTGCTGGACGGCGCCGAGGCCGCCGGGGCGCCCGGCGTGCTGGCCACGGGCACCCTGCGGCGCGAGGAGGGCGGCCTCGCCCGCGCGCTCACCGCGGCCGGCGAACTCTGGGTGCGCGGCGTGCCGGTGGACTGGCCGGCGGTGTTCGCCGGCCGCGGCCGGCACCGGACCGACCTGCCCACCTACGCCTTCCAGCGGCAGCGCTACTGGCTGGACGGCGGCGGCGCCCGGCCGGGCGCGGACGACGGCGGCGACAGCGCGTTCTGGCAGCTCGTCGAAGGACCCGACCTGGCCGCGACCGCCCGCAGCCTCGCCGTGGACGCCGCCTCGCTCGGCGAGGTGCTGCCCGCGCTCAGCGCCTGGCGACGGCAGCGCCGGGAGAGCGACGCGCTGGACTCCTGGCGCTACCGCGTCCAGTGGCAGCAGGTGCCGCAGCCCGCGTCCGCCGCCCCGACCGGCCGTTGGCTGGTCACCGTACCCGCCGGCTCCGCCGGGTCCGAGCGGGTCCTCGCCCCGGTGCGGGCGCTGACCGAGGGCGGCGCGGACGTCCGCGTCGTCGAGCTGCCCGACCGGGCGGCGGACCGCACGGTGCTGGCCGAGCTGCTGGCCGGAGCCGTCGCCGAACCCCCGGCCGGGGTGCTCTCCCTGCTGGCCCTGGCCGACGCCCCGCACCCGGCGCACCCCGCGCTGCCCACCGGGGCCGCCCTCACCCTGGCCCTGGTCCAGGCCCTGGGCGACCTGGACGTCGCGGCGCCGCTGTGGTGCGCCACCGGCGGCGCCGTCACCGTCGGCCTCGGCGACCCGCTGACCGCCCCGCACCAGGCCCTCGTCTGGGGCACCGGCATGGTCGCCGGGCTGGAGCACTCCGCCCGCTGGGGCGGCCTGGTCGACCTGCCGCCGGTGCTCGACGGGCGGGCGCTGGCGGCGCTGCGCGCCGTGCTGGCCGGGGCCACCGGCGAGGACCAGCTCGCGGTCCGCCCGGCCGGGCTGTACGCCCGCCGGCTGGTCCCGGCGCCCCGCCCGGCCGTGCCCGAGCGCACCTGGCGCCCGCGCGGCACCGTCCTGGTGACCGGCGGGACGGGTGCACTCGGCCCGCACATCGCCCGCTGGCTGGCCCGCGGCGGCGCCGAGCACCTCGTGCTGCCCGGCCGCCGCGGCGCCGACGTCCCCGGAGCGGCCGAACTCACCGCCGAACTGGCCGAACTGGGCACCCGGCTGAGCCTGCCCCGCTGCGACCTGGCGGACCGCGACGAGGTGGCCGCACTGCTGTCCGGGCTGGAGGAGCGCGGCGAGCCCGTCACGGCGGTCTTCCACGCCGCCGCCTACATCGAGCTGGCCCCGCTGGACGGCACCCCGATGGACTCCTTCGAACGGGTCGTCGCCGCGAAGGCCGCCGGCGCCGCCCACCTCGACGCCCTGCTCGACCGCGAGCTGGACGCCTTCGTGCTGTTCTCCTCGATCGCGGGCGTGTGGGGCAGCAGCAACCACGCCGCCTACTCCGCCGGCAACGCCTACCTGGACGCGCTCGCCGAGCACCGCCGCTCCCGCGGCCTCGGCGCCACCACCGTCGACTGGGGCGTCTGGAAGGCCGCCAACCCGTGGGCGGCGCGCGACACCGTGGACGACTCCGACTTCTACCGGGTGCAGCGCCAGGGCCTGCCGCTGATCGACCCCGAGCCCGCCGTGCTCGCGCTCCAGCACGCGCTGGACGACGACGAGACGGTGATCGCCCTGGCCGAGGTGGACTGGCCGCAGTTCGCCGCGGTGTTCACCTCGGTGCGGCCCAGCCGGCTGCTCGGCGGCATCCCCGAGGTCCGGGCGCTCACCGCCCCCGGCGCCGCGCCCACCGCGACCCCCGCGGCCACCGTGCTGCGCGGCCGCCTGGCCGGCCTGCCGGAGGCCGAGCAGAGCCGGATCGTGCTCGCCCTGGTGCGCACGCACGCCGCCGAGGTGCTCGGGCACGGCTCCACGGACGCCGTCCCGGCCGGGCGCGCCTTCCAGGAGCTGGGCTTCGACTCGCTGACCGCCGTCGAGCTGCGCAACCGGCTGACCACCGCGAGCGGCCTGCGGCTCCCGGCCACCCTGGTCTTCGACTACCCGTCGGCGGGCGTACTCGCCGAGCACATCCGCTCGGCCGTGCTCGGCGAGCTCACCGGCCCGGCCGGGGCGGGCGCCGGAACGGCCGGCGAGCCCGACGAACCGGTCGCCATCGTCTCCATGGGCTGCCGGCTGCCCGGCGGCGTCCGCACCCCCGAGCAGCTCTGGCAGCTGCTGGTCGACCGCGGCGACGCCGTGTCCGGGTTCCCGGACAACCGCGGCTGGCCGCTCGACACCCTGTTCGACCCCGACCCGGACCGGCCCGGCACCTCCACCACCCGGCACGGCGGCTTCCTGCACGACGCGGGCGACTTCGACGCCGAGTTCTTCGGCATCTCGCCGCGCGAGGCGATCGCCATGGACCCGCAGCAGCGGCTGCTGCTGGAGACCTCCTGGGAGGCGATCGAACGGGCCGGCCTCGACCCGGTCGCCCTGCGCGGCACCAGCACCGGCGTGTTCACCGGCGTCAACTACCAGGACTACGCGGCGGCCGTCGCGCAGTCCGCCGAGAACGAGGGCCACCTGCTCACCGGCAGCGCCGCCAGCGTGGTCTCCGGCCGGGTCGCCTACACCCTCGGCCTGGAGGGTCCGGCGATCACCGTCGACACCGCCTGCTCGGCCTCCCTGGTGGCCCTCCACCTGGCCGCCCGGGCGCTGCGCGCCGGGGACTGCTCGCTGGCACTGGTCGGCGGCGTCGCGGTGATGTCCACGCCCGGAGCGATCGTCGGGTTCTCCCGGCAGCGGGGCCTCGCCGCGGACGGCCGCTGCAAGGCCTTCGCGGACGCCGCCGACGGGATGGGCATGTCGGAGGGCGCCGGCGTCCTGCTCGTCGAGCGGCTCTCCGACGCCCGGCGCAACGGGCACCCGGTGCTCGCCGTGCTGCGCGGCTCCGCCGTCAACCAGGACGGCGCCAGCAACGGCCTCTCCGCCCCGAACGGCCCCTCGCAGCAGCGGGTCATCCGGGCCGCGCTGGCCGACGCCGGGCTCACCGCCGCCGACGTCGACGTGGTCGAGGCGCACGGCACCGGGACGACACTGGGCGACCCGATCGAGGCCCAGGCCCTGCTCGCCACCTACGGTCAGGACCGGCCGGAGCACCTCCCGCTGCTGGTCGGCTCGTTGAAGTCGAACATCGGGCACACCCAGGCCGCGGCCGGCGTCGCCGGGGTGATGAAGGCGGTGCTGGCGCTGCGCCACCGCACCGTCCCGGCGACCCTGCACGTCGACCGGCCGTCCGGCAAGGTCGACTGGACGCAGGGCGCACTGTCCCTGGTCACCGACGCCCGCCCGTGGCCCGAACTGGACCGGCCCGCACGCGCCGGGGTGTCCTCGTTCGGGATGAGCGGCACCAACGCCCACGTCATCCTGGAGGAGGCACCGCCCACCGAAGCCCCCGCACCGCCCGACCAGGACACCCCGCCGGCCGGCCCGGTGGCGTGGCTGCTCTCCGGCCGCACCCCGCAGGCCCTGGCCGACCGGGCCGAGCAGCTGCGCGAGCACCTGGACGGCGCGGACGCCGACCCGCTGGCGGTGGCCCGCACCCTGGCCGGGCGGACGGCGTTCGCCCACCGCGCGGTGCTGGTCGGCGGACCGGAGCAGCTCCGCGCCGCCCTGGTCGGCGGCACCGCCCACCGGGTGGAGGGCCGGGACGCCGGGGACGGCCGGACGGTGTTCGTCTTCCCCGGCCAGGGCTCCCAATGGGCCGGCATGGCCGCCGAACTCCTCGACACCGAACCCGTCTTCGCCCAACGCATCACCGACTGCGAGACCGCCCTCACCCCCCACGTCGACTGGTCCCTCACCGAACTCCTCCGCACCCAGGCAGCGCTGGACCGCGTCGACGTCATCCAACCCGCCCTGTTCGCCGTCATGGTCTCCCTCGCCGCACTCTGGCAGCACCACGGCATCCACCCCGACGCCGTCATCGGCCACTCCCAAGGCGAAATCGCCGCAGCCGTCGTCGCCGGCGCCCTCACCCTCGAAGACGGCGCCCGCATCGCCGCCCTGCGCAGCCAAGCCCTGCGCAGCCTCGAAGGCCAGGGCGGCATGACCAGCATCAACCTCCCCCAGGCCGACACCGAACAACTCATCGCCCCCTGGGCACCCGACCTCACCATCGCCGCCCTCAACTCACCCCACACCACCGTGGTCTCAGGAACCGTGCAAGCCCTCGCCGCCCTCCACACCCACTGCACCGCCCACGACATCCGCCACCGCCCCATCGACGTCGACTACGCCTCCCACTCCCCCCAAGTCGACCAACTCCAGCAGCAGTTGAACCAGCTCCTCACCGTCGACGCCACCACCCCCCGCATCCCCATGTTCTCCACCGTCACCGGCACCTGGCTCACCACCCCGCCCGACACCGCCTACTGGTACGCCAACCTCCGCCAACCCGTCCTCCTCGCACCAGCCCTGGAGAAACTCCACCAAGCCGGCCACACCACCTACATCGAAACCACCCCCCACCCCGTCCTCACCATGACCATCGAGGAAACCCTCGACACCGCCACCGCCATCCCCACCCTCCGCCGCCACGAAGGCAACCGCACCCGGTACCTCACCTCCCTCGCCCACGCCTGGACCCACGGACTCCCCGTCGACTGGAGCGAGTTCGTCGGCGAGGGGGCCCGGGCGGAGCTGCCGACGTACCCGTTCCAGCGGCGTACGTACTGGGCCCAGCCGAAGCCCGGAGGCGGCGGCGACGTGAGCGCTGCGGGGCTCGGCAGTACGGGGCACCCGCTGGTGGGCGCGGCCGTCGAGATCGCCGACACCGGCGAAACCCTCCTCACCGGCCGCCTCTCCCTCCACACCCACCCCTGGCTCGCCGACCACACCGTCAACGGCACCACCCTCCTCCCAGGCACCGCCTTCCTCGAACTCGCCCTCCGCACCGCCGACGAAACCGACACCCCCCACCTCCACGAACTCACCCTCCAAACCCCCCTCCTCCTCCCACCCACCACCCCCGTCCACCTCCAGATCCGCACAGGCGCCCCCGACCCCACCGGACACCGCACCCTGGACATCCACTCCCGGCCGGAGGGCTCGACCGGGCCGTGGACGCCCCACGCCACCGGTGTCCTGGCGCCCGAACCGGCTGCTCCGGCACCGGAGTCGGCGGACCGACCGTGGCCGCCGGCCGGTGCGGTGCCCGTCCCGGTCGAGGGGCTGTACGAACGCTTCGAGTCCTTCGGCTACGGCTACGGCCCCGCGTTCCAGGGGCTGACGGCGGCCTGGCGGCTCGGCGACGAGGTCTTCGCCGAGGTGCGGCTGCCGCAGGACCAGCACGGCCAGGCGGCCGCGTTCGGCCTGCACCCGGCGCTGCTGGACGCGGCCCTGCACGGCCTGTGGCTGGTGCCCAGGGACGGTGCGGAGCACCGGGAGGAGCCGGGGAAGGCCCGGCTGCCGTTCTCCTGGACCGGGGTCCGGCTGCACGCCTCCGGGGCGACCTCGCTGCGGGTGCGGCTGGGCTACGACGCCACCGGATCGGTCTCGGTCGAGGCCGCCGATCCGCAGGGGCGCCCGGTCGCCTCGGTGGACGCGCTGGTGATCCGGCCGGTCGAGCTGGACGCGCTGCGCGCCGCCGGCAGCGGGCTGGGCGACTCGCTGTTCCGCCTGGAGTGGCAGCCCGTCTCCCCGGTGGCGGCCGACGGGCCCTGCGCGGGCATCGTGCTGGGCGAGGAGCTCCCCCGGGACGCCTCGACGGCCGTGCTGGTCCGCTGCGAGCGGGCCGGGCAGTCCGGTCCGGCCGCGGTGCGGGCCGCGCTGGCGGAAGCCCTGCAGCTGCTCCAGACCTGGCTGGCGGACGAGGACCGGGCCGACTCGACGCTGCTCGTCGCGACCTCCTCGGCGGTCGCGACGGGCCCGTCCGAGGGGGTGGCCGACCTGGTGGCGGCCGCCGTGCGGGGCCTGGTCCGCTCCGCGCAGTCCGAGCACCCGGACCGGATCGTGCTGGTCGACACCGACGACCCGGACGGCCTGGCCGCGCTGGCGCCGTCCCTGGCCGCGCTGCGCGAACCGCAGCTCGCCGTCCGCGGCGGCGCCGTCCTGGCCGCCCGGCTGGTGCGGGCCCCGGTCTCCGAGCCGCGGCCGTTCACGCCCGCGGAAGGCGGCACGGTGCTGGTGACCGGTGCCGGCGGGGTGCTGGGCTCCCTGGTGGCCCGGCACCTGGTCACCGCGCACGGCGTGCGGCACCTGCTGCTGGCCGGCCGGCGCGGCTCCGGGGATCCGGCGGCCGTCGCGCTCGCCGCCGACCTGGGCGCGCTGGGCGCCGAGGTGACGGTGGCGGCCTGCGACGTCGCCGACCGCGAATCGGTGCGGGCCCTGCTGGCCGCCGTCCCGCCGGCGCACCCGCTGACGGCGGTGGTGCACTCGGCCGGGGTGCTGGACGACGGCGTGATCGGCTCGCTCACCCCCGAGCGGCTGGACACCGTCCTGCGCCCCAAGGTGGACGCGGCGCTGCACCTGCACGAGCTGACCCGCGATCTGGACCTCGCCGCCTTCGTGCTGTTCTCCTCGGCGGCCGGGACGTTCGGCAGCGCCGGACAGGGCGGCTACGCGGCGGCCAACGCCTTCCTCGACGCGCTCGCCCAGCAGCGCCGGGCGGCCGGTCTGGCCGGGCAGTCGCTGGCCTGGGGCCTGTGGGAGCAGCGCAGCGCCCTGACCGGCACGCTGGACGCCACCGACCTGCGCCGGCTCGACCGGGGCGGCGTCGCGGCGATCTCCGCCGAGGAGGGCCTGGCGCTGTTCGACACCGCCCTCGGCTCGGCGGACGCCCTGCTGCTGCCGGTGCGGATGGACCTGGCCCGGCTGCGGGCCGGCTCCGGGCCGGACGGGGTGCCGGCGCTGTTCCGGCGGCTGGTGCGCGGTGCTCCGCGCCGGGCGGCGGCCGCGGCGGACGCCGCCGAGGCCGACTCGCTGCGCCGGCGCCTCACCCTGCTGGGCGCGCAGGACCGCGAGGCGGCCGTGGTGGAGCTGGTGCGGGCCCGGGTGGCGGAGGTGCTCGGCCACGACGGCCCGGAGGCCGTCGACCCGGAGCGCGCCTTCAAGGAGGTCGGCTTCGACTCGCTGACCTCGGTCGAGCTGCGCAACCGGCTGAAGGCGGTCACCGGGCTGCGGCTGCCCGCGACGCTGGTCTTCGACCACCCGAGCCCGGTCGCCGTCGCGGCGTACCTGGTGGAGCGGCTGGTCCCGGCCGGGGAGCAGCCGCCCGCGGCGCCCGCCGGGCGGGATCCGGAGCTGCGCCGGCTGCTGGCCGGCATCCCGCTGGACCGGCTGCGGGAGGCCGGACTGCTGGACCGGCTGCTGGCACTGGCCGGGCCGGGCGGCACCGGCTCCGCGCCGGGCGCCGGCGGCCCCACCGACGCCGAAACCTCGCCGGGCGCCGGGATCGCGTCCATGGACGTCCAGGAGCTGGTCCGGATGGCCCTGGACGGCGACCGTGCCTGACGCCCCCCGCCCCCTGCCGGAGACCGAACGGAGCACCATGCACACCGACCAGGTGGTCGAGGCCCTGCGGGCGTCGCTGCTCGCCAACGAACGGCTGCGGGAGGAGAACCGGGCGCTCGCCGAGCGGGCCGCGGAGCCCGTCGCGATCGTCGCGATGAGCTGCCGCTTCCCCGGCGGCGTGCGCTCCCCGGAGGACCTGTGGGAGCTGCTGCTGGACGGACGGGACGCGGTGACCGGCTTCCCGGCCGACCGGGGCTGGGACGTCGAGGGGCTGTTCGACCCGGACCCGGACGCGCCCGGCACCTTCTACACCCGGCACGGCGGGTTCCTGCACGACGCCGCCGAGTTCGACCCGGGCTTCTTCGGGATCTCGCCGCGCGAGGCGCTGGCGATGGACCCGCAGCAGCGGCTGCTGCTGGAGACGGCCTGGGAGGCCGTGGAGCGGGCCGGCATCGACCCGCTGTCGCTGCGCGGAAGCGCCACCGGGGTGTACGCGGGCGTGATGTACAACGAGTACTCGGCGCGGCTGACCAGCATCCCGGCGGAGCTGGAGGGCTTCCTCGGCACCGGCAGCGTCCCGAGCATCGCCTCCGGGCGGGTGGCGTACACGCTGGGCCTGGAGGGCCCGGCGGTGACCCTGGACACCGCCTGCTCGTCCTCGCTGGTGGCGATCCACCTGGCCTGCCAGGCGCTGCGGGCCGGCGAGATCGGGCTGGCGCTGGCGGGCGGGGTGACGGTGATGTCGACGCCCGGCCTGTACGTGGGGTTCAGCCGGCAGCGCGGGCTGGCGCCGGACGGGCGCTGCAAGTCCTTCGCGGACGGCGCGGACGGCGCCGGCTTCGGCGAGGGCGTCGGCCTGCTGCTGCTGGAGCGGCTCTCCGACGCCCGCCGCCACGGGCACCCGGTGCTGGCCCTGGTGCGCGGCTGCGCCGTCAACCAGGACGGCGCCAGCAACGGGCTCACCGCCCCCAACGGCCCCTCCCAGCAGCGCGTCATCCGGGCCGCCCTCGCCGACGCCGGACTCACCGCCGCCGACGTCGACGCCGTCGAGGCGCACGGCACCGGCACCCGCCTCGGCGACCCGATCGAGGCCCAGGCGATCCTCGCCACCTACGGGCAGGACCGCCCCGCCGACCGGCCGCTGCTGCTCGGCTCGCTCAAGTCCAACCTGACGCACACCCAGGCCGCCGCCGGCGTCGGCGGGGTGATCAAGACGGTGCTGGCGATGGCGCACCAGGTGCTGCCGAAGAGCCTGCACCTGGACCGGGCCTCCACCCAGGTGGACTGGTCGGACGGGGCGGTGGAACTGCTCACCGAGGCCCGGCCGTGGCCGGAGACCGGCCGCCCGCGGCGGGCCGGCGTCTCCTCCTTCGGTGCCAGCGGCACCAACGCCCACGTGGTGCTGGAGTCCTGCCCGCCCGCCGGCGAGGAGACCGGGCCTGACCCGGCACGCACCGACGGACCGGCCGCCTGGCTGCTGTCGGCCCGCACCCCGGCCGCCCTCCGTGCGCAGGCCGCCCGCCTGCACGCCCGGCTCGGCGGAGACCCCGACGGAACCGCCGCCGAGGGAACCGCCGCCGAGGGCACGCGGGCCGTCGGCCGGGCGCTGGCGCTCGGGCGCCCGGCCTTCGCCGAGCGAGCGGTGCTGGTGGGTGAGGACCGGGCGGAGCTGCTGGCGGCCCTGGCCGCGCTCGCCGAGGACGACGCCGCTCCCGCCGCCGTCCGGGGCACCGCCCCCCAGGGCTCCCGCCGCCCGGTGTTCGTCTTCCCCGGCATGGGCGCCCAGTGGCCCGGCATGGCGGCCGAACTGCTCGACTCCTCACCGGAGTTCGCGGCCCGGATGGCCGACTGCGAGCGGGCCATGGAGCCGTACCTGGACTGGTCGGTGACGGCCGCGCTGCGCACCGGGGACCCGCTGGAACGGGTCGAGGTGCTCCAGCCCGTGCTGTTCTCCGTCATGGTGTCGCTGGCCGCGGTGTGGATCGCGCACGGGGTGCGCCCGGCCGCCGTGGTCGGCCACAGCCAGGGCGAGGTGGCGGCCGCCTGCGTCGCCGGGCTGCTGTCGCTGGAGGACGCGGCCCGGGTGGTGGCGCTGCGCAGCCGGGCCCTGGCCGGTACGGGCGGCGACAGCGCCATGGCGACGGTGATGCTGCCCGCCGAGGAGCTGGCCGCCCGGCTGGCCCCGTACGGGGGCGCGGTGTCGCTCGCCGCGGTGAACGGCCCCCGGGTGGCGGTGGTCGCGGGCGAGGCCGGGCCGGTCGACCGCCTCCAGCAGGAGCTCGGTGAGGAGGGTGTGCTGACCTGGCGGATGCCCGTCGACTACGCCTCGCACTCGGCCGCCGTGGACGCGCTGCGCGAGGGGCTGCACGCCGACCTCGACGGGATCGTGCCGCGGGCCGGGACCGTCCCGATGGTCTCCACCGTGGACGGCGGCCCGGTCCGGGCCGGCGACCTCACCCCGGACTACTGGTTCCGCAACCTGCGCGGCACCGTCCGCTTCCACGCCGCCGTGCAGGAGTTGCTGACCGCCGGGCACCGCACCTTCCTAGAGGTCAGCCCGCACCCGACGCTCACCTTCGGCATCGAGGACGCCGTGGCGGACGCGGCCGCCGACGAGGCCGTGGTGCTCGCCACCCTCCGGCAGGGCGACGGCGGGCCCCGCCGGCTGCTGCTGGCCCTCGCCGAGGCGCACGTGCAGGGCCTGGCGGTCGACTGGCGGCCGGTCTTCGCCGACCTGCCGGCCCGGCCCCTCGCGCTGCCGACGTACCCGTTCCAGCGGCAGCGCTACTGGCTGGACGCGCCGCCGGCCGGCGGCGACCCGGCCTCCGCCGGGCAGCTCGCGCTCGGGCACCCGCTGCTCACCGCGCTGGTCGAACAGCCCGACGGCGAGGGGGTGCTGTGCACCGGGCGGCTGTCCCTGGCGACGCAGCCGTGGCTGGCCGACCACGCCGTCTCGGGCACCGTGCTGCTGCCGGGCGTCGCCTACCTGGAGCTGGCCGCCTCGGTCGGCGCCCGGCTGGGCTGCCCGCTGGTGGAGGAGCTGACGCTGGCCGCGCCGCTGGTGCTGCCGGACCAGGGCGGCGCCGTGCAGCTGCGGCTCACGGTGGGCGGTCCGGACGGGCAGGGGCGCCGCCCGGTGGAGTTGCACTCCCGGGCCGAGGACGGCGCCGCAGGGCCGTGGCGGCGGCACGCGGGCGGCCTGCTCGCCCCGGCCGGCGAGCCCGTCGACGACCCGACCGACGACCCGACCGACGGACCGAGCACCGAACGGGCCCGGGCGCAGGCCGACGAACCGGACCGGGGCGCCTGGCCGCCGGTCGGCGCCGTCGCCCTGCCCGTCAACGACTGCTACCGCGGCTTCGAGGCCCGGGGCATCGACTACGGGCCCGCGTTCCGCGGGCTGCGGGCCGCCTGGCGGCGCGGGGACGAGGTGTTCGCCGAGGTCGCCCTGCCCGGCCCGGTCGCGCCGCAGGCCGGCTTCGCCGTCCACCCGGCCCTGCTGGACGCCGCCCTGCAGACCGTCGGTCTGCGCGCGGACCGGCCGGGCGCCGAGGCGGGCGGAGTGCCGCTGCCGTTCTCCTGGCAGCGGGTGAGCGTCACCCGCAGCGAGGAGCCGGTGCTCCGGGTCCGGCTGGCCCCGGACGGCGCGGACGCCGTGTCGGTGCGGATCACCGACCCGGCCGGTCGGCCGGTGGCCGAGGTCGGCTCGCTGGTGATGCGCACCGCCTCCTTCGACGCGCTGCGCACCCCGTCCCGGTCGATGTTCGAACTGGCCTGGACGCGGCTCGCCGCCACCCCGGCGCCCGTCCCGCGCTGGGCGACGGCCGGGCCGGTGGACGACGCGCCGACGGCCGGGCCGGTGGACGACACCGCGGCCGGGCTGCTGCCGGACGGGCCGGTGGCCGCGGCACCGCAGCTGACGCTGCTGCCCTGCCCGCCGGTGGCGCCCGACGCCGCGCCCGCGGAGCTGCTCGCGGCGGTGGGCCGGGTGCTCACCGCCGTGCAGGAGCACCTCGCCGACCCGGCCGCCGCCGCCCCGCTGGTGGTGCTCACCCGCGGCGCCGTCGACCACGGCACGACCGACCCGGTGGACCTCGCCGGCGCGGCCGTCTGGGGGCTGCTGCGCAGCGCCCAGCTCGAACACCCGGGCCGGTTCGTCCTGCTGGACACCGACGGGCCCGCCGGGACGGCCGCAGCCCTGGCCACCGCCCTCGACGGCGCGGAGCCGCAGCTCGCCGTGCGCGGCGGCGTGCTGTCCGCCCCCCGGCTGGTGCGAGCCGCCGCCCCCGGGCCGGAGGCGCCCACCGCCGAGCGCTTCGACCCGGCCGGCACGGTGCTGCTCACCGGCGGGGGCGGCACCCTGGCCGGGCTGGTCGCCCGGCACCTCGTCGCCGAACACGGTGTCCGCCACCTGCTGCTGCTCGGCCGCCGGGGCGCCGACGCCCCGGGCCTGCCGGAGCTGGTGGCCGAGCTCACCGCCGCGGGCGCCGAGGTGACGGTGGCGGCCTGCGACGTGACGGACCGCCGGCGCCTGGCCGAGGTGCTGGCCGGTGTCCCGGACGACCACCCGCTGCGCGCGGTGGTGCACACCGCCGCGGTCCTGGACGACGGCGTCCTGGAGTCGCTCACCCCGCAGCGGCTGGCCACCGTCCTCGGCCCGAAGCTGGAGGGCGCCCGCCTGCTGCACGAGCTGACCGCCGACGCCGGGCTCACCGCCTTCGTCGTCTTCTCCTCGGCCGCCGGCGTCTTCGGCAGCCCCGGCCAGGCCTCCTACGCGGCCGCCAACGCCTGCCTGGACGCGCTGATGGCCCTGCGCCGCCGGCAGGGACTGCCCGGCCGGTCGATGGCCTGGGGCCTGTGGGAGCAGCGCAGCACGCTCACCGCCGACCTGGCCGGGCCCGAGCTGGAGCGGATCGCCCGCGCCGGAGCGGGCGCGCTGCCCACCGACGAGGCGCTCGCCCTGTTCGACGCGGCGCTGGGCGGCGCCGCCACCACGGCCGTCCCGGTGCGCCTGGAACTGCCGTCGGCCGCCGACGGTCCCGTCCCGCCCCTGCTGCGGGCCCTGGTGCGGCCCGTACCCGGCGGCGCGGGCACGACGGCGGGCGGCACGGCGGGCGGCAGCCGCGAGGACGGCGACGAGCTGCGCCGACGGCTCGCCCGGGCCGACGGGCCGGAGCGGGCGGCCCTGCTGCTCGACCTGGTGCGGCGCCGGGCGGCCGCGGTGCTCGGCCACCCGGACGCGGACGCGGTGTCCACCGGGACGGCCTTCCTGGCCATGGGCTTCGACTCGCTGACCGCGGTCGAGCTGCGCAACCGCCTCGCCGACGCGACCGGCCTGCGGCTGCGCCCCACCCTGGTCTTCGAGGCGGGCACCCCGGAGCGGCTGGCCAGGCGCCTGCTGGACGCCCTGGCCGACGGCGGACCGCAGCGGGACGCCCGGCACGGGGACGAGCCCTCCGCCGACCGGACGGCCGGCGGCACCGACCCGGTCGCGGCGCTGTTCCGGCAGGCCTGCGCACAGGGCCGGATCGACACCGGGATCGCCCTGCTCGGCACCGCCGCGGCGCTGCGCCCGGCGTTCTCCTCCGGCGAGGCGCTGCTGGCCTCCGGCGACGGCCCGGCGCCGCTGCGGCTGGTCGAACCGCCGCAGGGCCCCCCGGCCCGGCCGGAGCTGGTCTGCTTCGGCTCGATCGTGGCGCTCGGCGGCGCGCACCAGTACGCCCGCTTCGCCGCGCTGTTCCGCGGCCGGCACGGCGTCAGCGCCCTGGACGCGCCCGGGTTCGCGGCCGCCGAACCGCTGCCGGACCGGATGGCCGCGCTGGTCGACTTCCAGGCCGCGGCGGCGCTGGCGGCAGCCGGGGGCCGGCCACTCGTCCTGCTCGGCTCGTCCTCCGGCGGCACCCTGGCCCACGCGGTGGCGGCCCGGCTGGAGGAGCTGGGCACACCGGCGGCGGCCGTCGTCCTGCTGGACACCTACCTGTCGGGGGACGCCGCGATGACGCAGTTCGAGGACGTCCTGGTGGGCGGCATGTTCGAACGCGAGGACCGGGCCGCGCCGATGGACGGCGCCCGGCTGACCGCGATGGGCCGCTACTTCCAGCTGCTGGACGACTGGCGGCCGCCCGCGATCGGGGCCCCGGTGCTGCTGGTCCGGGCGTCCAGCCCGCTGGCCGAGCCGGCACCGGACAGCACCGTCGACTGGCGGGCGTCCTGGCCCGGCGCGCACACCGTGCTGGACGTCCCGGGCGACCACTGGTCGCTGATGGAGGAACACGTGGAGACCACCGGCAAGACCGTGCAGGACTGGCTGGACGCCGTCCTCGCCGGCACCGGCAACGAAGAGGGGAAGGGCGCATGACGTCGACACCACGGCCCACCGAGCGGCTGGTCGTCCTGGGAGCGGGGGTGATGGGCACCGGCATCAGCACCCTGGCGCTGGGCCACGGCGTCTCCGTCATCCTGGTCGACACCGACCCGGACCAGCTGGCCCGGGCGGAGCACGGGATCGCGGACGGCCTGCGGCTGGCCCAGCTGATGGGCCGGCTGCCCGCCGACACCGAACCGGGCACCCTGCTGACCACCGGGTCGGCGCAGCACGTCGCCGGGGCGAGCGCCGTGATCGAGGCGGTCACCGAGGACGCCGCGCTCAAGGCCCGGCTGCTCGCCGAGGTCTCCGCGGCCGTCCGCCCGGGGACGCTGCTCATCTCCAACACCTCGTCCATCCCGATCGACGAGCTGGCCGACGCCGTGGCCCGCCCGGCCGACCTGCTCGGCACCCACTTCATGAACCCGCCGAGCCTGATCAGGACGGTCGAGGTGGTCCGCGGCGCCCGGACCGGGGACGCCGCGATGGCCGCCGTCGACGACCTGCTCGGCGCCCTCGGCCGCGAGCGGGTGGTGGTCCGGGACTCCCCCGGCTTCGTCACCAGCCGCATCCTGCACCCGATGATCAACACGGCCGCGCGGGTGGTCCAGCAGGGCACCGCGAGCGTCGAGGCGGTGGACGCCCTCATGCAGGGCTGTCTCGGCCACCCGACCGGGCCCCTGCGCACCGCCGACCTGATCGGCATCGACAACCTGGTCGACTCGCTCCTGGTGCTGCTGGAACGCACCGGGGACGAGAGCTGCCGCCCCTGCGACCTGCTGCTGGACAAGGTCCGCGCGGGCACGCTCGGCCGCAAGAGCGGCGCGGGCTTCTACACCTACGAGGAGGACATGCGATGACCGCCGCTGCCAACACGAACCCCGGCCCGCTCGGGCCCACCGACGACGAGACCGTGCAGAAGGAGCTGCTGCGCTTCCTGGAGTCCCGGACCAGGACGTCCTGGCTGCCCGACACCGACCTGTTCGGCGACGGCGGGCAGTCCTCGCTGTTCGCCATGGAACTGGTGGTGCACCTGGAGAAGTCCTTCGGCATCAGCATCCGCGGCGCCAACCTGCGCCTGGAGAACTTCCGCACCGTCACGGTGATGACAGCGATGGTCCGCCGCCTCCAGCAGGCCGCCGGGGCGCAGCATGGCTGACCCCCTGGCCATCGCGGCCGCCACGGTCCGCGACCGGATCGGCGACCGGGCCGGTGGGTGGGACCTCGCCGGAGTCCTCCCGCTGCCGCTGCTGCGCGAGCTGGGCGCCGCCGGCGTGCTGTGCGCCCAGCTCCCTGAGGCCTTCGGCGGGCTCGGCCTGAGCAGCCTGCAGAACGGCGAACTCACCGCCGCGACCGGCCGGCTGTGCAGCTCGGTGCGCAGCGTGCAGACCTCACAGGGCATGGCGGCCTGGACGGTGCAGCGCTTCGGGCTGCCCGAGCAGCAGCGCGCCTGGCTGCCCGACCTCGCCTCGGGCCGGCTCGCGGCGGTCGGCTTCAGCGAGACCGGGGCGGGCAGCGACCTCGCGGCGATGGCCACCACCGTCCGGCGCAGCGGCGACGAACTGGTGGTGGACGGGCACAAGCGGTGGATGACCGCCGCCCGCTACGCCGACCTGCTGGTGGTGTTCGGCCGCTACGAGGACGGCGCCGCCGCCGTCCTGGTGCCCGCGGACGCGCCGGGGGTGCACGTGGAGCCGGTCGCCGACCCGATGGGCTGCCGGGCGGCCGGCCACGCCGACGTCCGGCTGGACGGGGTGCGGCTGCCCGCCGGGCGGCTGCTCGGCGGGTCGGCGCTGCCGCTGCCCCTGCTGGTGACGACCGCCCTGGCGTACGGCCGGATGTCGGTGGCCTGGGGCTGCGTCGGGATCCTGCGGGCCTGTCTGGAGGCGGCGTCCCGGCACGCCGCCACCCGCGAGCAGTTCGGGCAGCCGATCGGCCGCCACCAGCTGGTGGCCGGGCACCTGGCCGACCTGCTGGTCGCGGAGCAGGTCGCGACCCGGGTCTGCGAGCACGCCTCGCGCTGCTGGGACGCCGGCTCGGCCGAGCAGGTCATCGCCACCGTGCTGGCCAAGCAGGTCGCCTCGGAGCAGGCCGCCCGGGCCGCGGCGACCGCCGTGCAGGTGCTGGCCTCGGCCGGCGCCCGGGACGGCGGGGTCGCGGCGCGGGCGTACCGCGACGCCAAGCTGATGGAGATCATCGAGGGCAGCAGCGAGCTGTGCCGGCTGCTGCTGGCCGACCACGCGCTGGCCGTCGCACCGAGGGGGGAGGAAGGGTGAGCGCACCGATCGTCAAGACCGTCAAGTGCCTGGTCTGGGACCTGGACGACACGCTCTGGCGGGGCACCCTGCTGGAGGACGGCGAGGTGGAGCTGGCGGAGGGGATCCGCCGGGTCGTGGTCGAGCTGGACGCCCGCGGCATCCTGCAGTCGGTGGCCAGCAAGAACGACCACGACCTGGCCTGGGCGAAGCTCGAACAGCTCGGCCTCGCCGAGTACTTCGTGCTGCCGCAGATCGGCTGGGGGACGAAGTCGGAGTCGGTGCGGCGGATCGCGGAGCGGCTGCGGTTCGCCCCGGGGACCATCGCCTTCGTGGACGACCGCGCCGCCGAGCGCGCCGAGGTCGCCTTCCACCTGCCCGAGGTGCGCTGCTACCCGGCCGAGGAGGCCGCGCAGCTGGCGGAGCTGCCGGAGTTCAGCCCCGCGGTGGTCACCGCGGACGCCCGGCGGCGCCGGGAGATGTACCAGGCCGGCTTCCGCCGGGACGAGGAACGGGCCAACTCCGAAGCCCCGGACGCGGAGTTCTTGCGCTCGCTGGAGCTGGAGCTGCGGATCGGCCGGGCCACCGGGGAGGACATCTCCCGGGTCGAGGAACTCACCCTGCGCACCAGCCAGATGAACGCGACCGGTGTGCACTACTCGGACCGGCGGCTGCGCGAGCTGCTCACCGATCCCGACCACGAGGTGCTGGTGGCCAGCATGGCCGACCGCTTCGGGCCGCACGGCGCGGTCGGCGTGCTGCTGGTGGAGCGGCTGCCGGAACGCTGGCACCTCAAGCTGCTCGCCACCTCCTGCCGGGTGGTCAGCTTCGGGGCGGGCACGACGGTGCTGGACTGGCTGATCGACCGGGCGGCCGCCGCCGGGGTCCATCTGACGGCGGACTTCCGGGCCACCGAGCGCAACCGGATGATGGAGATCGCGTACCGCTTCGCCGGGTTCGAGGAGCAGGACTGCGGATGCACCGGGGGCGGCGCGCAGCGGGCCGGGGAGGTTCCGGACGCGGCTGGGGCTCCGGCCGTGGGGGCTTCGGACCCGACGGAGGCTTCGGACCCGACGGAGGCTCCGGACCCGACGGAGGCTCCGGACCCGACGGAGGCTCCGGACCCGGCAGGGGCTTCGGACCCGGCGGGAGCTCCGGACCCGGCAGGGGCTTCGGCCGCGGGGGCCGAGGGCGGTGTGCAGGTGCTGCACCTGGTGCCCTCGCCGCGTCCCGGTTCGCCGACGGTCCGCCTGATCGCGCCGGACCTCGCCGCCGGGCGCACCGCGGGCGACCGGGCGACCGCGCCCTGACCGCCGTGCAGCCGGGCGGCGCGGTGCCGGGCGGACGGCCCCGTCGGGGGTCGCCGCCCGGCACCCCGGGCTCACGGCTTCTTGCGGACCAGCGTGATGCCGTCGGCGACGGCCAGCAGCGAGATGTCCACCCGGTCGTCGGTGTGCAGCGCGGCGTTCAGCTCCCGGACGCCGAGGGTGTCCTGGTCCTGCGCGGCCGGATCGGCGACCCGCCCGAAGTACAGCGTGTTGTCCACCACCAGCAGGCCGCCGGGCCGCAGCAGCGGCAGCGACTCCTCGTAGTAGCGCAGGTAGTTGGCCTTGTCGGCGTCGACGAACACCAGGTCGAAGGACTCCGGTCCGCGTTCGGCCCGGAGCGTAGCCAGCGTCTCGACGGCGTCGCCGATCCGCAGGTCGATCCGGTCGGCGACCTTGGCCTGCTCCCAGTAGACGGCTCCGATGTCGGGCCAGCGGTCGGTGATGTCACAGGTCACCAGCTCCCCGCCGGGCGGCAGGGCGCGGGCCATGCAGAGCGTGCTGTAACCGGTGTAGGTGCCGATCTCCAGGATCGCCCGGGCACCGGTCAACCCCACCAGGAGAGCGAGCAGTTGTCCTTCCTCGGCCATCACCTGCAGGGCCTCGCCGCCCGGCAGCTCGGCGGTCTCGGCCCGCAGCGCGGCCAGCAGCGGGTCGTCCCTGAGCGAGTTCCGCCTGATGTAGTCGAAGAGTTCCTGCGTGGGTGTCACCTGCTGGGCCATGGCTCTCCTTGTCCGCGGTGCTCGTTGTGGCTGTCGTCCTGGCTGGGGTGCTCGTGCGGGTCCGGACTGCTGGCACTCGGGGCGCGTCGCCCTGCCCGCGGTCCGGCCCCGCACCGTGGTGCCGACGCTCCGGCGCGGCACCGGGCCGCCGCCCGTCCGGCACTACGTCGCGCTGCCGACGGTCCGGCGCTACGCTGCGTTCCCGCCCGTCCGGCACTACGTCGGGTTCCCGCCCGTCCGGCGCTACGTCGCGCTGCCGACGGTCCGGCCGAGCATCGACCGCA
Organism: Kitasatospora sp. NPDC051702; assembly: GCF_040681575.1. NCBI lineage: Bacteria > Bacillati > Actinomycetota > Actinomycetes > Kitasatosporales > Streptomycetaceae > Kitasatospora > Kitasatospora sp. NPDC051702. The sequence continues at coordinate 62,267 of NZ_JBFAZB010000007.1, forward strand.
GCCGGTGGCCGACCGGGTTGAGCCCGGCGGTGGCGGCCAGCTCCAGCGCGGACCTGAGGTTGGCCTGCTCGGCGTGCCACCAGTCCACGGTGTTGGGGTGCGGTTCCCAGGGGCCGAACGCCGGGCCGTGCACCCGGCCCACCGTGCCCTGCCCGCCGGGCGGGGCGAGCGAGTCCTCGGCCATCCGCAGGTAGCCGCTGAGCAGCCGGCGCAGGGTCTCCGTCCGGCGCTCGGGCGGGTCCTCGGCCTCGGCCCGCTCCCGGGCGTAGGCGCGCAGCAGGTGGTCCAGGTGGTAGCGGCCGCAGCCGCGGTCGTGCAGCAGGTGGGCGTCGGCGAGGGCCTCCAGGACGGCCTCCGCGGTGTCGACCTGGCAGTCCAGCAGGCCCGCGACGATGCCGGCGTCGGTGTGTTCGGCACCGATGGCGCCCAGCATCCGGAAGACGGCGGCCGGGTCGGGCAGCGCCGGCCGGTCCCGGGAGTCGCCCTGCAGGCTCCGGTAGCCGCTCTCCAGTCCGACCCGGACGCCGAGGTCACCGACCCGCAGCTCGTCCAGCAGGTGCGCGGAGCGGGCCAGCCGGGCGGCCAGCCGGCCGAGGTCCCAGTTCGGGCGGCCCAGGTAGCGGGCGCCGACGATGCGGACGGCGAGCGGGAGGCCGGAACACCGGCGGACGACGGCGCGGGCCGCGTGCGGCTCGGCCTCGACGCGTCGGCGGCCGACGATGGAGCCGAGCAGGTCCAGGGAGGCCGGCTCGTCCAGCGGTGCCAGGGCGATGGTGCGCGCGCCGTCCAGGTCGGCGAGCCGGTGCCGGCTGGTGACGACCACCCGGCCGGCCCGACAGCCGGGGAGCAGCGGGCGGACCTGGGCCGCGCTGCTCGCGTCGTCGAGCACCACCAGGACCCGGCGGTCGGCGGTGAGCGAGCGGTAGAGCAGGGCGGCCTGTTCCTGGTCGGCGGGAATCTCCTCGGCGGGGACCCCGAGGTCGGCGAGGAAGCGGCCGAGCACCTCGCCGGGTTCGGCCGGGTCGCCCGTCCCGCCGAGGTCGGCGTAGAGCTGACCGTGGCCGAACCGGTCCCGGACGCCGTGCGCGACCCGCAGGGCGAGCGCGGTCTTGCCGATGCCCCCGCTGCCGGTGATCACGGTGGGCGCCGCGGTCGCGCCGGGCGGCACCTCGGCCAGCAGCCGGTCGGCGAGCTCCCGTTCCTCCGCGGCCCGGCCCACCAGCGCGGGCGGGCCGGCCGGCAGTTGGGCGGGCCGGGGCCAGCGCGGCTCGGCCCGGTACCCGCCGGGGCGCTGCGGTTCCGACCCGGCGGCGTCGGCCTTCGGGGCGGCCGGGGCGAGCGGGTCGTCGGCGGCCAGGATCCGTCGCTGCATCTCCCGCAACTCGGGCCCCGGTTCGGCACCCAGCTGGTCGATCAGGGCGGTGCGGGTCAGCTGGAACAGGGCGAGCGCCTCGGACTGCCGGCCGGCCCGGAACAGGGCCAGCATCAGCCGGCTGACCAGGGCCTCGCGCAGCGGGCTCTCCCGGACCTCGCGCCAGAGCTCGGGCATGATCTCGGCGTGCCGGCACAGGGCGAGGTCGACGTCCAGGCGGGATTCCAGCGTCTGCAGCCGCAGTTCGTGGAGGTAGCGCCCCTCGACGTCGCGCAGCGTGCGGGAGGGGATGTCGACCAGCGGTTCCCCGCGCCACAGCGACAGCGCGGTGGCGTACTCGACCGAGGCCCGTTCCAGCTCTCCGGCCCGGATGTGGGCGGCGGCCCGGCTGCGGTGCGCGGTGAAGCGCCCGAGGTCGGTCTCGTCCTCGTCGAGTTCGATCTGGTAGCCCGGGGCGCGGGTGAGGATCCGTCTTCCGGCCTGGCCGCCGAGGACCTGACGGAGTCTCATCACGTAGGTGCGGACGGTGGCCGCGGCGCTGGGCGGCGGGCCGCCGTCCCAGACGGCGGCGGCGATCCGGTCGACCGAGACGACGCGGTTGGCGTTGACCAGGAGGAGTGCGAGCACCACTCTCTGCCGGGGGGCGGACACCTCACGCTCCGCTCCGTCCACCTGGATGGACAGCGGGCCGAGCATTCCGAACTGCACGGGCGGCCTCGATTCGTGGCGACGGAACGGGGCGACGGGCCACGGCGGCGGACGCGCCGGCCCGGTCACAGCCGCGGCACGTCCCCCTCGACGCCGCAGGCTGGATCTCCGGTGAATCTATGGTCCGCTCCCGCCGCTCGCCAACAGGCAGTCGTCATGTGCCGGAGGAATGAGCCGGAACGAGTCAAAGCCCGAAATTAATCCACCGCAGGTTTGATCCATCTCCACGACAAGCGCGGGACATGACAAGTCGTCGCTCCCGTCACACCCTCCCCACCCGAACCGAAAGGACCACCGATGACTGCCCCCGTCGCGGACAGCGGCCTGTGGTGCCGCCGCTACCACCCCTCCCCCACGGCCACCCGACGGCTCGTCTGTTTCCCGCACGCCGGCGGCTCGGCCGTCTACTTCCACCCCGTCTCCGCCGCACTCGCCCCGGACATCGAAGTGCTCGCCGTCCAGTACCCGGGCCGCCAGGACCGCCGACTCGAACCCGGGATCGGCGACATCGGCCGCCTCGCGGACGGCATCGTCCGGGCCCTCGACCCGTGGCACGACACCCCGCTGGACCTCTTCGGCCACAGCATGGGCGCTCTGGTGGCCTTCGAGGTCGCGCTGCGGCTGGAACGCGACGGTCGACCTCCGGCCAATCTGTTCGTCTCAGGCCGTAAGTCGCCCTCCCTGGGCTCGACGGAGCTCCTGGACCTCACCGACGCCGAGATCGTCGCCGACCTCCGCACCCTCGACGGCACCGGCAACGGCGTGCTGGAGGACGCCGAACTCCTCGACATGATCCTTCAGCCCGTCCGCAACGACTACCTGGCCGTCGGCCGCTACCGCAGCAGCCCCGACGCCGTGCTGTCCTGCCCGGTCACCGCCCTCGTCGGCGACCGGGACCCCCGCGCGGCCGTCCCCGAGACCGCCGAGTGGAAGGCCCACACCACCGGCCCGTTCGACCTCCGGGTCTTCCCCGGCGGCCACTTCTACCTCACCGACCGCGCCGCCGAGGTGATCGCCTTCATCCGCGACCGCATCACCGCCACCCCCGCCCACCCCTGACCCACCCCGCCGGTTTCGGACGGGTACGCCCCGACACCCGTCCGAAACCGGCCGCGAACACACGCACGCCACTCGCACAGGAGAACGCCCGAGGCCACCGAGGCCCCGCCCCCGGCGGGAACTGCCCTCCACCGACAGAACGGACCGTAGGTTCGCCGGGTTGCGCAGCCGCCGGCTGCGTCTTGTCCTGATCGCCGGGGCGGAACCAGCAACCATCCGGTCACAGCACCGACGGCTCACGGTCCAGTAGGGTCAGGGTCGGCATGCAGGGACAGGACCGCGACGTCGCCGCCGAAGCCCACCACGAGCGAGCCTTCCGGGGTCACGGTCAGCGCATGGACTGGCGCGGGAAACACCAGCTCCCGGCCGATCTGCCGCCCGGCGGCCAGCTCCCACAGGCACACCGTTCCGTCCGAACCACCGGTGACGACCCGGAGTTCTCCACCGATCACCGCGGTCACCACCGCGGACACGGTGCCTTCGTGGCCGACCAGCCTGCCGACTTCCCGTCCCATGACCAGGTCCCACACGCGCACGGTGGCGTCGTGACCTGCCGTGATCGCGTGGGCTCTGCCGCCGACGACCGCTGTCGCGACCGCCCACGCCTCGCCGTCGTGGCCCGGCAGGGGCTCCCCGACCGGTTGTCCGGTGGTCAGGTCCCACTGCCAGACCTTGCCACCGCTCATACAGCCCACCGCATGGGGCCTGTCATCGATGACCAGTGTGTCGATGGCCATCAGGAAGTCGTCGTGTCCGGTGAGTTCGCCGACCTGTTCCCCACTGGCCAGATCCCAGACCCGCACGGACACGTCGTCGTCGCTGGCGAGCGCACACGGTCGCCCCTGGACGACAGCCGTGCCCAGACACCACACCTCACCGTTGATCCCCGGCAGCTCGCCCGTCTGCTGGCGGGTGGCCGGGTCCCACGCGAGTACCGCCCAGTCGCTGGCCGTGACGACGCACGGCCGACCGTCCACGACCTCCGTCGCCATCGCCCACACCCTGCCGTGGAAGTCGCTCATCGGCCCGCCGACCGGTTGGCCGGTCTCAAGGTCCCGCACCCGGACCGTCTGGTCCTTGCTGCCGGTGACCACGACGTGGCGGCCGTCCGAGAAGGTTGTCACCACCGCGTCGACACCGCCGGTGTGGCCGGACGGGTTCATCTGGACGTGCGGGTCACTCCGCGCGCCGGTGGACCACAGCACCTGCCACGGCTCGGTGTCGACATCCTCCACTGACACGGCGGCAATCCGTGCCGACAACTCCCGGTCCCCGTACCGAGCCGCGTCCAGGGCCAGCAGCTGCCGCCGCACCCACGGAGGCACGTCCCGGTGTACGTCCACCGACGCCCGGTAAACGGCAGCCATCAGTCGCGCACCGGAGTCCCCATCGGAATCCGCATCGGAAGCCAGCAACCCCAGAACCCGCTCCGGATCAGCGTTCACCAGCCACGGCAGGTCCGTCCACCACCCTCCCGCCCCCGACGGATCCGAAGCCGAAGCGGTCAGATGAACGTCGTCACTCATGGCCCGAAACTCTAGTGATGCGGCCGGACAGGTCCACCAGGTCGGACCAAGCTGCACTCTTGAGAGACCGTCCGCCCCAGCGGATGCCCTTCTCGCTTCGGATGCGGGCGCGTTCTGTGCGTTCGGCGGCCAGGACGTCGCGGTGGCCGGCGTTGGCGTTGCGCCAGCGCAGGTAGGCGTGCAGGGCCCGGGTCTGCACGGTGCGGTTGGGGTGGTTGGAGTGGTTGGAGTTGGCGATGGTGAACTGCCTCAGCGGCCCGAAGTGCGCCCCGCTCGGGTTGGCCCACGCCGACTCCCCAGCGGGGTGGCCGCTCGTCGTCCTGGCTCTCTGCTCCATGGCCCACGGCCTCGGCGTCCGAGCCCTCCGACGCCGCAACACCTGACGGCCGCCCTGGCCCCGGCCATCCAGGCCGGGGCCTCCGGCGTTCCGGCAGGGCGTGCAACCACAGCACCCGCCCGGGCCACCAGGCCGCTTGTCACGCCGGGGGCCCAGACTCCTAGGGCTGGAAGAGTACTTCCGGATTGTTCGGCGAGGGGCCGTCCAGCAGCGGACGGTGGATCCCCTTCAGCGTCTGGTCGAAGAACGCCGTCACGTACTCGCGGGTGATCACCACCCCGCGTTCCGGGGAGAGGGGCGGCGACGGGAACCCGGCCTGCTTCTGAAGCACCTCCAGGTCAGTGAAGCTGAAGTGGTCGGCGCCGACGACCGTCAGCCACTTCTTGTAGCCGCCGAGCGCGGCCCAGCTCTGCCTCCAGTTGTCGTCGTCGCTGTCGGCCTCACCCAGCATGAGGAACGGCCGGTCGACCTGTCCGGGCGCCGGGGCCGGTTTGAAGGTGCCGTCCATGTTCACTCCGGCCCGTACGCGCGGGTCGGCGATCATCGCGGCGGCGGCTGACGCTCCGCCGATGGAGTGTCCGGCCATGCCGATCTGGTGCTTGTCGATGAGGTGTGCCAGGCGCCATGCGGTGTTGCCGTGCGTCAACCGGTCGATCACGAAGGACACGTCCAGCGCGCGGCTGGCGGGGACGGAGTCGATCGTCGCCGGGTCATTGCAGATCGCGCACGACGGCGTCTGGCCGTTCGCCAACGTCTCGCCGTAGTCCTCGTAGGTGTGGCCGACGAGCGCGACGACGTAGCCGTGACTGGCCAGCTCGGTCGCGAGCGAGGTGAGCGTCATGCGCGGGTCCTCGTACGCGGGTGAGAGGACCACCAGCGGATACTTGCCGCGCTTCGGCCGCGCGCCGTCGAAGGCGTGGGTGGTGACGCCGGAAAGGGTCTGCGGGGTGATGCCGGTGCTCGGCGGAAGGTGCCTGTGCTCGATGATTCCGGCTGCCTCGGCGGGGGTCATGTAAGGGGCCGGGGTCCCGGTCCCGGGGACGGCCGGGTAGATCATCGTGACGGTCAGTTGGCGGGGGCCGGATGACGGCACCCACGGGTCGGGGCGGTTCTCGTCGGTGAGGTGGATGACGTCCTCGCCGGCGGCGTAGGGGCCGGTCGGCGCGGGGAGCGCGCCTTGGAAGGTCCGCGTGGGCGCGGCGGCCGCGGCCGCGGCTGGTGCGGCGTCGAACGCGTGCGTGGCCACCGGTGCGGCCCACGGCGTGGTCGTGGCGGCGAACCCGGCGCCGGTTCCGGTGACGAGGGCGGCGAGCGCCAGGGCCGCGACAGCGCTGATACAAAGACTGCGTTTCATGGGACCGACGCTAGGTACGGACCACGGTCCACCGCGTCGGCCGGCGGATGTCACCTCGTCCAGGCCCTCGGCCCGGGGGCGTATCCGGGGTACATCCCCGGGGCGACGCGCAGAGCCGACGCCCCCTCGAACTGGCCGAGCCCAGCAGGATCCATCTCACCGGGACTTACTGTACGCCGACCACTCACACCCGGGAGACCGGAACGGTCGACGCGGGCCCGTCCGTGCGCAACCGCGCCGGGTGCCGGGGCGTGGCGGGAAACCCCAGGTCCTTGGGGTACCGGGGGCCCGGGCGGCGTCGAAGACTGGGGCCATGGACGCCATCGAGAAGACCCGAACCGCAGACGAAAGCCGAACCGCGGACGACAGCCGAACCGCGGACAACCGGGAGACCGTGCGCGCCTTCATCGACGCACTGTTCACCAAGGGAGACCTCACCGCGATCGACAAGTACCTCGCCGAGGACTTCCTCAACCACGACCCGCCCGTCGACTCCGACCCCAGCCGTGAGGGCATGCGCAGGGCCGCCGTCCTGTTCCGCAGTGCCTTCCCGGACTGGCACGCGATGCCCGACTTCCTCGTCGCCGAGGACGACCTGGTCGTGGAGCACTTCAGCGCCAGCGGCACCCAGCGCGGCGAGATCTTCGGCGCACCGGCCACCGGGCGCACCGTCACGCTCCGTGGCATCAACATCTTCCGGCTCCGGGACGGCCGCATCGTCGAACGCTGGGGCCGGCTCGACGAGCTGGGGCTGCTGCGCCAGCTCGGGCTCGTCCCGGGCCCGGCGTAGCAGGGGGTGGGCCGGGGCAGCCGGGCGTAGGGTGGTGGTCGTGGCCGGTGCGGCGGTGGAACGCCGACTCGCCGACATCGAACGACGGTGCCGCAGCGGGCTGGACGCCGACGCGCTGGGCACGGAGGCCCTGGGCCGTCTGCGCCGGGTGGTACCGGCGGAGGCGGCCCTGTTCGCGACCGTCGATCCGGTGACGCTGCTGTTCACCTCGGCGACCGCCGAGGACCCGCTCGGTCCCGCGACGGCCCTGTTCCTCGACAACGAGTTCGGCCGGGCGGACGTCAACAAGTTCGCCGGCCTCGCCCGGGCGAAGGATCCGGTCGGCTCCCTGGACCGGGCCACCCGGGGCAACCGGGCGGACAGCGCCCGCTACCGGGAGATCATGGCACCGCTCGGGCTCGGCGACGAACTGCGCGCCGCGCTGGTCACCGGGCACCGCTGCTGGGGCGTGCTCTGCCTGCACCGGGAGGCGTCCTCCGCGGGCTTCACCGGTGAGGAGCTCGCCCTCGTCCGGCGCGTCGCCCCGGTGCTGGCGGCCGGCCTGCGCGCCGCGGTGACCGCCGCGCCGTCCTCCCCGGACTCCCCGGCCGCCGCCGGCCCGGACGGGGTGGGGCTGATCCTGCTCGACTCCGCCCTCAGGACGGTGGCCATGAGCCCCGAGGCCGAGCAGTGGCTGGCCGACTTCCCCGACGGCGACCGGCAGGACGCGGGCCGGCTCCCGGTCAGCGTGCTCGCGGCCGCCTCCGGCCCGGTGCCGTCCACCGTCCGGGTCCGCGGGCGCTCGGGCCGGTGGCTGGCGCTGCACACCAGCCGGGTGGGCCCGCAGATCGGCGTGGTGGTGGAACCGGCCCGACCGGCGGAGCTCGGTGCGGTCCTGCTCAGCGCCCACGGACTCACCGACGCGCAGACCCGGGTCGCGGCCCTGGTCATCCGGGGCTACTCCACCCGCCAGGTGGTCGACGAGCTGCACATCTCCGCCAACACCGTGCAGGAACACCTGACCGGAGTCTTCGACAAGTTCGGTGTCCGCAGCCGCCGCGAGCTCGTCGCCGCGATGCTGGCGGACCTGTCCGGGTTCGCCCAGGGCTAGGCAGGGCCCCACCCCGCGCCAGCCCCGTCCTCGCTCAGCTGCGGCGAGCGCCGAGCATCAGGCGGGCGGCCCGGCGAGTTTGGCGGCGACGGCGTCGAGGACCCAGTCCAGGCCGGTCGCGAAGGACGTCTCGGCGTCCACGTGCGTGCCGTCGTGCACGGCCCTGGTCAGCGCGGGGAAGCGGCCCGTGGCCAGCATCCTCGTCACGTGCGGGCCGGAGGCGCGCTGCCAGTCGCGCTTGGACAGGCCCGTGGCGCGCTCGGCCCGCAGGTTCGCGATCTCGCGTCTGAGCGCACCGGTGACGTAGGCGCCGACGGTCTCCGCCGCGCGCATGACGGTGTCCACGTCGGCGAGGCCGTCGAGGGCGGCGAGCTTGGCCTCGGTCACGGCGAGGCCGTTCGGGCCCAGGGACGGACGGCCGCCGAGCAGGTCGGCCAGCCATTCGTGGCGCAGCGCCGCCCGCCGGGTGCCGTGGGCGATGCCGCGCAGCGCCTCCCGCCAGTCGCCGGGCGGCTCCTCGGGGAGGATCTCGGCCTGGACCTCGTCCACCATGAGGTCGAACAGCTCCTCCTTGGTGGCGATGTATCCGTACAGCCGCATCGGTCCGGCGTCGAGCCGACCGGCGACCTTGCGCAGCGACACCGCCTCCAGCCCGCCCTCGTCGGCGAGCGCGACCGCGGCGGCGACGATCCGCTCGCGGTCGAGCGGCACGGGGCGAGTCGGCGGCTCCGGCCGGTCCCAGACAGTCATGGACTCACCGTACCGTTGCGATACACCGCACCGCGCCAATACGGTGTATCGCCATGAGCCCTCGCATCGCAGTCGTCGGGAGCGGCCCCGGCGGCCTCGCCTTCGCCCGCGTCCTGCACCGCCACCACCACCCCGTCACCGTCCTCGAACGCGACCCCTCCCCCGACGCCCGCCCCCCGGGCGGCACGCTGGACCTGCACGAAGGCATGGGCCAGCTCGCCCTCGACAAGGCCGGGCTGCTGACGGAGTTCCAGGCGCTGTCCCGACCCGAGGGGCAGGCCATGCGCATCCTGGACACGGACGGAACCGTCCTGCGCGACTGGCGGCCCCGCCCGGACGACCACGCCAATCCCGAGATCGACCGAGGGCAACTCCGCGACCTGCTGCTCGGCCCGCTCGACGTCCAGTGGGGGCGCAGCGTGACGCGCGTGGTGCCGGGAACCGGAGGCGGCGCGGTGGTCCACTGCGCCGACGGGAGGCAGGAGGAGTTCGACCTCGTCGTCGGCGCGGACGGCGCCTGGTCCCGGGTCCGCCCGGCGGTCTCGCCGGTGACGCCGCACTACACGGGCATCACCTCGGTCGAGACCTCCCTGGACGACGTCGACACCCGCCACCCCGACCTCGCCCGGCTGGTCGGCGACGGCTCCGTGGCCGTGTACGGCGTGAACCGCAAGCTCGTCGCCCAGCGCAACAGCGGCGGCCACGTCAAGGTCTACGCCCAGTTCCGCGCACCACTGGACTGGCACGCCCACCTGGACCCGGCCGACACCGAGGCCGTCCGGTCAAGCCTGCTCGCCCTGTTCGACGGCTGGGCGGCCCCCGTCCTCGACCTCCTCCGCCACGGCACCGCCTTCGTCCACCGCCCGCTCCACGTCCTGCCCGTGGACCACACCTGGCCCCACGTCCCCGGCGTGACCCTCCTCGGCGACGCCGCCCACCTGATGCCCCCGCTGGGCGCCGGCGCGAACCTCGCCATGCTCGAGGGCGCCGAACTCGCCGAGTCCATCGCCACCGGCCCGGGCGACCTCGACGCGACCGTCCGCGCATTCGAGGACCGCATGTGGCCCCGAGCCCACCGATGGGCGGAGATCACCACCGCCGGCCTGGACCGCCTCCTCAGCCCCGACCCCACCCAGGCCCTCGCCCACTTCACCCAGGTCCAGCCCTGACAGCCCCACCCTCCGGCGGTAACGGCCCTACCACGGTCACGCCACGAAATCCCGACCTTTACTCGTCACACCCGGAGGTCATGTACCTTCTGAACCCTGGTGACTGACTGATCGTCAGCGCACCTGTCCCATGACTGACGTAGGGGGCGTGACGTGGCTTCTCCTTCTCCCGACCCATGGCTGAAGCAGCACACCGTTCAGATTGCTTCGGCGATCATCGGAGTCATGGGGGCAATCGCCGTAGCCTTCATCACCGGCGCCCTCTCGCACCCTTCCCCGGCCGCGCAATCCCCCGCATCCCCTGTCGGAGCTTCGGTCCCGACTCCTACCGTGACCCCGGAACCAGCGCCGAGCCAGCCGCGGGCTTCCCCACCAGCACCCACCGCACCCGTTGCCGGAGCGGGAGAAGGCAGCACGGACAGCTGGATCGCACAGCTCTACTCCGAACCGGTCTCCACAGGCATCGCCGGTCGGGACCAACGGCTGGCACAGGTCCGGGCCGACGTGCCGACGGCCCAGGTCCTGCGAAGCGACGACTTCACCTCACTGCGCCCTGGGTACTGGGTCATCTACGACCCGGGTCCCTTCAGCAACGGTTCCGCAGCTCTCGCCTTCTGCGCAGCACACGGCCGCGTCGGCAAGGACCAGTGCAGCGGCCGCTTCCTGAGCCATCACGCCGCAGACTTCCCGTACCAGTGCCTTCCACCGGCGGCTGACCCGTCCGGCTATTGCAAGCACAGTTGACGATGCAGGGAATGTCGCCCGGTCAGCAACACCCGACAAGTCCAGGACGGCCGCGACCCGCTGCCGCGCCGGAGGTTCGGACGGGTCACCTCCTCGGGGACGCCTCGCACCCGGTGGTCCGCCCCGATCCCCCTGCCTGAGGCGGGCCCTGGCCCCGCTCCGCCCGGAGCGGGGCCAGGGCCCGTGAGGGGCAGGGGCGTTCGGGGCGGGCGCGCGGTCAGCTGCGCGCCAGGGCGGGCTTCAGGACCCGCTCGCACCACTGGTGGAAGGTGGTGGGGGCGGCCGTGGCCGCCGCCGGGGTGCGCGGGATGCCGGTGTCGAGGCCGTGTTCGGCCTTGGCGCGGACCATGGCGGCCATGCCGCCGGCGAAGGCCGGTGACGCGCCGAAGCCCAGGAGGCGGGTCTCGACGGAGTCCAGGGGCTCCTGACGGTAGGTCACCTGGCGTCCCAGGACGGCGGAGACGGTCGCGGACTGCTCGTCGGGGGAGAGGTCCTCCGGGCCGAGCAGGGGCTCCTCGGCGGAGCCGGTCCAGGCGCGGTCGAGCAGGAGCCGGGCCGCCGCCGCGGCGATGTCACGGGTGGCGACGGTGGGCTGGCGCGACTGCGCCGGCATGGGGCCGGAGAAGACGCCGGTGTCGCGGAGCTGGGCGGTCTGGCGCAGCAGGTTGTCCATGAAGGAGGCGTTGGCCAGGGCACGGAAGTTCGGGACGGCGGCGGAGAGTGCGTCGTCCATGGCGAGGGAGGCGGTGACCAGGCCCGCGTCGGCCTGGTGCGACGTGCCGCGGCCCAGCGCGGAGACGGTCACCACGTGGCCGGTGCCGTGCGCGGCCAGCAGCTCGGCGGCGGTGGCGGCCGCCCCGGCGTACACCTCGTCCAGGGTGGCGGCGGCCGGGTTGGGCGCGGCGTTCCAGAAGAGGGCGTCCGCGCCGTCGAGGGCGCGGTCCAGTACCGCCGGGTCGTAGTGCGAGCCGGTGACCACGTCGATGCGGTCGCGCAGGCCGGCGGGGATGCGGGCGGGGTCGCGGGCGATCACGCGGAGTGCCGTGTCGGTGCTGTCGAGGAGCATCCGGACGAGCTGGCTGCCGATGTCGCCGGTGGGCGTGGTGATGAGGATCATGCTTCGATGCTGCGCGCCGGGCGTCTGCGGGGTCCAATACCCTTCGCAGCCCATTGATACCCTTGAGGTATGGATCTGGACCTGCGCAAGCTGCGCTACTTCGCCGCGGTCGCCGAGCACCGGCACTTCGGCCGCGCCGCGCAGGCGCTGTACATCGCGCAGCCGGTGCTGAGCCGGCAGATCCGGGCGCTGGAGCAGGAACTCGGCTGCGCGCTGCTGCGGCGCACCACCCGCAGCGTCGAGCTCACCCCGGCGGGCGAGCAGCTGCAGGCCGAGTGCAAGGACGTGTTCGGGGCGGTGGACGCCGCGGTGCGCAGGGTGAACGAGGCCGCGCACGGCGGGGAGCGGCTGGTGGTCGCCTTCGCGACGGGGCTGCTGGTCGCCGAGGCGGTGCGGGCCTTCACCGCCGAGCACCCGGGGGTGGAGGTCGAGCCGCTCGGCGTGCCGTGGTGGGAGCAGGAACGGCCGTTGCGCGACGGCCGCGCCCACGTCGGCTACCTGCGGGAGCCCTTCGACACCACCGGGCTGCGGCTGCTGCCCGTCGGCGAGGAGACCAGGGTGGCCTGCCTCCCGGCCGCCCACCCGCTGGCCCGCCGTGCCGCGATCACCACCGCCGACCTCGCCGGGGAGACCCTGCTCAACGCCGAGCCCCGGCGGCGCACCTCCTCGCTGGACGAGAAGTTCGAGGTCATCGCGCTGGGCGGCGGCGTCGCGCTGGTGCCGGCCAGTGTGGCGGCGATGTACTCCCGGGCGGACCTGGTCTACCTGCCGGTCACCGACGCCCCACCGGTGCGCACCTTCCTGGCCGTGCCGGCCGGCCGCACCGCGCCGCGGGTGCGCGCCTTCCTCGCCACCGCGGCACGGCTGCTGACGGCTCACACCGGTTGACGCGTCGCCAGGGGCCGGGGCCGGGGACCGTGGAGGTGGGGCGGCCCGGGGCCACCGCTCCACCTGGGGCCACCGCTCCGCCCACCGCCTCTGCCCGTAGCGAATCTGCGGCGGGCAGAGGAACGGTATCCGGGCCGCCCCCGGGGTCAAGAGTGGAGTGGACAGCTTCCCCGCCCCGACGAGGAGAGACCAGATGAGTCCGCTCACCGCCCGTGCGCCCCGCGCGCAGGAGGGCGACACCCCGCCCAGCCCCTTCGACGACCACCTCGCGGCGCAGCTGCTCGCCCAGCGGATCGTCCTGCTCGGCACCCAGGTCGACGACGTGTCGGCCAACCGGGTGTGCGCGCAGCTGCTGCTGCTCTCCGCGGAGGACCCGCGGACCGACATCAGCCTGTACATCAACAGCCCGGGGGGTTCCGTCACCGCGGGGCTCGCCATCTACGACACCATGCGGCTCATCCCGAACGACGTCTCGACGCTGGCGATGGGTTTCGCCGCCAGCATGGGCCAGTTCCTGCTGACGGTGGGGGCGGCCGGCAAGCGGTTCGCGCTGCCGAACGCGCGGATCATGATGCACCAGCCGTCGGCCGGCATCGGCGGCACCGCGGCGGACATCGAGATCCAGGCGGAGAACCTCCAGTTCACCAAGAAGGCGATCGAGCGGATCACCGCCGAGCACACCGGGCAGAGCGAGGAGACGATCGCCCGGGACGGCGACCGGGACCGCTGGTTCACGGCCGAACAGGCCCGGGAGTACGGGATGGTGGACCGGGTGGTGGAGTCGGTCGCCGACATCCGCCCGGCCTCGTCCCGCCGACGGATGGGGCTGTGACATGGGCTCGTACACGGTTCCCTACGTCATCGAGCGCACCGCGCAGGGCGAGCGGACGTACGACGTCTTCAGCCGGCTGCTGAACGAGCGGATCATCTTCCTCGGCACCGAGATCGACGACGGCGTCGCCAACGTCGTCATCGCGCAGCTCCTGCACCTGGAGTCGGCGAACCCGGAGCGGGAGATCTCGATCTACCTCAACTCGCCCGGTGGATCGTTCACTTCGCTGATGGCGATCTACGACACGATGACCTTCGTGCAGTCGCCGATCTCCACGTTCTGCGTCGGGCAGGCGGCGTCCACGGCGGCCGTGCTGCTGGCCGGCGGGGACCCGGGGCGGCGGTTCGTGCTCCAGCACGCACGGGTGCTGCTCGGCCAGCCCGCCAGCGGCGGCCGGCAGGGGACGGTCTCCGACCTCAGCCTCGCGGCGAAGGAGGTGGTCCGCATCCGCGCGCAGGTGGAGGAGGTGCTGTCCCGTCACACCCGGCACGACCCGGCGACGCTGCGCGCGGACATGGACCGGGAGAAGGTGCTCACCGCCGAGGAGGCCGTCGCCTACGGGCTCGCCGACGAGGTGCTGAGCCGGCGGCTGCCGTTCGCGTAGGTCCGGACCGGCACGGATCCGCACACGGCCGCCGGGCGGTGCGGCGGGTACGCACCTGGCGGTGCGGCGGGTACGCGGCGGCGTCCCCGCCGCACCGGTCGGCGGCCTGGTCAGGCGGTGCCGATAATGCAGTACCGGTCAGGCAGTGTCGCTAAGGCAGTACCGGTCAGGCGGTGCCGACGCCGCTCACGCGACGAGGCAGAGCCCGTTGTACGGCGTCGTGGACGACGGACGGCGGTGGACCGCCCGACCCGGCTGCCCCACCCTGCCGACCCGGGGCGCGGCCGCGGCGGGCCGGGCGTACCGGGCCAGGTCCTCCTGGGCGAGCGAGAGCAGGTCACCGAGGCCGAGGCCGAGGGCCCGCGCCGCGGCCGCGAGCACCTCGGAGGAGGCCTCCTTGCGCCCGCGCTCCAGCTCCGAAAGGTACGGCATGGAGATCCGGGCCGCCTCCGCGACGTCCTTCAACGTGCGCTCCTGCGCGAGCCGTTCGCGCCGCAGCACGTCGCCGACCAGGTCCCGCCAGAGCGGCTCCCTCGGCGCGGGCGCATCCTGGGCCCCCGCCGGGCGCTGCGGGGCACGACCCTCCCCACCGGAACCGGGCTGCGCGGCCTGCGGACGCAGGGGGATGACGCGGGCTTCGTTCGACGCATGAGTGCTCACCCCCCCAGCCTAAGTGGTGCCGGTGGCACCGCCCCTGTGGATTCGTCACGCTCTCAGCGGATTCTCCCCGGGCGGTCCCGCGCCGGTTCACAACGCTATGACCAGCTTTCCGTGGACGTGCCTCTCGGCCTGCATCACCACGGCCTCGCGGATCCGCTCGACCGGGAAGGTCGCCGCGATCGGAACCGTGAGCTCGCCCGACCGGATCAGCTCGGCGATCCGCTCCAGGGAGCCCGGGCCCGCGTCGAGGGCGCCCGCCTTGCGCACGCCGGACGGCGGAGCGGGGCCGTCGGCCACGACGGAGATCCGCTCGGGTGCGACGCCGAGCTCGAGCGCGGCCTCGGCCGCCTCCCGGCCGAACAGGTCGGCCGCGGCCCACCGGTGTCGATGCGGGCTCAGGGCCGGCTTTCGTTCCGGAGGGCAGCGGTGTCGAGCCGGGGCCAGAGGCCGCCCGCGGGCGGCCGGGCGGGCGAGCCGTTCGGATAGGTTCGGTCACATCCCGTCGGAGGACGGGCCCGGACCTGAGCGTGAGGGAGTTCGGATGGCCGCCATCCACCGCACCACCATGAAGCCCACCAAGCTGGAGCTGCTCGCCGACTGGCTGCCGAAGCAGAGCTGGTACGTGGGCGACGCGGGAACACCGGAACCGGTCGTGGCGGGCGGGTTCCGCCTGGACGACCCGGCCGGGGAGGTCGGGATCGAGGTCATGGTCGTCGTGGACGCCACCGCGCAGGAGCCGGTGGCCTACCTCGTGCCGATGGGCTACCGCGGCGCGGCGTTGGAGGGGGTGCCGGGCGAGGCCCTGATCGGCACCTCCGAGCACGGTGTGCTCGGCACCCGGTGGATCTACGACGGCGTCCACGACCCGGTGGTGACGGCGCAGTTGCGCGCCCTGCTGCGCGGCGAGGCGGTCCCGCAGCACCAGCGCGAGAGCGACACCCCCGACCCGACCGTCACCGTGCACGGAACGGGCCTCGCGGACGGCCGCGACGTCCGCCTCAACCGCGTCCTTCGGCCGACGGAGGCCGCTGACGGAACGCCCGTGAGCCTCGTCGCCGGGTGGACCTGGCCGGACGGAACGCCTGCCCGCGGCGTCCTCGCGACGCTCCGGTAGTCCGATTGCCGGACAGGCCGGTGGTCCGGCGATCCTGCATCCCTGCGAGGCTGTTCCACGAGGCTGTTCCGCGGGGCTGTTTCGCGAGGCGGGCCTGAGCTCCCCTCGCGACACAGCCTCGCGGGCCCGTCGCCCGACGTCAGCGCGGGCTGAGCAGGCAGAACTCGTTGCCCTCCGGGTCGGCCAGGACCGTCCAGGAGATCGCGGACTGGTCGATGCCCGGGTCGGTGGCGCCCAGGGCGCGCAGCCGGGCCTCCTCCGCCGCCGGGTCGTCGCCGGGGTAGGGGCGGACGTCGAGGTGGACGCGGTTCCACACGGTCTTGGCGTCGGGGGTGCGGACGAACTCCAGGTAGGGGCCGACGCCCGCCGCGGAGCGCAGCGACGCGAACTCGTCGGTGACCTCGTGCAGCGTCCAGTCCATCGCCGCGTCCCAGAACCGGGCCATCTCCCGCGGGTCGGTGCAGTCGACCACCACCGCGGCGACCAGCCCGACGCCCTGGTACTCCGGCCGGGGTTCCAGGACGCAGAACTCGTTGCCCTCCGGGTCGGCCATGACCGTCCAGGGCACGTCGCCCTGGCCCACGTCGGCGAGCGTCGCGCCGAGGTCCTTCAGCCGCGCGACCAACTCCGCCTGGTGCGCGGGCGAGGTGGTGGCCAGGTCGAGGTGCACCCGGTTCTTCACCGTCTTGGGCTCCGGGCGGGCGACCAGGTCGATGCAGATCGCCGCCGGGTCGGGGTAGGCGAAGCCCACGGGTTCGAGGTTGGTCACGCCGGGCCCCTCGCTGTCGACGCCCCAACCGAGCGCCTCCGCCCAGAAGCGCCCCAGCGCGGCGTCGTCCAGGGCCTTCATGTTGATCTGCACGAGTCGTGTTGCCATGGCACAGATCCTAGAAGCCGTCACCGGGCCACAGGGGACCACGTGGACGGTGCCGTCGACGCGGCGCTCGCCGATGACGTCTTCCCCGTGCCGGCGCCCTGGCCCACCGTCATGTGCGGTCGTCCATGGCGGCTCGCCGGGCGGACCACTCGCGTTCGGCGATGACCAGGCCGCGCTCCAGCGTCTCGACGAGCGCCGTCCGGCTCAACGACACCACCGTCGGCTCGTGCCGGGCCTCGGTGCCCCGGGCGGGACCGCCTCCACCGCGTGCCCGACAGGCGAGGTGCACCCGGTCCCCGTCGGGGAACGCGAGCGCCGTCACCCCGTCGGTGCACTCCCCCCATTCCAGGAAGACGCACCGCGCGAGTGCCTCCTCGGGACCGGATCCGGTCCCGGGACGGGCGTCGTCGTCCATCCAGCGCTCGGCCGCGAGGAAGGACTCGGACGGCGAGGTGAACCCCGCCGGCGGCGCGGTCGGCGTCCGGAAGCGGCCGAGCTCGTCCCCGAGCTTCTTGACCAGCAGCGGCGGGTAGAACGCGTTGTCCCAGGTGCTCACGTGGAGCCCGCCGACGAAGACGTCGACGCACAGCAGCCCCGGGTCCCGTTCGACGTGGAACTCCAGTCCGAACCCGCTCCGCGACCCGACCATCATGGCGGCCTCCCCGCTCCCACTCCCGTTCCTGCCCCTGCCCCTGCCCCTGCCCCTGCCCCGACGCTCGTCACGAACCGGCCCCACTGGTCCACTGTCGACACCGGCCTACTGTCGTGAGCCGACCGCGACCGGGGCCGGCCAGGCGCCGCGGGCCGCCAGGTCGAGGACGAGTGCGGCGATGTTCCAGGCGTCGTCCTCGCCGCTGTGGTGGCGGCCTTCGAGGGGAAGTCCCGCGATCTGCAGGGCCTGGGCCATACCGGGCTTCCTGCGCAGGCCGTGGGCCGCGGTGAAGACGGCCTTGGCATTGGTGTGGGTGCGCTCCGTCGGATAGCCGAACGGGTAGGCCACCCCGTCGGCCTGGCTCTGCCGGGCGAACTGCCGGCGGTCGTACTCTCCCCAGCTCGCCCAGGGGCGCTCACCGGCGCCGTGCTCCTCGGCGAGGATCCGGCACGCCTGCGCGAAGCCGACGCCCCGTTCGACCTCGGCCGGTGTCAGTCCGGTGAGTTCGGTGCAGAAGTCGCTGACCGCCGACCGGACGGGGCGGACCAGGATCCGGTGCCGGGACACCCGGCGCCGCGCCGGGACGTCCACGACGGTCAGGCCGATCTCGATGATCTCGTGCACGGAACCGGGCGGCGGTTGCCCGTCCCAGCAGGTGGCTTCGACGTCGATGACGTTCAGCAGGGCGGATTCGCGGGGCATGGGGCCGAGGGTAGGGACTCGCCCCCGGTTCCGGCACCTCGTTTTCCGCGCGGCCGGCGGGTCGAGCGGCCGCGGGGCCCGTCGGCTCGGGCGGACCCCGCGGCAGTCACGGGTGGTGTCAGATCAGGCTGTGCGCCCGGAGGTCGGCCACGTACTTGGTGATCAGGTCCGCTGACAGCCGGGGGATGTCGTGCTCGTCGCCGAGGGCTGCCGCCCGGACCGCCGCACGGAACCGGTCGGCCGGCAGGGCGGATCCGGCGAGCGGCTGCGCCGGCTCGGCGAAGGCGTGCAGCAGCGGGAGCACCGAGTGCTGCCTCCGGCGGTCGGGCAGGGCGCGCAGGGCGGTCTCGAAGCGGTCGGCCCACTCGGCGTGGTCCTGGACACGTGTCAGGGGATGTCCGTCCGCCATCAGCCAGTCGACGACCGTGTCGAGCGAGATGCCGTCCTCGTGCGGGTTGACCACGTTGTACGTCCGGTGGCCCTCGCGTGCGTCGTCGCCGAGCGCGGTGACGGCCCGCGCGGTGAAGTCCACCGGGAGTGCGTCGAAGTGTCCGCGGTCGGCGCCGGTGGCGGTGGCGCTACCGGCGCCGGCGCCCGTTCCGGCGCCCCGGGCGTAGAAGCTGCCGGGTGCGATGCCCGTCGCCAGCAGGCTGAGCACGAGGCGGGTGAAGACGTCCGGGACGTTGAGCTGACCGCGGTAGCGCGGGTGCGCGAGGATCATGTTCGAGCGGAAGACGGCGACCGGCAGGCCGAAGGCCTCGTGCGCCTCCCGCAGCAGCACCTCGCCGGCCCATTTGCTGGCCGCGTAGCCGTCGGCGTAGTCGCCGTCGAGGTCGCGTACCCCGCACGCGGTGCGGATGTCCGCCGACTCCTCGGCGGCCGCCGCGTTCCCGGAGACCACCGCGACCGTCGACAGGTAGGTGAACTGCTTGGTCCGGGAGGTGACCGCGAGCCTGATCAGTTCGGCCGTGCCCAGCACGTTGGGGCCGAACAGCTGGCCGTAGGGCAGGACGTGGTTGACCAGTGCCGCCGGGTGGACGATCAGGTCGACCGTGTCGGCCAGCCACTGCCAGGTCTCCTCGTCGAGTCCGAGACCCGGTTCCCCGATGTCGCCGGCGACCACCCGGAGGTGCCGGGCTGCGGACTTCCGGTACCGCTCCAGGAGTTCCGGGTCACCGCTGTCGAAGGCCGCGTCGAGGCGTGCCCGGGCCTCCTCGGCGGAGGAGCCGCGGACCACGCAGACCAGCGTGCCACCGCGCTCCGCCACGCGCTCGAGCCACTCGAGGCACAGGAAGCGGCCCAGGTAGCCGTTGGCACCGGTCAGCAGGACGGTCCGGGCCTCGGGCAGCGGACCGGTCGGCCGTCGCCGTGCGGCGTGCTCGACGGTCCGCGCGTCGAGGAACGCGTCCAGCCGCAGCTGGGCGGCGTCGAGTCGCGTCGCGTCCGGGCCGTGCACGCTGTCGGCGGTGGGACGGCGGTGTTCCGCCGCGAGCGCCCGCTCGACGTGATCGGCCACCCGCTGCAGCGAGTTGACCGGGCCGATGATCACGTCGACGGGGACGTCGACGCCGAAGACCTCCTTCAGCAGCCCGGAGAACGACAGCGCCGTGAGGCTGTCCCCGCCGAGTTCGAGGAAGCGCGTGCCGGGCTCCACGACGCCCTCCTCCAACCCGAGGACCGCCTGCGCGGCCCTGAGCACCGTCGCGGGTACCGGCCGGCCGGAGGAGAGCCGGCGCAGCGTCCGGACCTCCTCCGCCTCACGGTCGGCCAGCTCGGCGTACAGCGCCTCGAGACGCTCGCCGTAGCGCTTCGTCAGGGCCGGCCGCAACGGCTTGCGCACCCCCGAGAGCAACCCGTTCTCCTGGGTGAACGGCTCGGTCTCGACCAGGACGTCCCGCGGGATCTCGTAGGAGTTCAGCCCCGCCTCGGCGGCGAGCCTCCGCAGGGACTCCCGCAGGACCGGCCGCAGGCGCTGGGCGTCCCCGTCGACCCGGTCGAGGGCCTCCTGCGTCGGCACGACGACCGCGAGCAGATGGGCGCGGGTGCCACTTCCGTACAGGAAGATCTGCCGGACGGACGGACTGGCGTCGAAGAGCGCCTCCAGGCGGGAGACGGCGACGAATTCGCCCTGCGACAGCTTGAGGACGTTGGAGCGGCGCTCGACGTAGCGCAGTTCATCGGGGCCGACCCGGGCCATGATGTCGCCCGTGCGGTAGAAGCCGTCCTCGTCGAAGACCTCCGAGGTGGCGTCCGGTCGCCGGTAGTACCCGGGGACGAGCCGGTCGGACCTGATCAGCAGTTCGCCCCTGGGGTACGGCGCGTCGGTGCCGAAGTAGCCCAGTTCGGGTACGTCGACCAGCTTGTGGTCGGTCACCGGCGGGCGCTGTACCCGGCCGTCGAGGGTGACGACGCCGCCTTCCGTCGACCCGTAGCCGTCGAGCAGCCTGACGCGGAAGCAGTCCTCGATGAAGGCCGTCGTCTCGGCGCTCGGCGGGGCCGAGGCGCTGACGGCCGTGAGGAGGCGGCCGCCCATGACCTCCTCCCGCAGCTCCGCCATCAGCTGCTCGTCGGCCGCACCGTCGGCCGCACCCCCGGCCGTCCCGCCGGTCGTCCCGCCGGTCGTCCCGCTCCGGCGGGACGACTCCGCCCGGTAGTGCTGGAAGAGCATGTCGGAGATGCGCGGAACCAGGACGATCTCGGTGGGACGGACCAGGGAGAGGTCCTCGAGGAGCGTCGACAGGTCACCCGACGCCGTGAAACAGGCCAGGCCCCCCTTGGCCAGCGTCCCGAACAGCACTCCCCTGCCCACCATGTGACTCAACGGCAGGTAGTTGAGCACGATGGCGGGCCGCACCGGCTGGCCGGGCACGAAGTCGACCCAGAACTGCCGGACCAGCCGCTCGGTGTACACGGCCCCCTTGGGAGTGCCGGTACTCCCCGAGGTGTAGATCAGCGCGCTCAGCGCGTCGGGCGCCGACCCGTCGGGGACCCGGGGGAGCGACGGCAGCGTCCTTCCCCGCTCGACGGTCGACGCCAGGGTGTCCAGGGCCACTCCCCGGCCCCGCGCCGCGAGCCGGGCGCGCGCGGACTCCAGCTGCTCCTGGTGGGCGGTGGCCTCGGGGCGGTGGCCGATGACGACGATCCTGCCCAGCGAGGGGGCGCGCGCCGCGAGCTCGAGGGCAACGTCCAGCTGGGCCAGGTCCGCCACGAGCAGGCGCGGTCCGGACTGCTCCACGACGGGGGCCAGCTGTGCCGCCGACGCACCCGACTGCAGGGGGACGGAGACCGCGCCGGAGCGGAGGCAGGCGAGGTCCGCCACGGCGTACTCGGCACTCGTGGGCCCGAGGAGGGCGACGAAGTCGCCGGGGCCCAGCGGGGTTTCGGGATGGTGGCGCCACTCGGAGGCCACCGCGTCCACCCGCTCGCGGAGTTCGCCGTAGGTGAGCGTGTCGAAGCTGGGCAGCAGGCGCAGCGTGGTGCGGCCCGTCTGCGGGTCGGTGACCGGCTCGGTGGCACGCTCGCCGAGGGCGGGGCGGTCGGCGTACGCCTCCAGCACGGTGGCCACCAGCTCGGCGAGCGGCAGGTCGGGTCGCCGGATCGCCTCGGTGACGGCGTCCAGGGGCGCGGTGGCACGGAACTGGGCGTCAGTCGCGTACAGGTGGGCGCTGCGCCGGTCGGCGCGGGCGTCGAGTTCGTCGGCGGGGAGGCGGGATCGGGACACGGATGATCTCCTTTGCGGCCGAGAACGCCTTTTCAGGCGGGCGGTGTCGATGTTCGGGGGTGCGGTGCTTCCGTTCGGTCGGGCGGTGTTGCTGTGGGGGCGGGCGGTGTTGCCGTTCGGGCGGTGTTGCCGTTCGGGCGGGCCGTATTGCCGTTGGGGCGGCCGCCCGCCCCGGCGGCGGGGTGTCGGGACACCGGGGTCGGCTGCGGGCTCAGCGTTCCTCGGCTGCGCGTGCCTCGGCGGTTTCGTGGTCGCGGGTGAGCCGGACGATCGCGCCCGCGGCCTCCCGGGCGCCGCCCGCGTCACGGGCCTCGATCGCGTCGACGAGCCGCCGGTGCAGGCCCGCGTGTTCCTCGGCGTGGGCGGCGTCCCAGGACATGCCGCCCAGGTGTGCGGTGAGCGCCGTGCCGAGGTGGTCGTACACCTCGATCAGCAGCTCGTTCCCGCTCGCCCGGACGACGGACCGGTGGAAGAGCGCGTCGACGCCCGTGGCCGCGACCGCGTCCTCGCCGGCAGCGGCCGCCTCGGCGTCGGCCAGCAGCTCCCGCAGCTGCCGCACCTGCTCCTCGCTGCGGCGCAGGGCCGCGGCGCCCGAGGCGTACTCCTCCAGAACGGTCCGCAGTTCCAGCACGTCGTCCCGCTCCGCGGAGCCCGCTCGCCGCACCATGACCGACTGGAGTTCGCTGGAGGAGCGGACGTAGGTGCCGTCACCGGCCCTGGGCTCCAGCAGGCCGAGGTGCACCAGCGCACCGATCGCCTCCCGCAGCGTGCTGCGTCCGACCCCGAGCTCCTCGACGAGGGCCTGCTCCGGCGGGATCCGCGTCCCGACCGGCCAGCCCCCCGCCTCGATGTGCGAGCGGAGGCTTTCCACGAGCTGGGCGGACAGGCTGGCCGTTCGCCGCGGTGCGCTGATGCGTCTCATGGAAGAGACCCTATACAAACATCAGACATTTGAACATCGGTTCTTTGGTACCCGCACCGCCCCTCGTCCGGGGCCGGCCGCGGACGTGCCCGGCGCCGGCGGTCGGCGGCCACTACCGCTCGGCGGCCGCTACTGCTCGGCGGTCGGCGCGGTGTCGGCGAGCGCCCGCAGCGCATCGGCGGCGCGGGGCAGGCCGTTGACGTCCAGCACCTCGTACAGGTTGACGTTGAATTCCCAGGCGTTGGTGCTGTCGGCTATCGCGCGGATCACGGTGCGCTGGCCGTCGGTGAGCGGCTCGCCCTCGCCGTGGGCCGCGGTCGGGAAGACGATGTCGAGCAGCGCGTTGGCCACCGACGCGGCGTCGACCGGGTCGACCTCGTCCAGGGCGGCGCACAGCCCGGCGAGCAGGCCTTCGGTCTGCTCCGGCGGCAGGAGCGCCAGGGTGGTGACGGTGTCGGTGGTCGGGTCGCCCGTGCCGAGGTAGAGGCCCTCGAAGCCGTCGGTGTCCAGGCCGCCCCGGAGCACCTCGACGAGGAGCCGGGCGCCCGGGCCTGCGGCGGAAGGCCGTCGGCGTACCCAGGTCAGCGCCGCGCAGAAACGCAGCAGCGGGTCGTCGTCGGCGAGGTGCCGTTCCAGGGCCCGCAACGTGTCGTCGTCGGGCTCGTGCAGGCCCAGGCCGAGCAGGATCTCCGCGCGGATCCCGGGCTCGGGTTCGAGGGCGAGGCGGTCGTGCAGTGCCCGGGCCGCCGCCTCGCCCGGCGCCGCGGCGAGCAGGGCGACGGCCGGGCGCCGGATCCCGGTGCTCCGGTGGGCGGCCAGCCCGGTCCAGGTCGGTACGGCCTCGGTGAGGGCGGTGTGGACGTGGTGGTGGGCGGGCTCGGCGCCGCTGCGGGCGTAGTGCTCGCCGGGCTCCGTCGCTCCGGCGGGGAGGTCGGCCCGGATCCGCTTGAGCTCACGGACGGCGTCGGGGTCCCCGTCTCGGGTCGCGATGCCGGCCAGCAACTCCAGCAGGCCGAGCACGGCCCCGGGATCGGGATCGGGACCGGCCTCGACGGGGCGCCCGGCCAGCGCGGTCATGTACCGGAACGCCGGCCCGGCGGCCTCCGCGATGGTGTGCTGGTGGAGCAGCATGTGCGACAGCTGCGCCAGGGCCAGGGAGATCGCGTCCGGGTTGGCGACGGACAGCCCCTTGAGCAGGAACGGCACCTCCTCCGAGTCGCCGAAGAAGGTGCCGAGGCGACCCCACGGCACCGCCTCGGCGCCGTCCAGCTCGCGCGGTACGGGCGCCGCGCGCCAGGCCTGCAGGGCATGGGCGGACCTGCCGATCCGCTCGTCGCGGGCGAGGCCGAGCCCGTCGAAGGACACCTCCCCCAGCGCGGCGCCGTCGGCCCCGAACAGGTTCCAGACCCCGACCGGGCCGCCCCGCGTGCCGGGATCGGCGTGCCCTTCGGCGACGACCGCCCCGCCGGGGCCCAGCGCACGGCAGCGTTCGACCGGCTCCCCCTCGACGGTGGCCCCGGTGGGCCCGACCTCCACCGTCCGGGTGCCGTCCGCGTCGTACCACCGCTCGCCGACGAGCTCGCCGTCCCGCTCGGTGCGCTCGACCCGGAGGGCGCCGTCGCGCTGGAACCGGCGGCGGATCACGGTGCCGTCGGCCGGCCACTCCCACTCCTGCTCCGGCACCCCGCCGCTGTACTTGCGCTCCGACAGCCGCGCGCCGTCCGGTCGGTACCGCTCGACCCGGTAGAGCCTGCCGGAGCTCAGGTACGCCCGGCGCTCCGCCGGCCTGCCGTCGACGAAGTCCGCCTCCGCGTAACCGTGGTAGCAGCTGTCGGGGGCGTGGTAGCTCGGCCCCGTCGTATCGGAGGTCTGGTGCCAGGCCTGCGTCCACCAGCGCCACGTGCCGACCGCCGCCCCGGTCGTCGGCTCCACTCCCCCGGCGACGAACGCGAGCATGCCCGCCACCCACACGGCGTCCTCGGGCACGCCCGGCGAGGGCGCCGCGGGCGGGGTGCGCACCTCGGCCAGCTCGACGGCGTCGGCCGGGTCCACCGCACCGCCGTGTCCCGTCCGGTCGGCCCGTTCCGCCTCGCCGGGGCGTCCCGTCCCGCCTCCGCGTCCCGTCCCGCCGCCGCGTCCCGTCCCGCCGCCGTGTCCCGTCCCGCCGGCCCGCCCTGACCGCAGCAGCCGCAACGCCAGCTCCGGCAACCCCTCGTACGCGGCGTGCCACGCCGCGCCCGGCGAGGCGCCCAGACCTGCCGCCAGGCACAGCTCGACCGACGCGGCGTCACCGTCGCGGGCGGCCTCGATCAGTGGGTTCGCCCTCGCCTCACCCCGGGGGAACCGGGCGACCTCCTGCCCGGCCCGGTGGTAGACCACCCGCTCCGGAGCCCCGTCGGCGGTCCAGTACCGGGCCAGGCCCGCGAGCAGGCCGTCCTCCCGCCGGCCGGGCAGCCACCAGCCGCCGGTCGGCAGGGCCTCGGCGGCCGCCGGCACACCGGCGGGACGCCCCGGCCCGACCCCGGGACGATCCGCCCCCTCCCCGAACTCCGTTCCTCCCGGGGCCGGTTGTCCACCGGCGCCGGCCCCGACATCATCGACGTGCAGCTCACCAGACATGGTCGGAATGCAACCACTCCCCACCGACACACCGCACCCCGGGACGCCCGGGAACCCCGAAACCCCCACCCACCTGCGGGGACCGGTCGATCGCATGGCACCATCGGCGCATGCTCACCCCCACCGAGGCCGCCCTCCACCGGCCTGCCCGGCCCCGCCCCTCCGGGAGCCGCTGATGCTCCGTTGGTTCCGTCGCCGACGTGGCGACGCCGAAGGCGGCGACGGGATCGTCTCGCGCCGGGTCCTGCTCGCATCGGGCCACCAGCCCCTCCCCGTCGAGCTGGCCGGGCTGCAGGAGGAGGCGGAGGCCGGTGACGTCATCGCGATGGCGAACCTCGGCGCCGCCCTGGTCACCGTCGACCGCACCCGCGCGCTCCACTGGCTCACCAGGGCCTGGGACGCCGGGAACGCCGGCGCCGGCTTCAACCTGGGCACCCTGCACGAGATGTCCGGCGACACCAACCGCGCCCAGGTGGTCTGGGAACGCAGCGCCGCCCTCGGCGACCCCGACGCGATGCTCGGCCTGGTCCGCCAGGCCCTCGACCGCGGCGACCGGGCGACCGTCGAACACTGGACCCCGCTGATCCTCGCCCAGGACGAGGCCTACCCCGTCACCGCCCTCGGCGTGGCCCTCCGCGACAGCGGCGACGCGGACGGCGCCGTCCGGGCCTTCCTCCGCGCCGAGGCCCTCGGCGACGCCTACGCCATGGAGTACCGCGCCCGCCTCCTCGACGCCCGCGGCGCCCACGAGGAGGCCACCGCCCTCCGCGCCCGCGCGGCCACGGCCGAACGCATGATGTGACCCGGCCGGCCGGCCCCAGCGGCGGCCGGCCGCTTCCTACGACGCCCCTGTGCGTGCGGCGAGCTCCCGCACGCCAGGTACCGACACGGGCGCGTAGAGCAGATCCGCTGTCAACGCCCGCAGAGCCGGACGGCGCACCTCCTCCGGTGCTACCCGCTCGGTGAACTGCAATGCGGCGAAAGTCCTGCGATGGTCGCCGAGGTGGTGCCACATACGCGCGCAGTCAGTACCGAACCTCGCGCGCCGCTCTACGGTCGGCAACGCGCGCGGCGAGATCTGTGCCGCGTACCGGACGCCCTCATCAGGCGTGCCGAGGGCCGTATGGACGCCGATCCAGTACAGATCGACCTGAGCACTGGTGGCGTCCACCGTGAACAGTGCGGACCTCGGCCTGGACTCGGTGGCCGCAACGCTCCCCACCACGTCTTCCGCGCCCGTCATCAGATCGAGGGCCTCACCTCGGCGCTGGCCGCATGCGGCTGTGTAGGCGGCAGTCATCATCAGCGTTGCCGCCACCGCACGGGCAACCTCGTCCTGTTCCTTCGCCAGCGCGCCGGCGGCGCGGCGCAGGAGGTCGACCGCGGCGCTGGGACGTCCAGAGCGTCTCATCGTGATGGCCAGAACCCTGGCCGCTTCCCCGTGTACCACCGGATTCCCGCTGGCCTGAGCCGCGGCCAGGGCCCTGTCCGCGGCAGGCCACGCGACATCGGAGTGGTGGCCCTTCAGTGCAAGCTCGGTCGCGAGCACCCAGGCACGCGCGACACATGCATGAGCCTCCTCCCGCGCCCGGCCGGACAACATGTCGCGGGTCGCCTGCGCAGTCCCCAGCAGGCCCGGCAGCATCTCGCCGAGGCTTCCATAGCGCGCCGCCGCGAAGGCCGACCAGGCCGAAGTCAGAGACGTCTGCAGGCAAGCCAGGGAGACCGGCGCCGCTGGTTCAGCCCCGTACAGTGCTCCGACGATCCGCGTCGATGCGTCCGTCCGTGGGGAAGCCGCTGCGGTCGACGGAAGTACCGACACCCCTGCTGCCGACACACCCGCAACGAGCAGCTGTCTGCGGAGCATCGCATCCTCCTGACCCGGGGTCACATCCCCGGCCAGCGTATCCGGTCGGCTCGCGTCAACGGTGTCAGGCGACATACCCAACACTCTGGCGATCACCCGGAGCTGCCCGTCCGTGGGCCGAAGTCTCCCCGCCTCGACTCTGCTGATCGCAGATGCAGAGTAACCGCACGCACGGCCCAACTCGGCCTGGGTCATCCGCAGCGCACACCGCGCGGCCCTGATGGCCGTCCCGACTCGACACTGATGTGACACGGTGCTGCCTTTCAACTCCAAGGAGTGACAACCGTATCCGTCGAGAGGCGCTGAAGGGCAGGGCTTGCATGCCGTGTGCGAGGCACGCACACGGCGTGCGGATGCGCCGTCCGGGGCTCCGTTTCCCGATCCTGCCGCGGTCTTCTGGAGGTGCCCCGGCCGGGCGCAACCCCATCCGGCCCTCACCCAGAGGAGAGTTCGTCATGTCAGCGCCCCAACTGCTCGACCGCCCCAAGACTCCGACCCGCCCGCGGACGGTGCCGTGTCGCGGTAACCTGCCGGACGGCGACCGGGGACCGTCGATGACGGCGTGCCCGGTCTGCGGATCGGGATCCACCTACCAGACGATGGGCGGCCGGTGGGGCTGCACCGTGTGCGGCTCCTCCTGGTCCTGAGACACGAGGGGGTTGCATGTCTGCCTGTGCCGAGTGCGGCTGTGCCGAGGCGGCCATCGAGGACGTGGACGTCACGCCGCCGCGGCCCTGGTGCCTCGGGTGCGCGGTGGCCCTGATCCGGGCCGGGGACCCGGTCCTCGTCTACCGCGCCCTGACCGCCGAGGCCGCCGACTACGCCCGCGCCCTCGCCCGGCGCAGCACGGCGGTCCTGCCGTTCGGCTGACCGCTCCCCCAAGAAACGGGCGGGGCGGCGGTCACGGGCCCGGGTGCCAGTGGGCTTCGAGGGTGGTCCTGCCGTCCGGCGTGGTGACGGGGTGCCAGGTGGCCCGGGGCCGTGCGGCGCGGATGGGCGTGCCCGGGGCTCCCAGGGCGTGCAGGACGGGGCTGTCGAGGGGGCTGGTGGCGAGGCGGTGGAGCAGCTGCGCGAGGACGGCGCGCAGGCTGCGGCTGCGGGGGCCGGCGGCGTGGACGGCGGGACGAAACACAGTGGAAACGGACATGCGGCTCACCTCCGGGACGGCCTGCGGACCTGCAGGTCGGTCCAGCCTCCACCACCGCTCGCCCGTCGCCGCCCGGTTTGACGCACTGCTCACGCGGCCCTGACGGGGTTCTGACGCCCCACCACCGCCGAGCGGTTCGGCCGCTCGGCCACCCGGGCGTCCGGGGCGGGCGCCCCGGCCCCTCACGACGGCACGCGCGCACCCGTGAGCTGCGGTTTACGCCGGAGCGCGGGCGACGTGATCTCTCCTTAATACCGCCTCCCTAGGGTGCTGCCCGTGGGAGCCCCCCGGGGGCGTCCCGCACCGCCGGGCGAAAGGGTTCCGCAGGGGGCCGGGTCGACGGCGGGGACCGCAGGACCGCTACCGGAGAGGGGGCCGTGGTGCCGGCACCGAACGCGAGGCCCGTCGCACCCGTCACGCCCGTCGCGCCCGTCAGAACCGTCTGTTCGTACTGCGGGGTCGGCTGCGGCATGCTGCTGGACGTCGCGGTGGAGGCGGGGACGGGCCGCCGCACGGTGGCGAAGGCGTCCGGCGACCGCGAGCACCCGGCCAACGCCGGGCGGCTCTGCACCAAGGGCGCGACCACCGCGGACATGCTCGCCGCCCCCGGGCGCCTCACCACGGCACTGATGCGGGCCGAGCGCGGCGCCGAACCGGTGCCCGCGGACGTGGACGAGGCGATCACGGCCACCGCGCGGCGCCTGCGCGCGGTCCTCGACGAGCACGGCCCGGACGCGCTGTCCTTCTACGTCTCGGGCCAGCTGACGCTGGAGGCCCAGTACCTGGTGAACAAGCTCGCGAAGGGATTCGTCGGCACCAACCAGATCGAGTCCAACTCCCGTCTGTGCATGGCGAGTGCGGGCAGCGGCTACAAGCTGTCGCTGGGCGCGGACGGGCCGCCCGGCTCGTACCGGGACTTCGACCACGCGGACGTCTTCCTCGTCATCGGCTCCAACATGGCCGACTGCCACCCGATCCTGTTCCTGCGGATGATGGACCGGGTGAAGGCGGGCGCCAAGCTCATCGTGGTGGACCCGCGCCGCACCGCGACCGCCGACAAGGCCGACCTCTTCCTGCAGGTGCGGCCCGGCACGGACCTCGCGCTGCTGAACGGGCTGCTGCACCTGCTGGTGGAGAACGGGCACACCGACCCGGCCTTCATCGAGGAGTTCACCGACGGCTGGGACGCCGTGGCCGACTTCCTGCAGGACTACCCGCCGGCGACGGTCTCCGGGATCACCGGCGTCCCGGAGGAGGACCTGAGACGGGCGGCCCGGCTGATCGGCGAGGCCGGTGAGTGGATGAGCTGCTGGACGATGGGGCTCAACCAGTCGACGCACGGCACCTGGAACACCAACGCCCTGGTCAACCTGCACCTGGCGACCGGCGCGATCTGCCGCCCCGGCAGCGGCCCGTTCTCGCTCACCGGGCAGCCCAACGCGATGGGCGGCCGGGAGATGGGCTACATGGGGCCCGGGCTGCCCGGCCAGCGCTCGGTGCTGGTGCCGAAGGAGCGGGCCTTCGTCGAGGAGCTCTGGGGCCTGCCCGCCGGGACGCTGCGCACCGAGGTGGGCCGGGGCACGATCGAGCTGTTCGAGCGGATGGCGGAGGGCACGGTCAAGGCCTGCTGGATCATCTGCACCAATCCGGTCGCCTCCGTCGCCAACCGGAAGACCGTCATCGCCGGTCTGGAGGCCGCCGAACTCGTCGTCACCCAGGACGTGTTCGGCGACACCGAGACCAACGCCTACGCGGACGTGGTGCTGCCCGCCGCGATGTGGGCCGAGTCCGAGGGGGTGCTGGTCAACTCGGAGCGCACCCTGACCCTGGCGCAGCCGGCGGCCGACCCGGTCGGCCAGGCCCTGCCCGACTGGCAGTTGATCGCCCGGGTGGCCTGCGCCATGGGGTTCGAGGAGGGGTTCGGCTACGCGAGCGCCGAGGAGGTCTTCGAGGAGATCAAGCAGGCCTGGAACCCGAAGACCGGCTGGGACCTGCGGGGCGTGACGTACCGTCGGCTGCGCGAGACACCCGTGCAGTGGCCTGCGGCGCACGCCGACGGGCCGGACCGCAACCCGGTGCGCTACCTCAACGACGGGGTCAGCCAGGACCTGCTGGAGCGGCCGGACGGCAGCCGGCCCCGGCTGGCCTTCCCGACCGCCACCGGACGGGCCTCGTTCTTCGCCAGGCCGCACCTTCCGGCCTCCGAACTACCGGACGACGACTACCCGTTCACACTCAACACCGGCCGTCTGCAGCACCAGTGGCACACCCTCACCAAGACCGGCCGGGTCCCCAAGCTCAACCGGCTCGCCCCGGGGCCCTTCGTGGAGGTCCACCCGCAGGACGCCGCGACCCTGGACGTCACCGACGGCGACCACCTGGAGATCACCTCCCGGCGGGGCCGGGCCGTGCTGCCGGTCGTGGTCACCGACCGGGTCCGCCCGGGCGACTGCTTCGCGCCGTTCCACTGGAACGACCTCTTCGGCGAGTACCTCAGCATCAACGCCGTCACCAGCGACGCGGTGGACCCGGTGTCCTTCCAGCCGGAGCTCAAGGTCTGCGCGGTCGCCCTGCGGGCGGTGGCGGCCCCGGAGGTCACCGAGGCCCGTACAGCCGGCGCAGCCGGAGGAACGCCCGAGGCCGGGGAGACCCCCGCCGCGACCCCCGCCACGCCGACCCCCGCCATGGCGGGCGCCCCGTCGGCGCAGGTCGCGGCGCTGGCCGGGCTGCTCGGCGTCGCCGACCACGCCCCGCCCGTGCTGACCGCCGCCGAACGCACCTACCTGTCCGGCTTCCTCACCGGGCTGGGCTCCGCTCCCCCGCAGGCCGCCGCCCCGGTGCCGGTGCTCCCCGCGCAGGCTCCGGTGGACGAGGAGCGGGCCCGGTGGATCAACGGGGTGCTGGCCGGGACGTTCTCCCGCACCGCGGCCGTCGGGCCCGACCACCCCGATCACCCCGCCGGCCCCGCCGGCCCCGTGACGGCGACAGCGGCCGCGTCACCGTCACCGTCAACGGCAACGGCAACGGCAACGGCAACGGCATCGCCCGCGCGCAGGGTGGCCGTGCTGTGGGCGTCGCAGACCGGCACCGCCGAGCAGGTCGCCGCCGAGGCCGCCGACCGGCTGGCGGCGGAGGGCTGGCAGCCGGTGCTGCTCGGCATGGACCAGGTCGGGCCCGACACCCTGGCCGACGGGCCCCCGCTGCTCCTGATCACCAGCACCTTCGGCGACGGCGAGGCCCCGGACAACGGTTCCGCCTTCTGGGAGCGGCTGCTCACCGAGGGCCTGCCGGACGCGGCGCAGGTGCGGTACGCCGTCCTCGCCCTCGGCGACTCCAGCTACGGCGACTTCTGCGGGCACGGTCGCCGGCTCGACCAGCGCCTCGGGGAGCTCGGCGCCACCCGGCTCGCCCCGCGTGCCGACTGCGAGCCGGACTACCGGGACGCGGCGGGCCGGTGGCTGGACCAGGTGGTCGCGGCCCTGGCCGCGCACCGGACGGACGCCTCCGGACCGGCTCCCACCGCGGCACCCGCTCCGGCATCCGGCCTGACCGCCACCGCCCCGACCGCCCCCGCCACCACCGCCGCAGCCGCCTCCGCCCGGGCGGCACGGCGGCCGGGCCACACCAAGCGCTACACCAAGGCCGACCCCTTCGGCGCCCTGCTGGTCGGCAACCGGCTGCTCAGCCTGCCGGGCTCTACCAAGGAGGTCCGGCAGTTCGCCTTCGACACCCGCGGGGGCGAGCACGGCGATCTCGACTACCGGGCCGGGGACGCCCTGGGCGTCTGGCCCGAGAACTGCCCCGAGCTGGTGGCGGAGTGGCTGGCCGTCACCGGCCTGGACCCGACGGAGACGGTCGTCGTCCCGGGCTCCGCGCCCGGCGCCGGGGAGCTGCCGCTGGGCGAGGCGCTGCGGAGCCGCCTGGAGATCGCCCGGGTCACCCCGGACCTGCTGCGTTTCGTGGCCGAGCGCTCCGGCGACCGCGACCTGCGGCGGTTGCTGCGCCGGGACAACACCGGCGAGCTGGCGAAGTGGAGTTGGGGCCGACAGGCGGTGGACGTGGTCGGTGCGCTGCCGGTCCGGGCCCGCGCCGACGAGTGGGTGGGCGTACTGAGGCCGCTGCAGCCCCGGCTGTACTCGATATCCTCCAGCCCGCTCGCGCACCCGGGCGAGGTCCGGCTGACGGTGTCCGTGGTCCGCTACCCGACCGGCTCCGGACGGCTCCGCAAGGGCGTGTGCTCCGGGTACCTGGCGGACGGCGCCGAGGACGGCCCGGTGCCGGTGTTCGTCCAGCCGTCCGCGCACTTCCGGCCCCCGGCCGACCCTTCGACGCCGATGATCATGGTCGGCCCGGGCACCGGCATCGCGCCCTTCCTCGGCTTCCTGGAGGAACGTCAGGCCGCCGGCCACTCCGGCCCGAACTGGCTGTTCTTCGGCGAGCAGCACGAACGGACCGACTTCTACTACCGCGAGGAGCTCGCCGCGTTCCGGGCCTCGGGGCACCTGAACCGGCTCGACCTCGCCTTCTCCCGCGACCAGCGGAACAAGGTCTACGTCCAGGACCGGATGCGCGAGCACGGCCTGAGGATCTGGGAGTGGCTCCAGGACGGCGCCCACCTGTACGTCTGCGGGGACGCCTCCCGGATGGCCCGGGACGTCGACCGGGCCCTGCGCGAGATCGCCCGCACCCACGGCGGCCTCGGCGAGGACGAGGCCGCCGTGCACCTCAAGCAGCTCGCCGCCGACCGCCGCTACGTGCGCGACGTCTACTGAGCGCGCACCGGCCGGCCCGCGTGCTCGGGCCGCTGCCGGCGCGCGCCCAGACGCCGCCGGACGGCGGGCAGCAGCGCCAGGGCGAAGCCGATCAGCGCGGCGAGCAGGTGGCCGACGGTGGTGAAGTCGGGCAGCGGGCCGGTGACGTCCATGCCGCCGAGCGGCCACCCGATGACGAGCACCGCCCAGGGCACCCGGGCCCGGAGCGGCAGGGCCGCGGTGCAGAGCGCCAGGACGGTCTGGGCGCCGTAGCTGACGCCGAAGTCGTCGGCCGTGCGGACGTCCTCCGGGTACCAGCCGTGCCCGAGCGCCACGGTGATCACCACCGCGGTGAGCAGGGTCGCGAGGACGTGCCCGGCGAGGAAGGCACCGAAGGCGCGCAGCGCGCCGAGGCGCTGTTCGAGCCAGGCCAGGCAGCAGCAGACGCCGAGGCCCAGGGTGATGGCGGTGGAGCCGATCGACAGCGAGCCCAGGTCGGTGAGCGTGCCGTCGAAGAACAGCGCGCTGCCGAGCAGCGCCGTCACCGGGTGGTCCGCCAGGTTGTCCAGGTTGGTGCTGAGGTACTGCAGCAGCTCCGCGGCGTCACCGTGGACGACCCAGGCGTGGCTGGCCAGCAGCAGGCAGACGTAGCCGAAGGTGACGGGCGACCGGCGCGGGTACCGGGCGACGCCCAGCAGCACCCGCCGGCTCGGCGACATGGTGACGGCGGCCGTGGCCGCGCCGGCCCGCTGCCGCGGAAACGTGCTCCTCATCCGGGATTCTCCCCAACGTACGGTGATCTGACGGAGGCACGGTACGCCACCGCGGCGGGCCCGCCCTGCAGCCGCCCCCGCCCGGGCCCTCGCGCCCCCGGGAGCCGGGCGGCCGCTACCGCAGCGGTCCGAGCTCGCCCTCCACCACGGTCTCGGTGATCAGGGGGCGGTGCCGGAGGGCGAGCAGCTCGTTCGCCAGGCCCACGACCGCCCGCGGGTCCCGGTCGGTGTGGGCGAGGATCTCGGCGGCCGAGAGCCCGCGCGGGACGGCCCCGGCGTCGAGCAGGGCCCGCCACTCCTCCGGCGGGAGCTCCAGGAACTCCAGACCGGTCAGCCGGGCGATCTCCAGCGGGTCGGCGAGCGCCCCGGGGCCGGCGCACAGGGTGCGGAGCCGGGGCAGCCCGGCCACGGGCGCGAGGCTGACCCGGTCGCCGCGCCAGCCGCCGAGGGTCAGCACCTCCAGGTCGGGGTGGGCCGCGGCCTCGACCTCGCCGGGCCGCTCGCCGTGGAGCCGCACCACCGCCCGCGCGCGGCCCGGCATCCGCCCCGCGTACCCGTCCCGCCCCGCGTACCCGTCCCAGTCCGGGTGCAGCACCTGGTCGGTGAGGGACTCGGCGAGCAGGTCGGCTCCGACGCTCCGCTCGGGGGCGAGCACGATCACCTGCCCGTGGTGGCCGCGCGGCCCCGGCGTCAGGTCCACGGCGACGCGTCCCCCGCCGCCCGTGTCGCCGATGACGATCCATCCGGGCGAGCCGACCAGGCCCTGCACGGCCGCCCCGGGGGCGGTGCCGGCCGCCTCGGTAGCCGCGGTCCCCCAGCGGAACGACCGGGACGACGCGTCGGCGATCGCGAGGCGGTCCAGGTGGAACAGCTCGAAGCCGACGGCGTCGTCGACGCGCTGGCCGGCGTCGAAGTCGCCGTCCCAGTCCTCCCACCGGGCGCGGGTCACCCGGTAGAGCGCGCGGACCTCCGCGGGCAGCGCGACACCCAGGCGGGCCTCCGCCGCGGCGATCTCCTCCTCGGTGGCACCGATGGCGTCGGGTATCCGCTCGCGCAGCGTCCGCTCCAGCAGGGCCGGGTCCGCGGACGGGGCCGGCCCCGCCCCCGGCACGGCCTCGGGCAGGCGGCGCCACGGTTCGGGCACGGCGCCCTCGACCAGCAGCAGCGCGCCCGGGTGGGCGTTGCCGAGGGGGGACTCGACGGCCGCGCCGTGGTCGAACAGGCGGAGCACCGCCCGCCCGCACGGCGGGATCTCCGCGACGAGCGCCAGAGCTTCGATCCCGGCCCCGGCGATCGCACCCCGCACCCGCTCGGCCGCTTCGAGCTGCGCCCGGTTCTCCGGCGGAGTGGCGCCCCCGGGCTGCGGCGTCCGCCACCGCAGGGGAAGGCTGTACCCGTGCCGGTCGAAGCTCCCCGCCACGTAGCCGCCCGGTTCGGCGAGGGCCGCGGCGTGGTCGCCGCGCAGGATCCGCAGCAGCGGCTCCCAGGTGGCGAAGTCGTGGAGTGCGGACACCGCTGGCCTCCGGTCGGTCCGGTGATCGTGACGGTGGCGATCATGCCACCCGCCTCCGGAGCCCTCGACCGGATGCGCCGGATCCGCCGGATCCGCCCGGCCGCCGGGGCCGACCCCCCTCGGGTCACCGCTGGTCAGCCCGGTCAGCCCGGTCAGCCCGGACCGGACCAGGGGCCAGGCCACCGGGCTGCTGTCGGCGCGCCCGACGCCTACCGGCCCGCGCCGATGCGCTGGCGCAGGAAGAGCGCGGCACGGTCCAGTGCCTCGTCCGCCTCGTCGAGGACGCCCGCGAAGGCCTGGAACACGTGCGGTACGTCGGCGGTGACGTCCAGGACGACGTCCACACCGGCGGCCCTGGCCCGCGCGGCCAGGCGGGTGGAGTCATCCAGCAGCAGCTCGTTGGCGCCGACCTGGATCAGCATCGGCGGGAAGCCGGTCAGGTCGGCGAGGACGGCCGGGCTGAGCAGCGGCTGGTGCGGGTCGGCTCCGGCGAGGTACAGGGCCCCGGTGTGCGCGAGGGCGGCGCGGGTGAAGATCGGGTCGACGCCCTCCTTGGTGTCCATGCTCTCGCCGCTCCGGGTCGCGTCGACGCCCGGGGAGAGGGCCAGCAGGGCGGCCGGCAGCGGAAGGCCCGCGTCCCGGGCGGCCAGGCAGGTGGTGACGGCGAGTCCGCCGCCGGCGGAGTCCCCGGCGAAGACGATCGTCGAGGGGTCCTCGCCGCGGTCGAGGAGGGCGCGGTAGGCGCTCAGGGTGTCCTCGATCGCGGCCGGGAAGGGGTGTTCGGGGGCGAGCCGGTAGTCGACCGAGTAGGCGCCGAGTCCGGTCCTGGCGACGAGGTTCCCGGTCAGGCCGAGGGCGGTCTCGGGTGAGCCGAAGACCCAGCCTCCGCCGTGGAAGTACAGGATGGTCCCGCCGCCGGCCCCCGCTCCTACGACCCCTGCGACCCCTGCGACCCCTGCGTCCCCGGCCGGTTCGACCCGCAGGGCGGGCCGGTCGCCGAGGGTGGTCGGCGTGGTGCGGATGCGGTCGTGGGGCACGATCATCCCGGCCATCAGGGACCGGAACCCGGCCCGGATCTGCTCGACCGACTGCGGGCCCTCCGGGCCCGGCTGCCGCAGGATCGCGTCGACCCGTGCGCGCTGTTCGCTGCTCATGTGCACTCTCCCCAGGGCAAGTAGCTTCCCGTACACTATATGCCGTGGAATACACATTGGATGGCGAGAACGCCGCGAGCGACCTGCCGGGCGTCTTCTCCGACCTCGTCCGGTGCGAGACCCGGCTGTACAACGCCCTCAACGACCGGCTCCGCGAGCAGCACGGGATCGTCACCTCGCAGTACGAGTTCCTGAGCTACCTGCGCGACCACCCCGGGTGCCGGGTGGCGGACCTCGCCGCCGAGTTCGCGATCGGCGTGGGGGCGACCAGCAAGGGCGTCGACCGCCTGGAGAAGCTGGGGTGGGCCGCCCGGCAGCCGAACCCCGCCGATCGCCGGTCCTCGCTGCTGGCCCTCACCGCCGACGGCACCCGGGTCGTCGACGCGGCACAGCGCACCTTCACCGGCACCCTGGCCGAGCTGCTCGGCGGCACCCTCGACGGCCCCTCCCTGAGGGCGGTCGCGGCGGCCCTCACGACCCTGCGGTCCGCCCTCGAACGCGACCAGGTCGGCACCCCGAGCGGCTGACGCACCGTTGGCGTCACAGGTGGGAGCTGATCTCGCCGCCCGTGCTGAGCACGATGGCGACGCCGTTGGCCATGGCCCCGGCATCGTGCTGGTCGGCGTCCATCGTGCCGACCACCTCGTTGTCGAGGCCGGTGACCACCGCCCGGTAGTGGAGCTCGCCGACCTCGGTGGCCACGTCCGCGGCGCGGCGCCGCCCCACGTGCCGCCGGACCTGCCGGGACAATGGGCCGATGACCAGTCAGCTCCCCCGGGGCATCCAGCACCTCATCCCCACCGCTCCCACCACCACCGCCGGTGAACGGGCCGCCTCCCAGCTGCTCCACCTGCGCACCGCCACCGTGCCGGTGCCGGTGCTGGCCGCCGCCGTCGAGCTCCTCGCCGAGCTCCTGGCGAGCGGGGACCCGGCCACCCGGGCGGCGGCCGCGGACGTCCGCGCCCGGCTGCTGGCGTCGATCGGGGACGCCGCCCCGCCCGCCACCGGGCCCCGCCCGCGCGGGGCCTGAGACCTGGGCCGGGAGCCGCGGACGGCGACGGGCCCCGCCGCTCCACCTCGGAGCGTGCGGGGCCGTCGTGTTGTCGTGCTGTCGTGCTGTCATGCCGTCGCACCGTCGCACCGGCATGCCGTCGCGCCGTCAGGCGGGGTGGCGGGCGGCGCGGAGGGCGAGGCGGGCGTAGGCGCGGACGTCGGCGTCGGAGTCGGCGAGCCGGGCGCGGAGCGCGTGGGAGGCGACGGGGTCGGCGGCGTGGGGGGCCAGGGCGCGGACGGCGGACTTGCGGACGTCGTTGTTGGCGTCGTCGAGGAGGCGGGTGAGCGGTCCGAGGGCCGCGGCGGTGCCCAGCGCGGTGGCGGCCGACCGCCGGACCTGCCACGCCCCGTCGGTGGCGCCGGCCAGGGCGCGGGTGAGCAGCGCGGGCGGGCACCCGATGCCGGCGGCGCCCTGGAGGGCCGCGGCGCGGACCAGCGGGTCGGCGTCGGCGGCGAGGGTGGTCAGCGCCGTGACGGCGGCGGCGGTCGACTGCCCGACGGTGCCGAGTCCTTCGGCAGCCGCGACCCGGACCTCGCGCGCCGCGTCGCCGGCGGCGGTGGCCAGCCGGTCCGCGGCGTCGAGGGCGACCAGCCCGCGGACGGCCTGCAGGCGGACCGGGACGGCCGGGTCGCCGAGCCCGGCGGTGTACAGCGCGGCGGTGCCGGTGCGCAGTGCGCGGGAGAGGTCCAGCGCGGCGGCCCGGACGACCGGGTCGCTGGCGCCGGCGGCCCGCTGCAGGGCGGGGCCGAGCGAGGCGTCCAGGACCTCGACCAGTTCGCGCAGCCCGGCGGCGGCCGCGGCCCGGACCAGCTCGTCGGGGTCGGTGAGGGCCCGGGCGAGGGCGGGGCCGGTGCCGTCGGGGGCGGCCTCGGTGAGCACGGCGACGGCGGTGCGCCGCACATCGGCGGCCGGATCCGCCAGGTAGGGCGTCAACTCTGCCAGGCTGGGCGTCCGTTCGGCGGTCCGCAGCAGGTCGAGCAGTCGGGGGGAGCCGGCGGGTGCGGTGCCGGCGGCCGGTGCGCTGCGGGGCGCGCCGGGGGCGGCGCCGGTGCGGCCGACCGGCAGCGGGTGCACCTCGCCGAGGACGGTGGGCGCGCCGCCCGGGGGCTCCAGTCCGTCGACGGGCACCAGGTAGGGGGCGACGGGCCGGGTGAGGAACTCCATGGCGCCGGCGGCGTTCTTCCGCAGGTTGAGGTGGCGGAACCAGCGTGCGTCGTCGCGCTCGGGGCGGTCGACCCGCTGGTGGTAGAGGCCCCAGCGGCTCTCGGCGCGGGCGAGCGAGGAGCGGGCGGCCATCTCGGCGCAGTCCCGGATGAAGTCGACCTCGACGGCGCGCATCAGCTCGTGCGGGGTGCGGGCGCCGATGGCGGCGACCTCGGCGCGCATCCGTTCGGTGTGCTCGATGGCGATGGACAGCCTGGCGTCGGTCTTGGGTGGGGCGATGTAGTCGTTGACGAAGCGGCGCAGCTTGTACTCGACCTGCGGCTGGGTCGGGCCGTCGGGGTGGCGCAGCGGGCGGTAGACGAGCTCGTGGGCGGCGGCGATCTGGTCGGCGGGCAGTTCGGCCCGCTGCGCGGGCAGGTGGGCGGCGGCGTGGGTGCCGGCGAGGTCGCCGAAGACGAACGCGCCGATCATGTAGTTGTGCGGGACGCAGGCGAGGTCCCCGGCGGCGTAGAGGCCCGGGACGGTGGTGGCGGCGTTGTCGTCGACCCAGACGCCGCTGGCGGAGTGGCCGCCGCACAGGCCGATCTCGGAGATGTGCATCTCGATGTCGTGGGTGCGGTAGTCGTGGCCGCGCCCGGCGTGGAAGGTTCCGCGGGTGGGGCGTTCGGTGGTGTGGAGGATGCCCTCCAGCGCCTGGACGGTCTCCTCGGGCAGGTGGGTGGTGCGCAGGTAGACCGGGCCGCGGTCGGAGGCGAGTTCGGCGGCGAACTCGGTCATCATCTGCCCGGACCAGTAGTCGGAGTCGACGAACCGCTCGCCGTGCCGGTTGACCTGGTAGCCGCCGAAGGGGTTGGCGACGTAGGCGCAGGCCGGGCCGTTGTAGTCCTTGATGAGCGGGTTGATCTGGAAGCACTCGATGCCGCTGAGTTCGGCTCCGGCGTGGTAGGCCATCGCGTAGCCGTCACCGGCGTTGGTCGGGTTCTCGTAGGTGCCGTAGAGGTAGCCGCTGGCGGGCAGGCCGAGGCGGCCGCAGGGCCCGGTGGCGAGGATCACGGCGCCGGCCGACACGGTGACGAACTCGCCGCTGCGGGTGTCGAACCCGGCGGCGCCGACGGCCCGGCCGTCGCGGGTGAGGACGCGGACCGGCATCACCCGGTTCTCGATCCGGATCCGTTCGCGCATGTCCCGGCGGCGCAGCACCCGGTAGAGCACCTTCTTGACGTCCTTGCCCTCGGGCATCGGCAGGACGTAGCTGCCGGACCGGTGCACCTGGCGGACCTGGTACTCGCCGTGCTCGTCCTTCTCGAACTTGACGCCGTAGCCCTCGAGGCGCTGGACCATGGCGAAGCCGCGGGTCGCCGTGCGGCGGACGGTGCGCTGGTCGACGATGCCGTCGTTGGCGCGGGTGATCTCGGCGACGTAGTCGTCGGGTTCGGCGCGGCCGGGGACGACCG
This sequence comes from Kitasatospora sp. NPDC051702, assembly GCF_040681575.1. Lineage (NCBI taxonomy): Bacteria > Bacillati > Actinomycetota > Actinomycetes > Kitasatosporales > Streptomycetaceae > Kitasatospora > Kitasatospora sp. NPDC051702. The sequence goes on from NZ_JBFAZB010000007.1 coordinate 102,751, forward strand.
CGTTGTTGACGCCGTCCATGCCCATGGCGAGCGCGCCGGAGTGCCGGACGTGGGCCTTCTCCAGGAGGAGGACGTCGGCTCCCGCCTCGGCGGCGCTGATCGCGGCCATCGAACCGGCGGTGCCGCCGCCGACGACGAGGACGTCGCAGTGCAGCCTGCGGGCGCCGGCCGGGTCGGGGATGTGCATGGGGGTGCCTTTCAGGAGAGTCGGGCGAGGATCCGTTCGCGCAGCCGGAGCAGCGCCGGGTCGGTCCCGTCGGTGGCCGGGGAGGCGGCGCGGGGTGCGGCCGTGCCGGGCGAGGCGGTCGCGCCGGTGCCGGGCACGGGGACGCCGGGCACGGGGACACCGGGCACGGGGACACCGGCTGCGGGGACGCCGGGTGCGGCGGCGCCGGTCACGGCGGTGGCGACGAGTGCGGCGGCACCGGGCAGGCGCGGCCGGGGCACCTCGTGCAGGTCGGCGAGGGTACCGCCGCCGAGGACGGCGACCCGGTCGCCGAGCAGCAGCGCCTCGTCCACGTCGTGGGTGACGAAGACGATCGTGCACTGGTGCTCCGCCCGTACGGAGAGCAGGAGTTGCTGCATCCCGGCGCGGGTGCGGGCGTCCAGGGCGCCGAACGGCTCGTCCATCAGGACGGCGCGCGGTGCGCCGACCAGGGCCCGGGCCAGTTGGACGCGCTGGCGCTGTCCGCCGGACAGCTCCCGGGGCAGCCGGTGCCGGTGGTCGCCCAGGCCGACCCTCGCCAGCCAGTCGGCGGCCGCTGCGCGGCGTTCGGCGCGGGGCACCCGGCGGACGGCGAGCGGCAGTTCGACGTTGCGGCGGGCGGTGCGCCAGGGCAGCAGGCCGTCGTCCTGGAAGACCAGGGCGCGCTCGGCGGACGGCGCGGTGATCGGGGCGCCGTCGGCGAGCAGCTCGCCCTCGCCGGCGGGGTGCAGTCCGGCCAGGGCGCGCAGCAGGGTGGACTTGCCGCAGCCGGAGGCGCCGACCACGGTCAGGAGTTCACCGGGCACGACGTCGAGGTCGACGCCGCTCAGCACGGGGTGTCCGGCGTGGCCGAGGCCGAGCCCGCGGGCGGTCAGTCGCAGCATCAGTCGCTCCCGGGGGTGGGCGGCAGCCAGCGGGTGAGGCGGCGGCCGAGCAGTTCGACGGCGCCGGAGGTGAGGCGTCCGAGCAGGCCGATGGTGGCCATGCCGACGAACACGCCGGGGTAGTCGAGCACGGTGTAGGCCTGCCAGGTGCGGTAGCCGACGCCGAACTGTCCGGAGATCATCTCGGCGGAGATCACGCAGATCCAGGCCACCCCGATGCCCACGGACAGCCCGCCGACGACGCCCGGCAGGGCGCCGGGCAGCACCACGCTCCACAGCACCCGGGCGCGGCCCGCGCCCATGGTGCGCACCGCCTCCTCCCACCGGGGCGGCACCGCGCGCACGGCGTGCCGGGTGGCGACGGTGACGGGGAAGTAGGCCGCGGCGAAGGTGATGAAGACGATGCCCTGCTCGTTCTCCGGGAAGAGCATGATCGCCACCGGGACGAGGGCGATCGCCGGGATCGGCCGGACCAGTTCCAGGACGGGGCCGATCAGGTCGGCGGCGGTGCGCGAGCGGGCCAGCAGCACGCCGGTGGCGACGCCGAGGACGGCGGCGAGCAGGAAGCCGCCGCCGATCCTCCGCAGGCTCTCGGCGAGGTCCTGCCAGTACTGCCCGGTGGCGACCTGGCGGACCAGCGCCCGCCCGACCTGGTCGGCGGTGGGCAGGTGGTCGAAGCGCACCCAGAGCCGCACCCGGTGCACGGTGAGCAGCTGCCAGAGGGCGACGAAGGCGAGCAGGGCGGCGCCGCGCAGCGTCCACCGGCGGGCCCGGCCACCGCCCCCGAGCGGCCGCGGGGCCGGTGCGGGCGGGGCCGGCGGCGCGGCGGGGCGGCCCAGGACGGTGGTCACGCCGCCGCCAGGGCCTGGTCGTAGGAGAGCGGCCGGGCGCCGGGGTGGGCGCCGAGGTAGGCGGCGGCGCCGTCCTCGGTGGTGAAGGGCAGCAGCCGGGCCCCGTCCTGGACCCAGTGGTCCTTGTCGGCGAACCAGCGGGTGCCGGTGGCGGCGTCGGGCACGTAGGCGGCGCGGACGGTGCCGCCGCCGGCCTTGAGCGCGCGCAGCAGGCAGCCGGGGTCGGCGGCGGGTCGGGTGGCGGCCTCGCCCCGGTACCAGACCTCCCCGGCGAGCATCGGGTCGTCGGCGGGCCGCCCGCAGAGCGGGTCGGTGCCGGTGATCCTGGCCGGGGGGACGTCCGGCAGGGCGGCGCGCGCGAGCGGCTGCGGGTCGACGAAGCGGTCGAGGTCGAGGGCCTTGAGCACGCCGACGGAGGCGAGGAAGGGCACGTCCCTGCGCAGCGCGTCCAGCAGCTCGGGCCGCAGTGCGGTGGCGAAGGTGGCGATGCCGTTCGGGCCGTTGTAGAGGTAGACCACCTCGGGGGCCAGGCCGGTCGCGGCGGCGACCTTCTCGGCGGCGGCGAGCGGCTGCTCGTTGAGGTAGCGGGTGGCGTCGGCCTGGGCGGTCAGGAAGGCCTGCACCACCTCGGGGTGCGTGGTGGCGTACTTCTGCCGGACCACCACGCCGTGCAGCGTGGGCTGCTGGAGCGCGGAGCCGTCGTAGAGCAGCCGGGCGCCGTCCCCGAAGACGACGGCGCCGGGCCAGGCGACGAACTGGGCGAGGGCGTCCACGCTGCCGGCCTTGAGGGCGGAGGCGCCGACGGCGGGCTGCTGGTTCTGCTTCCGGACGTCGGAGTCGGCGACGCCGGCCCGGCGCAGGGCCTGGACGAGGGTGCCGTCGGCGGCGGAGCCGACGGAGGTGGAGACCGTCTTCCCCTTGAGGTCGGCCAGGGTGCGGGCGCCCGACCCGGCGGGGACGACGACGCTGTTGAGCGCGCCGAGCAGGTTGTAGCCGGTGACGGAGACCAGCCGGGTGCCGGGGCCGCCGGCCTCCTGGGCGCGGGAGCCGTTGATCAGCAGCGGGTAGTCGCCCATCGAGCCGATGTCGATCTTGTCGGCGAGCATCTGGGCGGTGATCGGCGCGCCCGAGTCGTAGTCCTGCCAGGTGACGCGGTAGCTCCGGCCGTCCTTGCGGCCCTGCTCGGCGAGCCGCTGTTCCAGGTAGCCCTGGGCCCGCAGCAGCGTCCCGGCGGTGACGGTGTTGATGGTCTTGGACTGGTAGCCGACCACCACCTCGACGGTGCCGTCGGCCGCGGCCGGGGAGGTGCAGGCGGTGGCGGTGCAGGCGGTGGCGGCGAGGAGTGCGGCGGCGAGCACGGGTCTGATCTTGTCGTGGGGCATCCGGGAGGGCTCCTCAGCGCAGCAGGTAGGGCATGTTGACGGTGACCGCCCCGGTGGGGCAGCGGGCGGCGCACGGGCCGCAGTACCAGCACTCGTCGACGTGCATGTAGGCCTTGCCGGTGGCCGGGTCGATGGCGAGCGAGTCGAGCGGGCAGACCTCGACGCAGAGCGTGCAGCCGTCGATGCACAGCGAGGCGTCGATGGTGACGGGCACGTCGGAGCGGTGGTCGGCGAGTGCCATGGGGGTTCCTCAGGAAAGGTCGCGCAGCAGCCGGCCCTGCATGGTGATCCGGTCGCCGCGGAAGCGGACGTACTCGAGGTCGACGGGGCGCCCGTCGGCCAGCGTGGTCAGCCGCTCCAGCATCAGCAGGGCGGCCCCGCGCGGGACTTCGAGGACGGTGGCGGAGTGCGCGTCGGCGTTGACGGCCTCCAGGGTGATGTCGGCGGCGCCGAGCGGCTGCCCGGCGGCCTCCTCGATCAGCCGGAACACGTCCCGGTCGACCAGGTCGGCCGGGTCCAGCCGCTCGCCCAGGTCGGGCGCGAGGTAGGTGAGGTCCAGCGAGAGCGGCAGCCCGCCCAGGCGCCGCAGCCGCTCGACGTACAGCACGTCGCCGCCCTCGGGCAGGCCCAGCCTCCGGGCCACCGGGCCGGGAGCCCGGACCGGGCCGAAGGCGCGGACCTCGTTGGTCACCTCGCCGTGCTCGTGCAGCATCTCGGCGAGGCCCTGCAGGCGGGTGAGCCCGTGCGGCAGCTTCTCCGCCACCACCAGCGTCCCCGAACCGGGGACCCGGCGGACCAGGCCCTCGGCGCGCAGCAGGTCGAGGGCCTCCCGGACGGTGTTGCGGGAGGCGCCGAACTCCTCGGCCAGCTGCTCCTCGTGGGGCAGCTGGCCGCCGCGGTAGACGTCGCCGAGCACCTGGTGGCGCAGCACGTCCGCGACCTGCCGGGCCCGGTCGGCGCGCAGCCGGCGCACTGCGGGCCGGGTCGGGTTCTCGCTGGTCATCGGTTGCTCCTGGCGGACTGCTGCGGGGTCAGCCAGAACCCTAGGGGCGGGTGGGCCACCGGTGGGTTGCCGCAGCGTTACGCCATCTGACACCCGGTCCGCTGCCCGCCTGACCTGCGCCGACGCCCGACCGCCCGCCCGAACCGCCACCCCGGCGACCGCCGACCACCGGCTGCCCGGCGGGGCGCGTCCGCCGGGCGACGACCGGGGCGGCGGTGGGCCGGGGCCAGTGCGGTCAGTGGAGGCCGCGGAGCTTCTCCGGGTTGACCTGGAAGCGCAGCTGGTGGATGCGGCCGTCGGTGAGGTCGTAGGTGAGCGCGCCGACGGGGCGGCCGTCGACGGTGAACAGGATGCCCTCCTCCCCGTTGATGACGGCCGGCTGCCGGGCGATGTCCCGCACGTGGGGCTTGGCGAGGACGCCGAGCATCCAGCGGGCGACGCCGTCCGCGCCGTGCAGCGGGCGGCGGGCCGCGGTGACCTTGCCGCCGCCGTCGGCCCAGGCGGTCACGTCGGGGGCGAGCAGTTCCATCATCGCGTTCAGGTCCCCGCCCGCGCAGGCGGCGAGGAAGCGGCCGGTGACCTCGCGGCGCTGGTCCGCGTCGCTGTCGAAGCGGGAGCGCCGGGCCCGGACGTGTTCGCGGGCCCGGTGGGCGGTCTGGCGCACCGTCGCCTCGCTGCGGTCGAGGATCGCGGCGATCTCGCCGTACGAGTAGCCGAAGGCCTCGCGCAGCACGAAGACGGCCCGCTCGACGGGGGTGAGGCTCTCCAGGAGGACGAGCACCGCGGTGGAGACGGTGTCGGCCAGCTCGGCCTCCTCGGCGACGTCGGGTGTGGTGAGCAGCGGCTCGGGCAGCCACGGTCCGACGTAGGACTCGCGGGTGGCGCGGGCCGAGGTGAGCCGGTTCAGCGAGAGGTTGGTGACCGTGCGCACCAGGTAGGCCCGGGAGTTGGCGACCGCGCCGTGGTCGGTGTCGGACCACTTGAGCCAGGCGTCCTGCAGCACGTCCTCCGCGTCGGCGACGCTGCCGAGCAGGCGGTAGGCGGTGGCGAAGAGGAGTCGGCGGTGCGCGGTGAAGTCGTCCAGTGGCTGCGTGGGCGTGTTGATCATGGTCAATCAGGCTGCCACCGAGCCGCTCCCCCGGCAAGCGCGATCCTCCGGTCCACGGGGTCAGTGGCCGACCGGTGGGCTCCCGCGGTGGCCGTGACCGTCCGCGTCCCCGTGGGCCTCGTCCGGTCCGTCCCCGTGGGCCTCGTCCGGGCCGCCCCCGTGGGCGTCGTCCGGGCCGCCGCCCATCATCCGGAGCATCGCGGCGCCGCCGGTGCGGAAGAAACGGGTCACCAGGGCCGCGGCCAGCAGCAGGAAGGCGATGTTGAGCCAGGTGGTGTAGTTCCAGCTGACGCCCTCCATCGGGATCTCCGCGTCGCTCTGGTCGGGCACCAGCCCCAGGGCGCCGAAGGTGAACTCCACCACGTACCCGGCCACCACGATGGCGACGTAGAAGGTGCCGAGGAGGAAGAGGGCCGTCCGGCGGCCGTAGTACTTCCGGTAGATGTTGAGGATCGGCAGGATCAGCAGGTCGGCGAAGATGAAGGCGATCACCCCGCCGAAGCTGATGCCGCCCTTCCAGAGCACCACCGCCAGCGGCACGTTGCCGATCGAGCAGACGAAGGACGCGATCGCCACCAGCGGGCCGACCAGTGGGCCCCACAGCTTGGCGGCGAGCGGGTGGTCGACGAAGAAGAAGGCCTGCCAGAAGGAGTCGGGCACCCAGGCGGCGATGGCGCCGGCGATGAGCAGGCCGATCACCAGGTCCTTGAGGATGGCCGCCCACTCCATGACGAAGACGTGCGAGGTGGCGGTGCAGCCGCGCGGGGAGAGCAGCCGCCGGGCGAAGGAGCCGCTCCCCCGAACGGACATGTCCATCGCGGCGTGCCCCTCCATCGAGCCGGCCCGGCCGTGGTCCGCCTGTTCGCGGGCCTCCCGCAGCATCCGCTCGCGCAGGAGGACGCGGAAGAGGAGGGCGAGGACCACGATCATGATCGGCCCGCCGACGAACTCCGCGGCGGTGAACTGCCAGCCCATCAGCAGGGCCAGGATGACGCCGAGTTCGACGACCAGGTTGGTGGAGGCGATCTCGAAGGCCATCGCGGCGGTGAAGTCGGCGCCCTTGCGGAACAGCGACCGGGCGAGCGCCACCGCGGCGTAGGAGCAGGAGGAGGAGGCCGCGCCGAGGAGCGCGGCGACGGCGAGGGTACGGGGGCGCGCGTCGCCGAGGAGCCGGACGACGGTCGCCTTGTGCACGACGGCCTGGACCACGGCGGACAGCAGGAAGCCGAGGATCAGCGCCCAGGTGATCTCCCAGGTCATCGATCCGGTGATGGACAGCGCGTGCAGGATGGCGCTCATACGCGTCGGTTCCCCCCTCGACTGGCGGTCACAGCGCGGACGATATACCCCCTACAGGTATTGCGCGAGCATCTCCCCCGTGTCGCGGAAACCGGTCGCGCGGGCGGCGGGCCGATCACTACGGTGGGGCGGCGGCGCTGCGGCACCACGCGAGGCCCGCGCACGAGCCCGACCCCCGACCCCGACCCCGACCCCGACCCCGACCGCCAGGGAGACCGCCATGCCCCCGCCGCAGCTGAAGCTCGCCGCGATCACGCTCGACTGCGCCGACCCCGTCGCGCTGGCAGCCTTCTACCGGCAGGCCACCGGGTTCGACCCGCATCCGAAGTCGGACGCCGAATTCTCCGGGCTCACCCGCGGGGACGGGTTGTTCATCGGCTTCCAGCGGGTCGACGGCTACCGCACCCCGCAGTGGCCCGGCCAGGACGTGCCGCAGCAGATCCACCTCGACTTCGAGGTGGACGACCTCGACGCCGCCGAGGCGATGCTGCGGGAGCTGGGCGCGGTCAGGCCCGAGCACCAGCCGCTCGGCGGCGACCGGGTCCGGGTCCTCCTGGACCCGGCCGGGCACCCGTTCTGCCTCACCCTGCCCTGACCCCCGGCCCGGCCCGCGAACCGACCCGCCCCCCTGACCCGCGTACCGTCGGCGCACCCGTTCGGCCCAGCCGGGCCGTGTGGGCCACGGGGACGGCAGGCAGGGGCACCTACCGTGGGCGAATGACCGATCATCAGACTGCGCGGCCCGTCGTCGACCGCCTCGGCTACCTCGGGGCGGCCGCCGCCTTCGCCGTCTGCATGGCGGGCACCACCCTGCCCACCCCGCTGTACGGCCTCTACCAGGAGGAGATCGGCTTCTCCGAACAGACCGTCACGGTGGTGTTCGCCGTCTACGCCCTCGGCGTCATCGGCGTGCTGCTGCTCGTCGGCACCGTCTCCGATGCCGTCGGGCGCCGCCCCGTCCTGCTCTGCGGGCTCTTCTTCGCCGCCTGCAGCGCCGTCGCCTTCCTGGCCGAGGGCGGACTGCCGCTGCTGGTCCTGGGCCGTCTGCTGTCCGGCCTGTCCGCGGGCCTGTTCACCGGCACCGCCACCGCGTACGTCCTGGAACTCGCCCCGCCCGGGCGCCGGGCCCGGGCCGGCTTCGTCGCCACCGCCGCCAACATGGGCGGCCTCGGCTGCGGCACCCTGCTCTCCGGGCTGCTCGCCGAGTACGCGCCGGACCCCCTCGTCCTGCCGTTCGTCGTCCACCTGGCGCTGATCACGGCGTCCTTCGCCGTCCTCTGGCTGCTGCCCGAGACCGTCGCCGGGGCCCGCCCGCTGCGCACCGCCCGCCCGAAGCTGCCGACCCTGCCGCCCGAGGTCCGCGGGGTCTTCGTCCCCGCCGGGCTCGCCGCCTTCGCCGGCTTCTCCCTGCTCGGCGTCTTCACCTCCGTCACCCCGGCCTTCCTCGCGCAGAGCCTGGGCATCGACAACCGCGCCGTCGTCGGGCTCGTCGTCTTCACCGGGTTCTTCGCCTCCACCCTCGGCCAGCTCGTGGTGCCGCGGCTGGGCACCGCCCGGGCGATCCCCCTCGGCTGCCTGGTGCTCATCGCCGGGCTCGCCCTGCTGGCCGCCTCACTCGCCTGGACCACCCTCCCGCCCCTGCTGCTCAGCGCCCTGGTGGGCGGCGCCGGCCAGGGCATGGGCCTGCGCGGCGCGGTCGGGGAGGTCGCCGCGGCCGCCCCCGCCGAGCACCGCGGCGGCGTCCTCTCCGCGCTCTTCGTGGTCGCCTACTTCGGCATCTCGATCCCGGTCATCGGCGTCGGCTTCCTCTCCGAACCCCTCGGCCTCGCCCACGCCGGCCTCGTCTTCACCGCCTGCATGGCCGTCGTCGCCGCCGTCTCCGGCACCTACCTGCTCCGCCGCTCCCGCGCCACCGCCTGACCGGCCGGGCCGGACGGACCGGACCTGACGGGTCACCCGGTCCGCCGCAGCTCAGGCCCGGGCCTCAGAGCCCCCACAGTCCCTTGCCCAGGGCGGTGAGGCCGCCGGCCAGTGCCAGCAGCAGCACCAGCGACCGGGCCCGGCGGTCCGGGATCCGGCCGGCCAGCGCCCGGCCGGCCAGCGCGCCGAGCGCCGTCGCGGCCGAGACCAGCACCCAGAGCGGCGCGGTCAGCTGGGGCAGGCCCTTGGCCGTGACGGAGAAGGCGTTCACCACGACCCCGTAGAACTGCGCGTTCGGCACGAACTCCCGCACCGACCAGCCCGCGTTGACGGCGTAGAGCGAGATGGCCGGGCCGCCGACCCCCGCCGAGGAGTTCATGAACCCGCTCGCCGCACCGGCGGCCACCGCTCCCCCGGCACCCCGCAGCGACGGCACCCGGGCGCCTGCCATCACCAGCAGCACGGCCGCCGTCACCAGCACCCCCATGCCCGCCAGCAGGACCGGCTCCGGCAGCCGGGCCGCCACCCAGGCCCCGGCCGGCACCGTGCAGGCGGCCGCGGCGATCAACGGCAGCATCGCCGCCACCCGCACCTCCCGCCAGCTGTCCACCAGCCCGGCCGCGCTGATCGCACCGGCCGCGCAGTTCGCCAGCACCACGCCCTGTGCCGGGCCGAGCAGCAGCACCAGGGCGGGCGCCGCGACCAGCGCGAACCCCATCCCCGTCATCCGCTGCACGGACGCGCCCGTCAGGACGACGACACCCAGCAGGACGTCCGCGGCCCATCCACTGCTCACCGGCGGCTCCTCGTACGCGCTGGTCGTTCGTGCTCCCGCCCAGCGTCCAACCGGCGGACGGGTGCGGACAACGGCGTTTCCCGGCCGAACAAAGCCTAGGGCGTGTCTTTCGGATCACGTCGGATCAGCGGGCGTCGTTGGGGTGCGTGCATCGGCGGTGCCGAGGAGGGAGTCCATGCGGAGCATCGGCGACTGACGAGAAGCCGGCGAGGTGCGTGCCCCGGCGGCGACCGCCTGGCGTGATCCGACAGACACGCCCTAGGTCAGCCGGGCGACGGCCTGGCGGGCCGCTGCCCGGCCGTCCGGCCGCGGGGCGGGCACCCGGGGGCCGCCGGCCAGGTCCCGGCCGGTCAGCGAGCCGGCGTGGGCCCGTGTCCAGTCCGCCCGGTTCACCACGGCGACGTGCCCCTCGGTGTGCGCCCTCGCGTCCTGGTAGTCGTGGTGCGGCGCCAGCAGGATCCGCAGGTCCTGGCCGTTCAGCCACTCCAGCCCGAGCACCTGCCGGCCGAAGTGGCCCTCGATCATCGACCGCACCAGACCCGTCTCCAGGTGGACGAGCAGCAGCTCCCCCTCGAAGTGGTAGCCGCCGTCGTAGTCCCCCGTCCCCACGGCGAGCAGCGGCCGGTGCGGGTGGAAGGCCATCGCCTGCACCGGGAACCCGGTGGGCACCAGCCACCGCACGCGCTTGCTCCCCCGGACGTCGAACAGGCCGACCGCGCAGGCCTCGCCGTCCTCCCGTTCGCCGGCCACCGCCAGCAGTCCGCGCTGCCGGTCGGCGACGGCCAGGCACGGCTCGCCGAGCTCGGCGAGGAGGCGGTCACCACGGCCACCACGGTCATCGCGGTCATCGCGGTCACCGCGGTCACGACGATCACGGCCGGGGTCACCGTCGACGGGGGTATCGGGCATACGGTGATCCTCGCACTCCGCCCCGCCTCCCGCGGACCCGGGCCACGGTCGAAGCCCCACGTCGTCGGCGGTCCGGGGGCCGATCACGAAGCGGCTGCGCGCCGGGCGCAGGCCGCCTCGGGCGGGCGGTGCTCGGTATCCGATCCCTCCGGAAAGGTCTCGTTTGTGCGACGGCGCTGACGCGGTGTCATCCGATCCCCTACGGTGACGCCTGCCGCAGTCGTCACCGCCAAGGGAGCACCACATGTCCCGGAGCCGTAAGCTCCACCGCCTCAGCACCCCCGACACCGACGAGCGCCGCGCGCAGCGGATGCTCTTCCGCCACCTGCGCGACGACACCAACGCCGACCGCGGCCGGATGGCGCGGCGGGTGCGCGAGCTCCAGCTGCTGCTGGCGATGGACCCGGTCGAGTTCGAGCGGCTGATCGCCCGGCTGATGGAGGCCATGGGCATGAAGGTCGAGCTGACGGCCCGCTCGCGGGACGGCGGGGTGGACGTGCGCGGGCTCGACACCGACCCGTTCCGGGGCGGGAACGTGATCGTGCAGGTGAAGCGGTACCGGGACACCGTCGCCCCGACGGCCGTCCGGGACCTCTACGGGACGCTGCAGCACGACGGGGCGGCCACCAAGGCCGTACTCGTCACCACCAGCAGGTTCGGGCCGAGTTCGCACCAGTTCGTGGCGGGCAAGCCGGTCACCCTGATCAACGGCGCCGAGCTGGTCGGTCTGCTCAAGCACCACGGTTTCCACGAGGTGTTCGCCGCCGCCCAGGACGGTGCCGGCGCTGTCGCCGCGGACGGCGCCGGGGAGGCGGACGGCCTGCCGGCGATCGAGGTCGCCGCCGAGCCGGCGCGGCTGCTGCTGCACTGGACCGGCGAGGAGGAGTACGACATCGCGGCGCTGGTCTGCCGGGGGAACGCCGCGCTCTCGGACGAGCACCTGGTGTTCTACAACAACGGGTCGACGCCGGACGGTTCGGTGCGTCTGGTGACCGGTTACGGCGACGCCAACGCCTGTCTGATGGTCGACTTCGACGCGCTGCCCGCCGAGGCCGACCGGTTGGTCATCGTCGCCGCGGCCGACACCGAGAACCACCCCGGGGCCACCATGGCGGGCTTCGGCGGGCCGGCGCTGATCCTGGAGGCGGGCGCCGACCAGCCCGCGTCGGTGGTGCACCTGGCCGACGGTGCGGAGACCAACACCGCGATGCGCCTGGGCCGGTTCGACCGCGACGAGGCGGGCGACTGGGACTTCACCCCGGCCCTCGCCGGGTACCCGGGCGGTCTGCGCCAGGCCGTGATGGCCTACGGCGTGGAGGTCGACGAGGCGGACGGCGCCGACGCGGTGGACGAGGCCGTCGAGGCCTGAGCCGGTCGCGGTCACCGGGGAACCGTCGAAGGCCGACCTGAGCGCCTGCCGGGGCTCGGTGGCCACGGTCCCCGGAACCGCATGCCGGCGTCCTCAGCTCCCGGTCCGACTCGACCGGCCCCGGCCCGGCGCACCGACCGGCACTCCGTCCGGGGCCGTGGTCGGACCGGTCCCGGGTGTGCGGCGGCGGGCGAGAGCGAGGCCGGTCATCGCCGTGATCGCCATCGCGGCGATGCCGACCAACGCCGCGGTGGTGTAGGCGTCGTCGTCCGGGAGGAGGCGGCCGGTGGCGGTGCCGGCCGCCAGCACCAGGCCGCCGATGGCGCTGCCCAGGGAGTAGCCGACGCTGCGGACGACGTAGTTGAAGCTCATGGCGCTCGACGTCTCGCTCGTGGGTGTGACGGCCAGGATGACACCGGGCATGGCGGCCGAGAAGCTGCCGACGCCGAGGCCCAGCACGCCCATGGCCACCAGCAGTTCGGCCAGGCCGGACCGGGCCGTGGCGAACACGACGAACCCGCAGCCGACGACGGCGGCGCTGCCGGCCAGCAGCAGCGGGCCGTCGATCCGTTCGCGGACCCTCGGCGTGAGCCTGCCGGCGACGAACCCCAGCACGGAGAACGGGACGAGGACCAGCCCCGCGGCGAAGGTGGTCAGCCCGAAGCCGTAGCCGGCGCCGGGCGGCGTCTGCGCGTAGCGGGTGATGAGCGTGAGCAGCAGGTACATGCCGCTCCCGCCGACGAACATCGCGATGTTCGCGCCGGCGACCGCCGGGTGCCGTACCGCCCGGACGTCGACCAGCGGCGTCCTGCTGCGCAGCTCTGAGGTGGTCCACAGGCCGAGCAGGAGCACGGCGACGACGGCGAGGGTCACCGCCACGGCGAGGTGACGGCTCCACAGGCTCCGCTCGCCGGCCAGGAACAGGGCGAGGAACAGCGCGCCCGCCAGGACGATCGCGCCGGCCACGTTCACTCGGGCGGAGCGGCCTGCGGGAGCCGCGGGCACGGAGCGCCAGGCGGTCAGGAGAGCGAGGGCGGTGACGAGTAGGCCGAGGCCGTAGGCGGTTCGCAGCCCACCGAACTCGGCGAGCAGTGCGGCGAGCGGGTAGCCGACGCCGGCTCCGATGATGGAGACCACGGAGATCAGGGCGATCGTGGCCGCGCTGCGCTCCTCGGGAAGGTGGTCGCGGGCCACGCCCATCAACAGCGCGGTGAGACCGAGTCCGACGCCTTGGGCCGCCCGGCCGACGAGCAGCCACGCGAACGGGAGCGGCAGCACGGTGAGCGCACTGCCCACGACGACGATCGCCAGCGTGGCGAGGATCGTGGCCCGCCGGTGCGGGCCGGCTCCGAGCCGGCCGAGGACGGGTGTGGCGACGGCACCGCTGAGCAGCGCGATGGTCAGCGTCCACTGGGCACTGTCGAGGGAGACGTGGAACGTGGTCGCCACGCTCGTGACGAGCGGTGTCCCGAGGCTGCCGACCGCCGCCACGACCAGGGCGACGAACATCAGGGCGGGCACCAGCGCCCGTGTCCCGGAACGTATCGGCGCGGTGCTCATCGGCTGGTCCTGCGCTTGGGCCGGGGAGACTGCTCCGGCTCCGCTCCGGCGTGACTCTCGAGCTCCGCCAGGTGCAGCAGCGCCGGAAGGGCTGCCGCCAGGGCCTCGACCTCGTCATCGGTGAGCCCTTCGACCAACCGCGCGTACGCGTCGACGCCCGCCTGGCGCCGCGTCCGGACGTAGGACGCGCCGGCCTCGGTCAGGCACACCAGCGTGACCCGCCTGTCGGACGGATCGCCCGTCCGCTCGACCAGGCCGGATTCCTCCATGCCGCGGACCAGGACGGTCATCGCGGGCTGGGTGACGCCCTCGGCCGCGGCCAGATCGGTGATCCGCCGCGGGCCGGTCTTGTCCAGGGTGGCCAGGGTGGCGGCGGAGGTGAGGCTCATGTCGCGGGGAAGGCGCCTCACGGCCCTGGTGGCCAGGCCGTAGAGGGCCGACCCGATGGCGGCGGGGGCGTCGGGCGCGGGGTCTTGGTGACTCATGCTCGAAGCATAGCTATTTTATATGAATCTTTTATGCACTTTGCGGCGAAGGGTTCCGGGCGCCGACCCCGTCCCGGTTCCGCCGTTGTCCGGCGGCGGCGGCCCCGCACTGGGTAGGCTGGGGACCGCCTTCCCCAGCTCACTTGGCCAATCACACGGTGCGAGACGTCCGTGCCATCGCCGGCAGTGGCTCCGGGCGCCTCCTCGGGACCTCGGTGGAGTCCATGGCAGCCTTCGGCAGGGAAACGACCGACCGCCCCGGCGACGCCCCGGGGCGCGGGGATCTGGAGCGGCTCTTCGGGCGGCGGTTCGCCCTCATCGGCATGATCCACCTGTTGCCGCTCCCCGGCTCGCCCCGGTTCGTCCCGGAGCGCGGGATGGCCGAGGTGGTCCGGCGGGCCACGGAGGAGGCCCGGCTGCTCGTCGACGCGGGGTTCGACGGGCTGATCGTCGAGAACGGCTGGGACATCCCGTTCCTCAAGCCCGACGACATCGGCCCCGAGACGCCGGCGGCGATGGCCGTCGCCACGGCCGAGGTGGCGCGCGCCGTGGGCGTGCCGCTGGGGGTCAACTGCCTGGCCAACGCCGTCGACCGCTCGCTCGCGGTGGCCGCCGCCACCGGCGCCCGGTTCGTGCGCTCCAACCAGTGGGCCAACGCCTACGTGGCCAACGAGGGCCTCGTCGAGGGGCGGGCCGGGCTGATGACGCGCTACCGGAGGGCGATCGGCGCCGAGCACGTGACGGTCTGGGCCGACGTCCAGGTCAAGCTCGGCTCGCACGCGATCACCGCGGACCGCTCGCTGACCGACCAGGCCCGGGACGCGGCCTGGTTCGACGCGGACGCCCTGATCGTCACCGGGACCAGGCTCGGCGACGCGCCCCTGACGGACCACCTGGAGACGGTCCGCGCGGCCACCGACCTGCCCCTGGTGGCGGGCTCCGGCGTACGGGTCGAGAACCTGGCGGACGTCGTTCCGAACGCCGACGGCGCCATCGTCGGCAGTTCCATCAAATCCGGCGGGGTCTGGCACGGCCGGATCGACCGTGGGGTCTGTGAACGGTTGAGTGCCGCACGGGACGAATTGGAAAAGCGGTTCGCGGATTCGGGGCCGTCCGACAACCGGTCGGACTGACCGGGGAATTCGGCCATTCCCGAGATCACCACGGCGTCGTTGCGCGAACCGATTCGCGCCTCATATATTGACCGGGTCATCTCCTGTCGGCCGTGCCGGCACGATCGGCACGGTACGGGGTTTCGCACGCGGAACGATCAACGGGGGGATCGGACGGGCCCGCACGTGCGGCGGCCCGGTGCGGCCCGGTCGGGGGTGACCGGATCTCCGGCTCCGAGTTCGAGGAAAACGCTCCCTGACGTCCCGGGAGCGCCTGAGCCAATGACGAGGCGCGCCCGTTCGCCGGGGCCCGCCCCTGAGCGTCGAGGAGTGGATCATGAGGTTATTACGGTACGTCCCGGTGGCGGCCGCCGGCGCCGCCTCGCTGGCCTTCACCGCGAAGGCGGCACGCACGGTGCGCGAGCGCCGGTACTACGAGAAGCAGGGCGTCGCGTTCAGCCGGACCTACCCGCTCATCGGGTCCGAGACCGACGTATCCGGGCTGATCGGCCGGAACAAGACCCGGGACTATCTCTACCTGGACCATCCGGCCACGGATTTCGTGGGAAGCATTCGCGGTTTCGACATCCAGCTCTACGCGGTGAACCGGCAGGCGACGGAGATCCTCACCTCCCCGGCGGTCACCGGAAAGTACATCGACCGGGACACGCCCGCCCTGTATTCCTTCGGGCAGTTGTCCCCCTCGGCGATGACGTTCCAGAAGATCACCACCGAACACTTCGGCGACCGCAAACGCAACCTCGGAAAGGGCTTCGACCAGGAGCGGATCGACGAACTCTCGGCCCGGCGGGCCGCCGGGACGTGCGCGGCGTTCGACGCCCGGGCCCCGCTCGACATGAAGACCATCGCGGGCGACTACACCCGTGAGGTCATGGGCGAGTTCGTCTGGGGACAGGACGCGATGCGGCTCACGGTGTCCTACAAGGACGGCCGCGGAAACGTGTCGCAGGTGCCCTTCATGCTCTCCCTGAACGAGACCTTCACCGGCCTGCGGTTCTACTCCAACCGCTTCTGGAACCGGGTCCACTTCCCGATGGCGACCTGGCCGGTCACCCGGGAGGCCCGGCGCCTGCAGTACAACATCAGGGCGCTGCAGGACCACCTGGCGGAGCTGCTGCAGGGCGTCCCCGGGCCCGGGACGGTGTGGGAGCAGGTCGCCACCGGCAACGGGAAGCTCGACATCCCGCTGGAGATCACCCGGGACGACCTCCTGACGGCCTCCATCGCCGGCCTGGACACCGTCCAGAACACCATCCTCGCCACCCTCTGGTACGTCCTCCAGCCGGAGAACGCCACCTGGTGCGAGGCGATCGCGGGCAGCACCGGCGACCGCAAGGACGAGCTGGTCGAGGCCTGCGTCAGCGAGTCGCTCCGGCTCAGCCCGCCCGGATCGGTCATCAACAACAAGATCGTCGAGGACTTCGACGTGGACGTCGAGGGGCGCCGCTACCTGCTGCGCAAGGGCACCCGGGTGATGCCCAACATCCACGCGCTGCACGCCCGTTACGGCGACGCCTTCCTGCCCGAGCGCTTCCTGCCCGAGGCCAAGGGCTCCGAGCCGTACGTGCTGCCCTTCGGCAAGGGTCGGCGCAGCTGCCCCGGGCGCAACCTCGGCATGGTGATGGCGAAGAACTTCGTCAGCCGGTTCGTCACCGAGCACCCCGAGGCCCGGATCACCAACCTCGCGGACAAGGACATCCACTTCAACAACCTCTCGCACTCGCAGCTGCTGATCGCCATCGGCCCGGCCGCGGCGCACGGCTACGACACCGCCGGCTCCTGCCCCGTCCTCCCGGCCTGACCGTGGCGCCACGGGACGCGGAACTCCGCCCCGCGCGGGGCGCCGGGGAGGGCTGGCTGCCCTCGGTGGCGGTGTCGCGGTGCGAGGAGCAGGGTGGCGGGGACGCCCTGGGCGGCGGCGCCGGGTACGGGCCGCCGGTGCTGACCGCCAACGACGTGGGCGGGCTGGCCGAGTTCAGCGCGGACGGCATCCAGTTCGGCTTCTCGGTGTTCGAGGGGATGCGCGCGTTCGTCGCCGCCCCGGAGTTCCTGGTCTTCCGCTCGCGCGACCACCACGAGCGGCTGCGGGCCTCCTGCGCGGCGCTCGCACTGCCCTGTCCGTCCTACGAGGTGTTCATCGCGGCCGTCGAGCGGGCGGTGCGCGCCAACTGGGACGGCGGGGAGCCCCGGCTCTACCTGAGACCGGTGGTGTTCGCCGCAGGCGGCGACCTCATGCCCCTGCGGAGCCGGACGTCGGTGTTCGCCGTCCTGGTGAAGCGCTTCGACCCGGCCGCCGAGGGCCTGGCCGTCCTCGTCGAGGGCGGCGCGCCACGCACGCTCCCGGCCTTCGCGAGCGTCAAGACCGCCGGGAACTACACGAGTTCGGCACTGGCGATGCGCCGGGCGGTGGCCGCGGGCTGTGACACGGTGCTCTGGCTGGACGGCGACGGCCACCTCCAGGAGTGCACCACGACGAACGTGTTCCTCCAGCTGAACGGCCGGCTGGTCACCCCGCCCCTGGGCTCGATCCTGCCCGGAGTCACCCGCCGGACGGTGCTCGACCTGCTGGCCGGCATGGGCGAGCAGGTGGTCGAACGCCACGTCCACGTCTCGGAGTTGTCCGCCGCCCTGGCCCGCGGCGAGCAGCTGCACGTCTTCACCACCTCCACGGCGCTCGGCCTGCGGCCGGTGACCCGCCTGCGGCTGGACTCCACGGACCACCGGCTCGACGGGCCGGCGCCCGAGGCCTGGCGGCGGGTGGCCGAGCAGTACTCCCTGGTGACGGCGGGGTTCACCGCCGCGGCCGGGCCCCACGCGCCGATCCTGGCGCGTTCGCACCGCGCCGACCTGCGCGGCCCGGCCTGAGCCGAGCCGGTCGGTGGATCAGAGAATCCTCCCTCTCCCAACGGATTGGATCGACGTGGTAGTCCTCCTGGCCCAGGGCCCGATACACACCCGGTACGGCGACTTCACCGAGTACCTCTTCTACGACGGCCGCAACGAGTCGATCGCCATCGTCATGGGCGACATCGCGGGTGGGCAGGGCGTGCTCTGCCGGGTGCACTCGCACTGCACGTCCGCCCACGTCTTCAACGGCGTCGAGTGCGACTGCCGGGAGCAGATGGCGATGGCGCAGGAGAAGGTCCGGCGCGCCGGCGCCGGGATCATCGTGTGGCTGGACCAGGACGGCAAGGGCAACGGCCGGATGGCCGAACTGCTCACCGCCTCGCTCAAGGCCGAGGGGGTCGCCCAGACCGAGGCGTACGCGCGGCTCGGCTTCCCGCGGGACGCCCGGTCCTTCGACGGGGCGGCCGAGATCCTGAAGTTCTTCGGCGTCGGCTCGGTGACGCTGATGTCCAACAACCCGGAGAAGGCCGGCGGGCTGCGGGCCTGCGGCATCACCGTCGCCGGCACGGAGGCGCTGACCGTCGTCCCGGACAACCCCCTGGTGGAGAAGACGCTCCGGGACAAGGTCCGGTACCAGAACCACACGATCGAACTCTGAGCGGGGAGGACGAGCATGACCAACGGGCCGATCGATCCGATCAGGGTCTGCGCGGTGTCGGACCTGTCCGAGGACAAGGGCTACCGGGTCGCCTCGGTGTCGCCGCCGATCGCGGTCTTCCTCGGCCGGGACGGCGCGGTGCACGTCGTCGACGACTCCTGCACCCACCAGACCGCGGCGCTGTCGGACGGGTGGGTCGACGACTGCGTCGTGGAGTGCCCGCTGCACATGTCCCGGTTCGACCTGCGCACCGGGGCGGTGGACGCTCCGCCCGCGAAGGCCCCCGTCCGGGTCCACGCCGCCGAGGTCGTCGACGGCGAGGTCTGGGTGACGCTGTCGCAGGAGGCGCCGAACCTTCCGCCGGGTGTCCGCGCCCGGTCCTGACGGCCGGCGCGGCCCGGGTCGGTGACCGGGCCGCGCCGCGCTCGGGCCGGGCCATCCCCGGCGGCGCTCAGGCCGACTTCTCCTCGGCCGTGCTCAGGCCGACTCCTCCTCGGCGACCGGCTCGCGCGCCGCCCGGCCCGGCCCGGCCTCCGGGGCCGTGGCGGCGGCCGGGCCCGGGTCGGAGCGCCGGGTCTGCGCCGAGAAGGCCACCCGCACCACCAGGCCTGCGAGCAGCGCCCAGAAGGCCGAGCTGACGCCCGCCAGCGTGGTGCCCGAGGCGGCGACCACGAAGGTGACCGTCGCCGCCGTCCGCTCCGCCACCGGGACGCCCGTGGCCGACTCCCCTCCCCCGCCGAGCGCGGCCGACAGCGCGTGGCCGAGCGTCCCCAGCAGGGCGAGCCCGGCCACCGTGCCGACCACCTCCGCCGGGGCGACGGCGAGGAAGCTGATGAGCGCCGTGGTCCCCGCGGCGATGCCCAGGTAGGTGATGCCGAAGGCCTGGGAGGAGAGCCACCGGCGGGCCGGGTCCGGGTGCGCCTCCGGCGAGGCGGGCAGCGCGGCGCTGATCGCCGCGAGGTTGACGGCGTGCCCGCCGAACGGCGCGGCCAGCATGCTGCCCAGACCGGTGACCACCATCGCCGGGCGCCACGGGACGCGGTACCCGAAGGAGCTCATGATCGCGATGCCCGGCACGTTCTGCGCGGCCATCGTCACCACGTAGAGCGGCAGGGCGATGCTGGCCACCGCGGCCCAGCTCAGCCGGGGCCCGGTCAGGGCCAGCTGCGGGAGCCAGGGCCCGTGCAGACCCTGGCCGCGGACGGCCAGGACCCCGACGACCAGCACCGTGGCGCCGAAGGCCGCCGGGACGGCCCACCGCGGCGCGGTCACCACCGCGACCAGCCAGGTCAGCAGGATCGGGGCGACCTCCCAGGGGTGCGAGCCGAGCGCCTTGACCGGGACGAGGCAGAGTTCGAGCAGGACGCCGGCGAGCATCGCCTGGGCGATCGACGCCGGGATCGCCGCCACCTTGGCGCCGAGCCGCGGCCAGAGGCCGGTGACGGCCACCAGGGCGCCCGCGACCAGGAACCCGCCCACCGCCGCCGGCCACCCGCCGGCCACGTGCCCGGCGCTCGCCAGCACGGCGGCACCCGGCGTGGACCAGGCGGCGGTGATCGGCATGCGGCAGCGTCTGCTCAGCCAGAGGCTGGCCACCCCGAGCGCGGCGCAGAGCGCCACCAGCCCCGAGGCCGCCTGGGCCGGACTCGCCCCCACGGCGCGCAGGCCCGTGAGGACCGCCGCGAAGGTGCTGGTGTATCCGATGAACGCGATCGCGATGCCGGTGACGACGGGCTGCCCTCGTTCCACCCCTGGCACACTACCGAGCCGCGCCGCCCCCGGGTGCCGTTTCGATCCCCCGGCCGTCAACTCCCCTCCGGCGCGGCCCGAACGGGCAGCGGAATCGACCCGAACGGACCAGCCCGGCCCCCACGGCTACCAGGACCCCCACGGCTACCAGGGGACGGTCTCCCCGTGCAGGTCGAGGAACTGCAGGCCCGGCGCGCCCGCTTGGGCCTCCAGCACGTCGACCACGGCCGGGATGCTCTCCTCGGGGGCGAGCAGCGCGTCGGGCCCGCCGAGTTCGGTCCGGTTGTGGCCCGGGTCGATGAGCAGCTTGGTCCGTCCGTCGTCGGCGCAGCGGGTGGCGTGGCTGCGCATCAGCTGGTTGAGCGCGGCCTTGCTGGCCTTGTAGAGCTCGTAGCCCTCCTCGGTGTTGCGCGAGACGCTGCCCTGGTCGGAGGACATCACGGCGACCGTCCCGCCGGGCGGGACGAGGTCGCGCAGGGCCTCCACGGCGCGCAGCGGGCTCAGCGCGTTGGTGATCATCACCTCGGTGAACATCTCGGTGCCGACCTCGGTGATCGGCAGGTCGCCGCGGTCGATCGCGGCGTTGACGAAGAGCAGGTCGAGTGCGCGGCCGCTCAGCCGCTCGCGCAGGGCGGCCAGCTCCTCCGGGCTGGTCATCTCCAGCGACTCGACCGTCAGCCGCCCGTCAGAGGCCTCGGCCAGAGCGAGGAGTGCGTCCGCGTTCCGGCGCGCCGTGGCGACCACCTCCCAGCCGCGGCGGGCGAGCTCCTCCGCCAGGACGAGCCCCAGGCCGCGCGAGGCACCGATGACCAGGGCCCGTCGGCGGGGGGTGGGTGACGAGGTGGTGAGTGACACGTCTTCTCCTTCAGTGCAAGGGACTTCGGATTTGTCGCAACGCCACGTCCAGACGAGACGTCGCGTCCACACTAGGTCATGATTCCCGAAGCCGGTACCGTGTTCCGCATGCCCGCCACCCCCTCCCGGCCCCCGGGGCCGCGCAGCTCCCAGCCCCCGGCCCCCCGGGCGCACTCCGGCAGCCGCCGCGACGAGGCCGCCCGCCTCGCCGTCCTGCACGCCGCCGACGACCTGCTCGTCGAGCACGGCTTCGGCGCCCTCACCGTCGAGGCGATCGCCCGGCGCGCCGGCGTCTCCAAGCAGACGATCTACCGCTGGTGGCCGTCCAAGGTCGAGATCCTGCTCGACACCCTCGTCGAGGACATCGGGAAGCAGCTGCCCGTCCCGGCCGGCAAGCCCACCGCGGAGGCCGTCCGGCGCTACCTGCGCGGCTACGCGCGGTTCCTCACCCGCGACCCGGCCGGGAAGGTCCTGCTCGCACTCCTCGCCGAGGCGCAGCACGACCCGGCCACCGCCGCACTCCTGCACGAGCGCCACCTCGGCCCGCGCCGCCGTCAGGAGCGCGAGCTGCTCACCCGCGCCGTCGAGGCCGGCGAGATCGCCCCCGCCCTGGCCCCCGACGCGATCCTCGACGCCCTGCTCGGCCCGATCACCTACCGCGCCCTCACCGGCGCGTCCATCCCCCGCGGCCTGGTGGACGTCCTCGTCGACGGCCTGCTCAGACCGCGGTCCGGCTGAGTGCTCGCGCTGCCGCACCCCTGACGGAGCGCAGGTCCGAGCGCAGGGCCCGGATTCTGGACTTGAGGGTCCATTTTTCGGCTCCTACCTTCTCCGTCGAGGCCCGGTGCGGACCGGGCGACCGATGACGAGAGAGCAGGCTCCCCATGCACGCGGTACTGATCACCACCCACGGCGGCCCCGAGGTCATGCGGTGGACCGAGCTGCCCGACCCCGTCCCGGGCCCGGGCGAGGTCCTGGTCCGGCTGACGGCGGCCGGGGTGAACTTCATGGACGTCGGCGTCCGGACCACGCCCCTGTCGAGCTGGCCGCTGCCCACCGCGCTGGGCGCGGAGGGAGCCGGCCGGGTCGCCGCGCTCGGCGAAGGCGTGCACGGTCTGACGGTCGGCGACCGGGTCGCCTGGCCCTACCACCGGGGCAGCTACGCCGAACTGCTCGCCGTGCCCGCCGAGTCGCTGGTCCGGATCCCGGACGGGATCGCCGACGAGACGGCGGCAGCCGTACTGCTGCAGGGCCTGACGGCCAACCACTTCACCACCGAATCCCACCCGGTCGCGCCGGGCGACGTCGCCGTCGTCCACGCGGCGGCCGGCGGCGTCGGCCAGCTGCTCACCCAGATGATCAAGGCGCGAGGGGGCTCGGTGATCGGGCTGGTCTCGCGGGAGGAGAAGGCCGCCGCCGCACGGGAGGCCGGCGCGGACCACGTGCTGGTCTCCAGCGGCGGGGGCTTCGAGGCGGCGGTGCGCGAACTCACCGGCGGCACGGGCGCCGACGTGGTCTACGACGGCGGCGGCGCCCCGACCTTCCGGTCCTCCCAGCTGTCGTTGCGCCCGCACGGGGTGCACGCCTACTACGGGCCCTTCATGGGCATCCCGTCGCTCACCCCGATGGACCTCCCGAACAGCATCCTGCTGACGTACCCGAACGTCCTCGACCACATCCCCGACCGCCAGGCCCTGCTCCGCCGCACCGACGAGGTGTTCCGCCTGGTGGCCGACGGGCTGCTCACCCCGCGCATCGGCGGCCGCTACCCGCTGGCCGACGCGGCCCGGGCGCACGCCGACCTGGAGTCGCGCCGCACGACGGGCAAGCTGCTCCTCCTGCCGTGACGGGGCTTACGCCACAGCGGCCCCGCCGGCGGCGCGCAGCTGCAGGATCCCCCAGTCCAGCGCCGCCCGGAGGTGCAGGGAGCTGCCGGTCGACAGCATGATCGACACCCCGCCCTGGACGGCGGCGAGCATCGCGGCGGCCGCCTGGTCGACGTCCAGGGAGGGCGGCAGCAGCCCGTTCGCCTGCAGCGCCCTGATGCCGGCGCCCAGGTCCTCCTGCCACCGCCTCAGCAGCTCGACGACGACGGCCCGGGTGCCCGGGTGCTGACGGCCGATGTGCAGGAACAGGGCGCTCATCGGGCAGTGGTCGCCCTGCGCCTCGTAGCGTTCCACCACGGCGTCCCGCCACCGGTGCCAGGCCTCCCAGGAGTCCAGGCGGGCCAGGTGGGGCATCTGGTCGTCGATCACCCGGTCCGCCTCGTAGCGGGCGACGGCGAGCAGCAGCGCCTCCTTGCCGTCGGGGAAGTAGTGGAAGAGCTGGCTCTTGCTCGTCCCGGTCCGGCTCCGGACGTCGTCCAGGGTGGTGACGGCCACCCCCTGCTCGCGCAGGACCTCGGCGGCGCCCTCGACGATGCGACGGCGGGTGGCCTCCCCCTTGGCGGTCAGTCTGGCGGTCTGCGGACCCGGCATCGTTGCGCTCCCCCGGAGGACTGGACTGGCCGGTCCATTCTAACCGGGGCGCCGGGTTGACCTGGTTCGCGGCCCCAGCGCGCGGCGCGGCGGCGGGAATTGGGTCATCGGACAGCGTCAACTGACGGATGCGGCCGCCCGGCGCCGTGGTCGACAGTCGGTGGTGCCGACAGCGTCGCCCCGGCAGGCCGCGGCGAACCCAGCTCGGCGCCGCGCACCGGGCGGCCCGACCGTACGACGGAGGAACAGAGATGATCGACAGGCGCACCTTCAACCGGGCCGTCGGACTGGGGGCGGGCGCCACCGCCCTGTCGCTGGCCGGCCGACCGGCCGCCGCGGACACCCGCGCGGCCGCTGACGCCCGAGGCGGCCCAGCCGGTGGCACCACGTCCTTCGCCGCCCTGCGGCAGGTCCGCGCCGGGGTGCTGGACGTCGGCTACGCCGAGGACGGGCCGGCCGACGGACCGGTGGTCCTCCTCCTGCACGGTTGGCCGTACGACATCCACAGCTACGTCGACGTCGCGCCGCAGCTCGCCGTGCGCGGCTACCGGGTCATCGTCCCGTACCTGCGCGGGCACGGGAGCACCCGGTTCCTCTCCGACCGGACGCCGCGCAACGGCCAGCAGGCGGCGATCGCGGTCGACGTCCTCGCCCTGATGGACGCCCTGGGCATCGAACGGGCCCTCCTGGCCGGGTTCGACTGGGGCTCGCGCACCGCCGCCATCATCGCGGCGCTGTGGCCCGAGCGGGTCAAGGCGCTGGTCGCGGTCAGCGGGTACATCATCACCGACCGCGCGATGCAGCAGGAGCCGCTGACGGCCGCCGCCGAGCACACCTGGTGGTACCAGTTCTACTTCGCCACCGAGCGCGGCCGCCGCGCCATGGCGGACCGCACCAAGCGGCACGAGCTGTGCCGCTTCGTCTGGGACACCGTCTCCCCGACCTGGCAGTTCGACGACGCCGTCTTCGAGCGCACCGCCGCCGCCTTCGACAACCCGGACTACCCGGCGATCGTCGTCCACAACTACCGCTGGCGGCTGAGCCTCGCCGAGGGCGAGCGCCGCTACGACCGTCTGGAGGAGCGACTCGCCGCGCGGCCCCGGATCGGTGTTCCGACCGTCACCCTCGACCCCGGGCGCGACCCGTTCACCGCGCCCGGCGACGGCTCCTCCTACCGCCAGTTCTTCACCGGCCCCTACCTCCACCGCACGCTCCCCGACGTCGGCCACAACCTGCCGCAGGAGGCACCGGCCGACTTCGTGCGGGCCGTCGTGGACGCCGACCGCCTCTGAGGCCGCCCGGTCCGTCCGGGCCGTCCGGGCCGGTGGCGGCGGGCCGGGCCCGCTCAGCCGCCGGCCGGGAGCCGGTCGGGCGTGCGCGGGGCCGGGCGGCGGCCCGGGTCGCAGTGCGCGTGCAGCAGCCGGGCGAGCTCCCGGCCGGGCTCCACGCCGAGCTCCCGGCTGGTCAGCCCGCGGTAGGCGTCGTAGCTGCGCAGCGCCTCGACGAGGTTCCCCTCCGCCAGGTGGGCCTCGATCAGGACCCGTTGGGCGCTCTCCCGCAGCGGTTCGACGCCGACCGCGACCATCGCCGATTCGACCGCCTCGGCGCAGCGGCCCGCCCGCACCAGGTGGCGGCTGAGCGCCTCCAGTCCGTGCAGCAGCCGCTGCCGGATCCGCTCGCGCTCGATCAGCACCCAGTCGTCGTACCAGCCGGGCAGCAGGTCCAGCGCGTCGGCGCGCCACCGGAAGGTGCACAGGTCGGCGGTGGTCGCGGTGCCGGCGATCAGACGCCCGGCCCAGTCGCACAGGACGTACAGGTCGACGACGGTGTGCTCGCGCACCGAGAGCGAGCACTTGTCGGAGTCGAGCACGTCGATGCCGGCCGCCTTGAGCCGCCACAGCGCCGAGCGCAGGTTGCCGGCCGCGCGCAGGTCGCCGCCCTCCGGCCAGAGGGTGCCCGCGGCGTGGCGGCGCTCCACCCACCCGCCGTTGAGCGCGACGAAGGCCAGCAGCCGCTTGCTGCCCTCCGGCACCTCCAGCCGGCGGCCCGCGTGCACCACCCGCGGATGGCCGAACAGGTGCAGCGTCGGCGCGCTCCCCTGCGCAGGGATCAGGATCGGCGATTCCAGAAACGGCGCGTGCATGGCGGTCCTCCCCGTGAAAGCCCGGCCAAGAGGCTATGCGCACCTCGTCACTGGACCGTCACGGTGCGCAACCAGATCGTGCCTACCCGTCCTTTCTCTCCGTACACCTGGTCAGCTCTGTCCCCTTCCGACGCGACAGCCCCTCAGGAAGGCCGCCACCAGGGCCAGAACCGTTTCCGCATCCGTCGTCCGGCAGCGGGACTCGGCCGAGGAGGAGCGGAGGTCGGTACTCGCCGTGACGGTGATCAGCAGCCGGCCCGGCGCCTGCGGCTCCACCCGCAGCACGCACACGGCGGCGGACGGGAGCTCCGCCTCGTCCACCGGTCTCACCGGTCGTCGCCCGGCCCGGCGGGCGGCGGGCCGTCCGGAGCCGGTCCGGTCTCCTCATCCCTCCCGGCGGGCGGCGGGCCGTCCGGGGTGGCGACCGGCTCCCCGTGCTGCCCGGCTGCGGTCGGCCCCGGACCCTCCCGGTCCGACCCCTGCGACGGGCAGTAGCGCCGGCGGCTGCGCACGAACGCCACCCACCCTCCCGTCCAGGCAACGTCCTGCACCGCGCCGCCCACCGGGACCAGCACGTCCACCTCCGCCCCGGAGTCGAGCGGGATCCGGTCGCGGTGCTGCGCCTGCTGCACGGCCTCGGCGATGTCGGCCCGGGTGGCGTAGCAGAAGGACAGGCCCAGCCGGTCGCCGAGCAGCCGTCGCACCTCGCGCTGCAGCAGGTCCGGGTCGCTGCGGACGGCCAGGTAGCCGGCCGGCGGCAGCTCGCCGAAGCCGCGTTCGGTGAGCGGGGGCAGCGGCAGCCCCGCGGCGGCCCGGTCGTCCGCCAGCTGGTCGCGGATGCGTGACCTGGCCCGCTCCAGGGACCGGCGCATCTCCAGGGCGATCCCCGACCGGGCGCGCCCGGCCCGGTCGACGAGCTGGCCGATCTCGGCCTCCACCTCCTTGAGCATCTGGTCGGTCGCGCG
This sequence comes from Kitasatospora sp. NPDC051702, assembly GCF_040681575.1. Taxonomy (NCBI): domain Bacteria; kingdom Bacillati; phylum Actinomycetota; class Actinomycetes; order Kitasatosporales; family Streptomycetaceae; genus Kitasatospora; species Kitasatospora sp. NPDC051702. The sequence goes on from NZ_JBFAZB010000007.1 coordinate 129,349, forward strand.
TTCGGCCGCGGCATCCGTGCGGGTGTCGCGCCACTGCGCCGACTGCGCCTGGAACTGGAGGATCTGCGCCGCGTACGCGTTCCACGGCCGCATGCCCAGCCGGCCCTGCCACCAGCGCTCCGGCGGTGGCGCGCCCACCTCGCGGCGGGCCGCCCAGACGTCCACCACCCACTGCGCGGTGTCCGGGCCGACCGGGATCACCAGCGCGACCCGGACGGGCGGGCGCGAGTAGTCGGCCGGCGGCTCCCAGGCGGTCGGCAGGACGGCCGGGTCCGACGTCCAGGGCGAGTCGTCCCGCTGCTCCGCCTCGAACAGCCGGGAGGCCAGCCAGTTGCGGCGGTTCGGGCTCAACTGCTCCTCCAGCCCGGTCATCCGGGCCGCCGTCAGGCCGATCCGCACCCCCTCGGCGGTGTACTGCCGGTTGGTGGTGGGGCCCGCGCACGGGTCCTCGCAGAGCAACCCCTGGACGGCCGTCTCGCCGTAGTCCCAGTCGGCGCGCGTCACCTCCACCCACCAGAAGGCGTCGTTGCCGGGCCGCAGGTCCTTCAGCGGCAGCGACACCTCGTGCCGGGAGCGCAGCGGGCGCCCGGCCGCGTCGATCGCCAGTCCCCCGCCGACCTTCAACTCGCCCTGGGCGACGGCCACCTGGAAGCCCTCGACCACCCCGGGGCCGCCCGAGCGGCCGACCGCGGAGCCGAACTCCCGGGCGTAGTCCTGGATCCGGTTCAGGTGCTCGGCCCGCAGGAACAGCCCGTCGAAGGCGCGCAGCCGGTCGATGTCGCCGCCCGCGGTGTCCGGGGTGCCGGCGGAGCGCTCGTCGGGCGTGCCGGCCGGTGCGGTGGGGGTCACGGTTGCAGCCCCGGGCCCGTCGGTGCCGCCCGGCCCCGCGGCCGCGCCGCTCTCGGCGATGGTCATGACTCGGACCTCCCGGCGTCGGCGGTGTGGTTCTGCAGGTACCCGGTGACCACGGCGTCGCGGCCGTCGTGCCGCCCCGCCGCCGGCCCGTCCCGCAGGCCGGCGAACGGCACCCACGGGTCCGTCCCGTAGCACGGCTCCGGTCCGGTGCCCCGGATCAGCACCCGCGCCAGCCGGTGCGCCGGCGGGTGTTCGAGGTCGAGGACGGCCCGGGTGCCGCCGTCGGTCAGCCGCACCCCGGCCACCGGGCTGCGCGCCCAGCCCGCGCCGTGTTCGGAGAGCGAGGTGATCGTGACGGCCTGCTCCAGCGAGCGGCGGTCCACCGGCCGGTCGAAGCAGAGGCTGAGGCAGGTGTTGCCGCGGGACCACCGCAGCGAGCCCGGATCCAGCCGGGGCCCGTCGGCGTCCTCGGGCACGGTCTCCCCGAGCAGTCCGGGGGCCAGGCCGCAGAGCAGGTCCTGGATCGCGCCGGTGGGCAGCAGCACGGACCGGACCAGCTGGTCCACCACCACGTCCGCGACCCGGACGCCGCCGGGGCCGGTCAGCACGTCGAAGTCCAGCTTCGCCAGGACGACCGGCGCGTGGTCCTCCGTCACCGGGAAGAGCTGCGGGCAGGCGTCGCCCTCCTCGCGCCCGGGCGCCTCCTGGCCCGCGTCGCAGGCGGCCAGCCGCCGGAACTCCGCCAGCAGCCGTTCGGCCCGCTGCGCGGGCGGGGCGGCCCGCACCCGGTCGGCGGCCTCGGCCGCCTGCCGGCCGGCCGTGTCCTCCGGGCCGGCCACCTCGTCCAGGCCGAGCAGCACCCGCAGCCGGTGGTACGGGCGGCGCCGGGGCGGTTCGTCGCCCCGGATCACCACCCGGACGGTCTCGGTGATCCGGGAGTAGTCGTCGTGGCGGCGGGTGATGTCGCACGGGTCGGCCAGGGCCGGTACGGGGCGGCCGGCGCAGCTCCCGAACTCGGCCACCAGCCAGGCCGTGACCGGCCGGCCCTCGCCGGGGCAGGGCGGCTGCGCCGCGTCCGCCGGGCCCGGGGCAGCGCCGGGGGCCGGGTGGTCCTCGGCCCAGCGGGTGGCCCAGGCGGTCAGCGACGCGCAGGCCTCGGCCTCCAGGGCGAGTTCGCGGCCCCAGCCGTCCACGGCGAGGCCGGGCGCGGTGCGCAGCCGGTCGCCGTCGGCGTCGAGGCGCACGCCGTACCCCCAGACGACGCCCGGCCCGTGCAGCCAGGCCGAGTGCAGCATCTGCTTGCCGCGCGGATTGCCCATCAGCACCCGGAAGTCGTCCTCGCCGAGCAGCATGCCGAAGGCCACCCGCAGGGCGCTGAACGGCGTCACCGGCAGCTCGTCCGCCCGGCCCGGGCCGTCGGGCGGCCCCGCCGCCGAACCGCCCGGGCCGCACGGGCCGCACGGGCCGCAGGGCCCCGGGGGCCCGGCACCGCCCGGCTGGCCCGGGCCGCCACCGGCCGTACCACCGCAACCGCAGGGTGCGCCGCCGCTGCCGAAGGCCGTCATGTCCTCTCCTCCCTGGTGGGCCGGACGGCGGCCGCGCCGAGCGCGCGCAGCGCCCGCTCGTCCGCGGCCCCGCCGGATGGGGCGGCCGGATCCGCCGGGAACGGCCGGTTCGCCTTGGCGTACTCCCGCCGCATCGCGTCGACCAGGTGGCCCCGGCCGACCCTGCCCCCGACCTCGGCCGCCCGGAAGGCCGCGGCGATCGCGGCGTTGCGGATCCAGCCGCCGGGGACGGGGTAGCGGTGCGCGAGCGCGGCCAGGTCGATGCCGTCCTCCCGCACCGGGGCCGGCAGGTGCAGCCGCCAGAGCCGGTGCCGCTCCGCCTCCCCCGGGAGGTCGAAGGCGACGACGAAGTCCATCCGGCGGATGAACGCGGCGTCGATGTTCTGCCGCAGGTTGGTGGCCAGCACGGCCAGGCCGTCGAAGCGGTCCAGCCGCTGGAGCAGGTAGGCCGTCTCCAGGTTGGCGAAGCGGTCGTTGGCGCCGGAGATCTCGGTCCGCGCCCCGAACAGGGCGTCCGCCTCGTCGAGGAGGAGCACCGCCTGCAGCCGTTCCGCGGCGTCGAACGCGGCGGCCAGGTTCTTCTCCGTCTCCCCGATCCACTTGGAGACCACCTGCGAGACGTCCACCACCAGCAGGTCCGTCCCGGCGGCGGTGGCCAGCACCTCGGCCGCCAGCGACTTGCCGGTGCCGGGCGCCCCGGTGAAGAGCAGCCGCACGCCGCGGTCCGCGCGGGCCGCCTCGCGCAGCCCCCAGTCGTCCAGCACCACCGACTGGTGCGCCAACCGGGAGACGGCTTCCCGCAGTTGACGGTCCGACTCGGCCGCCACGACCAGCCGGCCCCAGGACGCCCGGGGGCTGAGCAGCTCCACTCCGGGCGGGAGGGCGGCGCCCGCCCTGGCCCGGACCGCGGCCGAGACGTCCGGCGCGGCGCCGCCCGGCGCGAGCCCCGCCCAGCTCCGCACGTCCAGGGCCACCTGGGCGGTCAGCGCCGGGTCCAGCGGGTGACGGGCCGCCAGCTGCGGGGCCCGCCCGGCCTCGCGGGGCAGCGCCGCCCGCCAGGCCGCCCGGCGGTCCTCGGTGCCGATCGGCCCGACCGGCACGGTGAGCACCGGCCGTTCCGGGCCCGGCCGCACCGCGCCGGGCCCGGCGCAGACCAGGACCGGGCCGACCACCCGGCGCAGGTCCAGCCGGGCCGGACCGGCTCCCTCCTCCGGCCGCGCCACCACCAGGACGGGCACCCCGCCGCGGGCGGCCGCGTGCAGGCCGAGCAGGCCCGGCCCCGCCGGGTCCTCGGGGCGCACCCGTCCGGCCACCGGTCGCAGCCCGGCGGCGCGGGCCAGGGCGGCGCAGCGGCTCAGCGCGATCGTCTCGTCGGGCGCGGTGACGACGACGGTCCGCGGGGCCGTGGCGCGCAGTGCGGCGACCGCCCGCTCGGCCTCCGGTCGCGCCAGCCAGCCGTCGAGTCCGGCGACCGGCGGGCCGACCTCGACCTCGGCCAGCTCCCCCGGCAGGGCCGCGCAGCCGTGCAGGGCCGCCCAGAGCCCGTCGGCCAGCCGCAGGCTGCGGTCGTGGAAGGTGCCCTCGCCGTGGACCACGAGGGCGCCGGTGCGGACGGCCGCGCCCTCGTGGAGGAGGCGGCGCAGCGCAGCTCGGTCGACGGCGGGGGCGCGGTCGGCGACGTGGTCGGGGTCGTGGTCGTGGTCGACGGCGGGGGCTCGGTCCGGATCGTCGTCCCGCGCGTGGTCGTGGGCGTGGTCGAGCAGCAGGGCGGCGAGGCCGACGCTCGGGTGGGAGTCGCCGCACGGGTGCATCGCCCGGAAGGTCCTGGCCAGGCCCTCGTGCTCCTCCGGGAGCCCGGCGAGCAGCAGCAGGTCGAGCTCCGCCGCGGTGAGGCCCAGCCGTTCCACGAGACGACGGACCGGCGACGGGCCGGTGTGCTCCGCCGGGCCGCCCGCTGCGGCGGCGTCCGCCCACTCCCGCAGGAAGCGGGCGGAGGAGTCGCCGGAGTCCGTGCCGCAGGTGTCGTGGAGCAGCCCGGCGAGCCGCCGGGCCGGGCCGGCCGCCCGGGCGGTGAGTTCGCGGCTGACCGCCTCGGGCGCCGGATGGGCGTCCGAGGGCTTGCCGAGCGGTGCTCCGGACGGCTCAGGCATAGACGTACCTCACCACCGCGCCGAGCCAGGGCACCCACCCCGGATCCAGGTCCAGCCCGGCCCGGCGGACCGTCAGGTCGATGTCGGCCGCGGCGAGCCGGACCTCGATCCAGCCGGGTTCGGCCGCCACCTCGCCGCCGCGGCGGGCGATCGCACGGACGGCGGCGCGGCCGTCCGCCGGGGCGGCGTCAGGAGCGGTGGACGGATCGGCGGACGGACGAGCCGGCGGACCGGCGGACGGACCGGCGGACGGACCGGCCGGTGCATCGGCGGACGGACCGGCCGCCGGATCGAGGCGGGCGGCGGTGGCCGCGGCCCACCCGGTGGCAAGGGTCCGCAGGCGGGCCCGTTCGGCCGGCGTGGGCGGCGGGGCGGCGAGCAGGGCCGCGGCCCGCGCGGGGCCGAGGCCGGCCAGGGCGAGCAGGGCCGGGTCGGCCGGGTCCGCCTCGGGCAGCAGGTCGGACCCGAGGCGGTGCAGGATCCAGCGCAGCGGCCGGGCGGTCAGCGCGCCGTCGTCCAGGGCCCGTTGCGGGAGCCCGGCGTCGGCGGCACTCGCGAGCAGGAAGAGCAGCCCGGCCCAGGCGGTGGGTGCGCCACTGCCGCGGTCCGGGGCCGGCCCGCCGTCTCCGGGTGCCCCGGCCGGGGCGGCCGCCGGAGCGGGCGGTGCCGCGGCCGGGGCCGGCGAGTGGTCCGGCCGGGCCACGGTGGCCCTGGTGGTGGAGGGCGACGGCCCGACACCTTTCGCGGGATCCGTGTCCGGGGGTGGGACGGGGGTGGCCGCCGGCCCGTGCGAGGAGGGCGCGGCCGGCCCGAGCAGCGTCCGCAGCTCCGCCGCCAGCGCGTGCGGCAGCCCCGGGTGCGGGCGGCGGTGCAGCGAGCCGGGGTCGGCCTCGGCGGCCACCAGCACGGCCCAGGCGGCCAGCGTCGCCGGTCCGGGCCGCAGCCGGGCCGACCGGGCGAGGGCGGCCAGCGCCGAGCCGGCCAGCAGGGTGCGGGCGAGGTCGCGGGCCGCTGCGCTCGGCGGGGTGCCGGCGCCCGCGTCGCCGCCGGTGCCGTCACCGGACGGTCCGTCGCCGGGGGCGCACCAGGACGCCACCGCCGCCAGCCCGGCCACGGCCTGCCAGCCCGGCGCGCCGAGGAGCCGGTCCAGGGCCGGCAGCCCGCAGGCTCCGGCCGCGCGGAGCAGCGCGGCCGCCGCGTGCCGCGGGGCGCGGCCGAGCGCCGCCAGCACGGCGGCGAGGGGCTCGGCGGTGGGCGCCGGGTCGGTGGGCCGTACGGCGCCCGCCTGCCGCCAGGCCCAGAGCCGCTCCGTCCGGCCGGCGGCCACCCCGGCCAGCAGGTCGGCGAGCAGCTCGACGTCGTCCCGGTAGTGGACGACCTCGCCGCGGCCCTCGCGGACTGTCCGTTCGATCGCGGCGGCCAGTGCCGTGGACCAGTCCTGCCCGGCGGCCGGCCCGGGCCGGCCGAGGTCGAGCGGGACGGTCAGCCGCAGCCGCCGCACGCACCAGTGGCCCGGCGGCAGCCGCACCCCCGTCAGGGCGCGTTCGAGGCCACCGTCGAGGACGCACCGCAGTGGCTCCCGCAGCCCGTCGGCCGTGGACCCGCCGGCCGTGGCGCCGGGGTGCGGGCCGCCGTCGGGCCGGGGCGCCGTGTCGTGCAGCGTCGCGGAGAACCGTCCGATCACCACCGTCGGAGCGCTCATCCCACCCTCACCGCCCCCACCGACGCCGACTCGCCGACCCGCGCGGCCGCCGAGGGGACGCCGACCACGCCGTCCTCGCCGATCCGGACCCGGCCGACCACGGCCGGACCCCAGGCCGCGCCGGGGCCCACCACCGAGGTGAGGTCGAGGTAGAGGCCGCGGCCGACCCGCATGCCGGTGCCGAGCGGGCAGATCTCCGCCAGGGTGTGGGCGGGCTTGTGCGCCTCGACGATGCCGCGGACGACGTCGAGCGGCTCGCCCTGCAGGGGCGCGGCGATCAGGACGGTGAACCGGTGGGCCGTCGCCGTGTAGCCGTCCTCACCGGGCCGGAGGCCGCCGACGGCGAACCGGCCGAGGGTGGCCGTGGCGGTGGCCCCGCCGACCGCGGGAGCCGGGGGCCCGCCCGGCCCGCTGCCGAGGACGGCGCCGCCGAGGCCGCGCATCCGCCAGTTCTCGACGACGGCGACCGGCACGGACAGGTAGAGCCGCAGGATCCGCTCCAGGCAGGTCAGGGTGCCGCGGATCCGGAACAGCTCGTGGGCCTGGGCGACGAGGGCGCGCCGGGCGGCGACCGGCCAGCGCCGGTCGAGGGCGAGCCCGAGCAGGCCGGCCAGCCAGCCGAGGGCCTCCTGCGGGGTGGCGGTCGGGTCGAGCAGGACGGTCCGCAGCGCCGCCCGCCCGTCCAGCTCGTGCAGCAGGCCCTCGGCGGGGGCGAGGTAGCGGTGCAGGAAGTCGGCGTCGGCCTCGTCCCGGCTGAAGGAGCGGGGCAGCTGGGCCAGCAGCCGGTGGCCGGGGCGTTCCACCCGCAGCGAGCGGATCCGCGGGGTGAGCCGGGCCGTGCCGCTGAGGTCGAGCACGACCCAGAGGTAGCGGCCGGGCGGCGCGTCGACCGGCGCCTCGTAGGTCTCGAACGCGTCGTCGGGGGCGATCTGCGCCCACGGCCACTCCCGGCCGGTGGGGCGCCGGAACAGGCCGCCGAGGCGGTCGAGCCGGTCCAGCCGGAGCTGCGAGGGCAGCGGCGGGGTGAGCTCACCGTGGCGCACCGCGCGCCGCCCCTGCACGGGCGGCGTCCAGGGCAGCGGGTCGGGGACGGTGTCCTCGTCGCTGCTGAGGAAGCCCACCCAGACGTCGGTGCCCGGCGGGATGCAGGCGTCGAGGAAGATCCGGCCCCAGCGGGTGCGGTGGGCGCCGGCGTCCAGCCGGTAGCTGACGACCCGCCCGGCCGGGGTGTGGCGCGCCGCCGGGCCGGCCGTCCGGGCGAGGCCCCGGTCGGAGGTGTAGGCCGTCCGCCCGTCGGGGGTGGTCTCGACGGCGCCGCCGTCGTAGCGGGGGGCCCGGACGGGCTCGACCTCCGTCCAGCCGTCGCCGTCCGGCCGGTAGCGGCGGAACGGCTCGCCGGGGTGCCCGGCGACGGTGAGCAGGCCGTCGGCGGACAGGGCGAGGTCGCTCGCCGGGCCGACTTCGAGCCGGTGGCCGCCGTCGGGGCGGGCGACCACGGCCCGGCCGCCGTGCGGCGCCGTCCAGAGCAGGTACAGCCGGTCGGCCAGGGCGGCGACCCGGGTGGGCCGCAGGCCCGCGGCGAGCAGCGGTCCGCCGAGCGCCGGGCCCCGTCCGGGGCCGCGCCGCCCGCGCAGCAGCACCAGGCCGGGCGGGTCGGCCAGCAGGACGACGGCGCCGTCGCGGTACGCGGCCGCGTCCAGGGGCCGGCGGGCGCGGTGGGCGGCGGTGCGCACGGGCACCCGGCGCAGCAGCCGTTCGGCCCAGAGGTCGACGACGTGCACGGCGGCGCCGCAGGACTCGGCGATGTAGAGGCGCTGCGCGCCGTCGACGGCGAGGCCGCGGGGGCTGCGCAGGCCACCGGGGTGGTGGTCGGCGGGGGCGGTGGGCACCTTCGGGTCGAGGACGTCGACCCGCCCGAGCGCGGGGTACGAGCGATAGGCGCGCCCCCAGCGGTCGAAGGCCAGCCCGGCCGCGGTGTCTCCCCCCGGCGAGGCGTCCGGCGACGGATCCTGTGACGGCCCCGGCCCGGGGTCCGCGGTCCAGGCGAGGCTCACCCCGCCCCCGTCGGTCAGCGCCGTGCCGTCGTGGGCGCAGCGGGCCCACTGGTCGGGGTCGGTGAGGATGGTGACCGACCGGTCGCCGTCCATCAGCACACCTCCGGGGGCAGCGGGACGAGGACCGGGTCGCCGCCGGGCTGCGGGGTGGTCCCGTAGCCGGTGCCGGGCGGCAGCGGCGGTCCGGTGACGACGGTGATCCCGACCAGCCGGGGCACCTGCCAGGCCTTGAGCGGGACGAGCGGGGCGGCCGTCCAGGGCGCGGCCGGGCCGGGGCGGGTGGCCAGCCCGAGCTCGCCGTCGAGGTACTCGACGCCGTCCACCTGCACGGCCACGGCCTCCAGTTCGGCGCGCCGGACGGCCCGGCCGAGCGGCCACCCGGTGCCGTCCGGCCCGTACGGGGGCACCGGCGCCAGGTACTGGCGGAGGATCAGCTCGACCCAGCGGCGGACGGCGTCCACCTGGTAGCCGTCCCGGACGTGGGCGCCGACCGAGACGGCGACGTCCAGGTACGTCGGCGGGACGACGTAGAGCTCGGTGGTCAGCAGCCGGCGCGGGTCGAGGTGGGCGGCGACCCGGCGCAGCAGCGCGAGGTCGGGCAGCGGCGCGCCCGGGTCGCGCAGGTCCTCGGTGGGGAACACGACGACGCTGACCACCCCGGCGGCGGTGCGGCTCAGGGTGTCGGGGTGGAACAGCGGCAGCGTCTCGGCCCGCCGCACGCCGGGGACTTCGAGCGCCAGGGCGCGGAAGTCGTCGGCGGTGACGGCCCGGTCGCGCCGGTGGAGCTCGGCGGGGAGGGCGTCCAGGGCGTCGGCGAGCGAGGCCTGGTCGGCGCCGCCGGCGGCGGGCAGCACGTTCCTGACCTTGACCCCGGCGACGCCGCTGAGGCTGCCGATCGCCCCGGCCGGGACGTTGCCGGCCGCGCCGCCGCCGTAGCGGTAGGAGAGCGCCCTGATCCGCTCGCCGATCTGCGGCACCCGGCTGCGGGTGCCGAACCGGACGAGGCCGGCGGCCGGGTCGAGGGTGTAGTGCCGGTCGAGCGGGCCGCTGTCGGCGAAGGTCTCGACCTCCGTCCAGGGCTGCCAGCCGTCCGGCTCCTCGACCTCCAGCCGGACGGTGCCGCCGATGACGGGACGGTTGGTCAGCCGGTACGCCTGGTCGGCGTCGGCGGTGCCGGTGCCCACCAGTTCCGGGGCGGCCGCGCGGGCCTGGACGACGCCGACGGCGTTGGCACCGACCCAGCGGATCCGGTGGATGGCGTCGTTCTCGGTCGCGGGGCGGCGGACCCGAAGCCAGCCGATGACGCGGGCGGCGGCCTTCTCGTCGTCCAGCGGGGGCGGGCTGTGCAGGTCGCCGGTGGTGGTGGGCGCCTTGGCGTGGGTGGGGAAGGCGTCGGGCAGCTGCAGGGTGACGACCCCGGTGGCGGTGAGGCCCCGGGTGGTGTCGGCGAGGACGGCGAGGTCGGTGAAGGCCGTCGCGGCGTTTCCGGCCCGGTCGGGCCCGTTCCACAGCTCCCAGAGGAAGGCGGGCGGGTCGGTGGTGAGGTCGGCGGCGCGCAGCCGGGAGCGGTCGGGGTCGCGCGACTCGAGGTCGAAGGGCCTGGGGAGTTCGCCGTCCTGGACGACGCCGAGGAAGACGGCGCGGTTGCGCAGGCGGGCCGGGTCGGTGGCGGGCTTGCCGAGCAGCGCGATCCACAGGCACCCGTCGAGGGTGCCGGAGACGTCGAGGGGCGGCTGGTCGGCGGCCAGCGGGTCGGCGGGGACGGCGGTGGTGACGTAGAAGCCGGGTGCGGTGCCGGCCTCGACGAGGCTGCGCGGGCCGGCCGGGAGGGCGGCGACGGCGTCCTCCCGGCGGCGGGCCTCGGCGCTGTCGGCCTCGGCGTGCGGGGCGGCGGTCTTGCCGACGGCGAGGGTCTCCAGCGGCCAGGCGACCACCTCGCCCTCGGTCTCGAACGGCACCGCCCCGGCGCGGGCCTCCGTCCCGCGCAGGACCTGGACGCCCTCGGGCCGCTCGGTGTCCAGCACCAGGAGGGCGTGGGCGAGCGCGGCGGGCCGCGGGCGGACGCCGAGCAGCCGCAGGAAGGCGGCCTTGGTCGTGTCGGGGATCTGGTTGAAGCGGAAGAGCAGGGACTCGCCGAGGTAGGCGAACAGTTCCAGCAGTGCCACGCCGGGGTCGGTGGCGTTGTGGTCGGTCCACTCGGGGTTGTAGACCGGGATGCGTCTGATCAGCTCGTCGCGGAGCTGGGCGAAGGTGCGGTCGTCGAGGATCGGACCGATCAGGGCCACGGCTGGCTCACCCCCTGTTCGTCATCGCAGGTAGAACGGGTACACGAGGTTGTCGGGCCGCAGGTCCGGGAGGCGGGCGTAACCGATGTCGATCCAGACCATGGTCGGCTCCTCCCCCGGGGTGACGGACACCCCGGTCACCCGGATCCGCGGCTCCCAGCGGGTCAGCGCCCGCTCGATCTCCTCCCGGAGCGCGGCCCGGGTGGCGGCGGTGTTCGGCGCCATCAGGTACCGGCGCAGTCCGCAGCCGAAGTCGGGCCGCATGACGCGCTCGCCGGGCTCGGTGTCCAGGATCGTCTCGATCGACTGCCGGATCAGCTCGGCCCCGCTCACCCTGGCCAGCCCCCCGCCCGGCCCGCCGGCACCCGCCTGCGGTCGGAAGGGCAGCCGGATCCCGGTGCCGAGCCACTCCTCGGCGGGTGCTCCTGCCGGAGCGTCAGCTGCTGCCATGCCGTCGATGATGCTCGGCGGGGCGTCACCGGCGCGTTATGGCCGGGGCGGCGGGAGGGCGGGAGGCCCCCGGCGGCGCGGCGGTCCCGACGGCGCGGACGGCCCGGACGGCCCGGACGGCCCGGGCTGCGGGGCGGCGGTCACCAGCCCGGCGGGAGGGTGGCGCGCATCTCCTTGATGGCGTCGTCGTACTTGTCCTTCCGGCCGGCGGGCAGGAAGCCGCGGATGTCGTTCACGTCCTTGGTGACGGCCTGGCGGAACTTCCCGGCGAGGAGCAGGTCGGTCTGCTGCTTGCGCCAGTCGGCGGCGTCGGCGCCCGAGCCCCAGCTCCTGGTCCTGCGGTGGTCGGCGGTGTCCATCTCGATGGCGGGGGCCGTGTACCGGGTGATGCCGTTCAGCTTGTTCCTGGCCGCGGTGGCCTTGCCGCCGGAGGACTGCGCGTCCTTGACCGCCTTCCAGGCGGGCATGTGGTTGCGTTCGGTGCCCTTGACGGCGCGCCGCCGCCCGCCTTTCTTGGCCGGTGCCTTGCCCAACTCGTTGTAGGGGCCGCCCCGGTAGACGTGGTTGGTGGCCCTGAGCCGGGGTTTCCGCTTGGTCTCGGGGCTCATCCGGGCGTCGATCAGCCACTCGCCGCCCTCGCGCTCGGCGGCCAGCCGGGTGAAGCCGTGGGTCTTCCTGATCCCGGCCAGCGCCTCCTGGAGTTCCTCCTCCTCGAAGGGGTCGGCGAGCGACTCCTGGGCCAGGGCGCCGATCGCCTGCAGGCCGCCCTGCCAGCGCTTCTCCTTGGCCTGGTCGGGGACTTCGCCGGCGTCCGCGCCCCGGCCCCCGGCCCGCCCGGGCTTCGCGGCCGCCGGTGCGGCCCGGCCCGGCCCGGGCTTCCCGGCCCCTGCCCTCCCTGGTCCGGGCTTTCCGGCCCCCGTCTTCCCCGCTGCGGGCTTCCCGGCGGCGGCCGGGGCCCGGGCCGGGGCACTCCCGGCGGCCGGCGCCGAGCGCGGGCCCTCGCCCCAGGACCCGGCCTTCCGCTCCTCCCGGCCGGTCTTCTTCGGGACCTGGTCGTTCAGCAGGTCGGTCATGAACTTGTCGGCGCTGAAGGCGACTTCGCCGAAGGTGACCTCGGGCACCCGGCCGGAGCCGAGGACGTGCTCGACGTCGGCGCCGATCCCGAACTCGCCGGGGAGCGGGTACTCCAGCTGGAACAGCGGCCAGGTCCAGCGGTGGCTCGGTGCCGGGGACCACCAGGGGCTGACCAGGGCGACGAAGAGGTCGCCACCGAGGCCGAGGAAGGGCTGGGCGGCCACCTCCAGGTGGCCGCCGATGAAGAACTCGCCCTGCTTGCCCGCCTTCGGGTCGGCGACCTCGCGATAGCCGATCCGCGGGGTCGCCTCCACGTAGCCGCGGATCCCGGCGAGCGCGTTCAGCGCGACCCCGGCCTTGATGTCGTGGCCGACGAGTTCGAGGCCCGCGCCGCCCTCGGCGACGAGCCGGACGCCGGCGAACGCGGAGACGTTGAGGGTGCCGGTGACGCCGAAGTCCCGCAGCACCTCGGGCTTGGTCGACCAGGTGCCGGTGAGCTCCATCCGGTCCAGGGTGGCCGGGCCCAGCTTGGCGAGCAGCTCCAGGCCGATGTCGGCGAACACGAAGACGTTGCCGACCAACGGGATGCCGTAGAGGGCGCGGACCTCCAGCTTGGGCAGCGCCTTGACGTAGTCCTTCTGCTCGAACAGCGGCCTGGTCATCCGGGGCGTGATCCTGCCGACCAGGGTGACGTCCCCGTGGTGGTCGACCACCACCAGCGCCTCGCCGCTCAACCACTCGGCGAGTCGCACCCGGACGGTGCCCCAGCCGGCGACCACCCGCGGACCGGGTTGCGGTCCGGCCGGGGCCGGGGCACCGCCGTCGGCCTCGACCGGTGCGGCGGCGGCCACGGGCGGCGCGGCCGCCTTCGCACCCGCCGCGGTGACCTGCTCGCCCGTCAGCCGGTCGGCGGTCCGCTCGTCGGTGGCGACCAGGGTCACCTCCCCGTCGAACTTGTCGTTGGTGTAGTGGACGGTGCCGCGGACGTCGACGGCGCCGCCGGCGAAGGCCGCCGTCACCGTGCCCTGGAAGCCCCGCAGGGCCACCTCGACCCTGGCCTCGCCGGAGAGCCGGCCGTCCGGCTCCCGTTTGACCGGCAGCACGATCGCGCCGAGGCCGGGCACCGTCCCGGTGGCGGTCGCGTCGAAGGCGACCAGCTCGTCGGCGAGGCCGATCGAGCCGGTGGCGTCGAGGAAGCCGCCGAGCCGGAAGTGCAGCCCGTTCGCCCGGACCAGCAGCCGGGGCCCGTCCAACCGGTTCTCCACCGCCGGCAGGGTCAGCCCGCCCACCCCGGCGAGGCCCAGCTGCTCGGCGTGCGCGACGACCTGACCGAGGAGGTCGGCCGGGCCGGTGAGCAGTCTGCCCTTCACCAGCGCGGAGGCGTGGCCCTCCAGCACGCCGCCCTGGACGCGGACGGCGAGCACCGGCTCGATGCCGTACCGGGTGAGCGGCAGCAGGAAGGGGTGGGCGAGCGGCAGGGTCCGGTGGTCCCGGCCGGGGCCGGTGGTGAGGCCCTCGTCGGTCCTGCGCAGGTGCAGGGTCCCGGCGGCGAGGGTGCCCAGCCGGGCCCGTACGGGGCCGCCCTCGGCACCCTTCCGGTCCAGGTACTCGGTCACCGCGGGGGTGGGCGCCAGGGCTCCGCCCTGGAGTTCCAGCACGTCCTCGGGCACCTCGGCGGCGATCGCGGAGGCTGCGGTGGGCGGGGCGGGCGCGGTGGCCGGGCTCCGCGGGACGACGCCGGAGAGCCGGTCGGCCAGGCCGCCGGCCGCCGGAGCCGCCGGGGCCGCGGCGGGTGCGGGCGGCGCCGCCCTGGGCACGGGTGCGGGCGCCCTGACGTAGCGGGCCCCGGTCGCGGCCGCCATCAGCAGGCTGCCAGGGCAGTGGGGTCCGGGTTCAACGGTCACCTCCGCAGAGCGGATCGGGCGGGGAGCTCTCGACGGGCGGCGGGGCCGCGACGACGGCGGTGGTCGGGTCGAGCGCGGCCACCAGGTCGGCGGCCGCGGCCTGGGCGGCGGGGTCGGCCCCGGCCGCGGTCGGCCGGAACTCCGCGGTGGCGGCCGCGGCGGCCGTCGCTCCGGGCCGGCCGAGGAGCCGGTCCAGGCCGTCCGGGCCGGGGTTGTCCGCCCCCGGCCCGGTGAGCAGCGTCTCCAGGTCGTGGCCGGGGGCGTTGAAGTAGGCCTGGAGGGCGCCCAGGGCGACGGCGTCCGGGGGCAGGCAGAAGCGCAGGGCGAGCAGCCACCAGAGCTGGAAGGCGAGCACCACGATCGGCAGGAAGAGGCTGAACAGGAAGAACGCCACGATCGTGAACAGTTCGAGGGCGAAGGTGCAGATCCGGAAGTCGGTGCCGCCGGCCTGGCCGCTGCCGGGCTTCGGGATCTCGCCGGTCACCGGCAGCTGGGAGCCCGGCGGGCTGGTGACCGCGACCCCGCCGGGGCCGGCCGGGCGGCCGGCGCGGGCCGCGAGGGCCCTGAGGTCCGGCATGGTGATCGACACCCTGCGGTTCTTGGTGCCCTCCGGGTCGTAGAACGCGGCCAGGCTGAACGGTTCGGTGGCCGCGCTCCAGGATTCCTGCGGCGGGCAGTGCTCGTGGCCGGGCTCCGGCGGCCGGCGGGCGACGCAGTGGATCTCGTAGACGTGCTGGTCGTCCAGCTTGGGCCGGCCCTCGTCGTCGTGCTCGCCGGAGAGGGTCGGGACGAGGCCGAACCAGAGCGAGCGGGTGGCCGCCCGGTCGCACTCCCCGCCCGGGCGCGGCAGCCGCCACATCGTCAGTTCCTGCTCCGGTTCCGGTCGGCCGTCGGGGCCGGCGGTGCCGGTGGGCACCCAGTGCGGCCCCTTCGGGCCGGTGGTCCAGCTCTGCACGACGGGCGGGGCGAGCCCGGCGAGCAGGTCCGCGTGCTCGGCCTCGAACCGGGCCCGGTAGGCGTCGTCGGCCCAGAGCAGGTTCTGCAGGTCCCGGTCGGCCAGGTGCCCGGGCCGCAGCCCCCGGGCGGCCAGCAGGTCGGTGGTCAGCCGTTTCGCCAGCCGGCGCACCGCCGCCCGCCCGGCGTCGGGCACGGTGCGCTCCTGGCGCCGCAGGACCATCCGCAGCTGCGCCCCGTCGGCCGCGGCCCCCGGCCGGGGCAGGCCGGGCCGGTCGCAGAACAGCTCGACGACCACCGCGTAGAAGCGCTGGTGGGCGGGCTGGTACAGCTTGCGCAGCGGGGTCACGGCCATGGTGTGGGTGGCGAAGCGCAGCCGCCCGCGCCCGGTCTGCCCGGCGGGCACCGCCACCGGGTAGGCGTACACGTCCTCCACCGGGTCGAAGGCGAGCGAGGCGCGCGGGTCCGCGACCAGCCGGCGGACGAAGTCGGGGGCGTCGTACTTCTGGAGCGCGGGCGCGTCGGCCCGCGGGTCGAAGCGGTCGAAGCCGCCTCTCTCGCAGACGTACCAGGGCGCCCGCAGCCGGAACCCGTGCGGCGGGGCCGTCACCAGATGTTCCCGGCGCCCGGCGTGTAGGCCGGCGACATCACCATCTGCTCGGCGACCAGGGTGCCGACCTGGACGGTGCCGCTGAAGGCGGCCAGCGGCGCGTCCACGTTCACCACGGGCGCGGTGACGTCGACGGACGTGGTGGCCCTGATCTCCACCGAGGCGGCCGTCAGCCGGATCTCGCAGCCCCCGGCGTGCCGGACGGTGACGGTCTGGGCCGCGTCGTCGAGGCTGACCTGGTGCCCGGAGGCCATGGTGATCCGCACCTTCGCCGCGCCGGCCGTGTCGTCGAACTCCAGCCGGCTGTCCGCGCGCGAGCGCAGCAGCCGCACGTTGTTCGCCGCCTCCGGCTCGTGCGGCAGGCTCTCCCGGCCGTTCCAGGCGGCGCCGAGCACGTACGGCCGGCGCAGGTTGCCGGCCTCGAAGACGACGACCACCTGGCTGCCGACCTCCGGCAGGACGAGCAGGCCCTGCTCGTGGTCGGCGTACGGCGAGCAGAGCGTGGCCCAGGCGCGGACGTCCCGGTCGCCGTCCAGGCCGAGCCAGGGGAAGCGCACCTCGACCCGCCCGAGCCGCTGTTCGTCGACGATGTCGGTGACCAGGGCGGGGTAGGCGCCGTGGTAGCCGGGCGCGGCGCCGTCGGCCGGGCTTGGCAGGGCCATCAGTTCACCTCGTTCAGGGTGGCCCGCTCCGCCTCGAAGCGGGTGCGGAAGCCGTGCTCCAGGTCGAAGCCGTGGCACAGCCGGGTGACGTGGTAGCCGCCGCCGTCGAAGGCGGCGCCGACGTCCTGCAGGGTGAGCCGGCTGCCCACGACGAGGTCGGGCGTGCCGTTGGTCAGGCCGTCGGCGAGGACGAACCGCCGGCCGCGGCGCAGCATCTCGGCGCGCGCCCAGGCCGCCGCCTCGGCGGCGTCGAGGGCGACCTCGCGCACGCGCAGCGAGGTGCTGGGCCCGAGCGCCCGGCCCAGCAGGCGGACGCCGGTGCGGCCGCCGGTGGTCTCCGCCTCGACCGCCTCCGGCCCGGCCCGCTCCTCGACGGGTTCGCGGCGTGCGGCGTCGTAGCCGGTGACCACCACCTCGCTGCGCTGGTGCGCGAGGTCGGCGGTCAGCCGGGCGGACAGCAGGTCGCGGCCGAGGACGAGGGTGACGGCGGTGCCGGGCCTGGTCTCCCGGGTGCGCAGGTGCAGGGTGGTGCCGGTGCACCAGAGTTCGGCCCGGAGCAGCCGGGCGCGTTCCCGCAGCAGGGCGAGGTCGCTCTGGTTGAGCTGCTGGACGACGTCGTAGCGCGGGCCGGGCACGTCGACGTCGGCGCTCAGGCCGTGCTCGCGGGCGAGCGCCTCGGCGATCTCGCCGTCGGTCGCCCGCGGGTAGCTGCGCGAACGGCGGGTCATCCGCAGGCGCATCAGGGCGTCCTCGGCGTGCGCGACCACCACCGGCGGGTCGCCGTCGCCGAGGACCAGCTCCAGGGCGGAGACGGTGCCCTCGAAGACGGTCCGCTGCCCGGCGTCGGGGCCGAGGGCGACCTTGAGGGCGCTGCCGAGGTCGATCGTGCGGCCGTCCAGGTGCAGCAGGCGCTCCTGGGGGCCCTTGGCGCCGATGCCGCTGGCCAGGAAGGTGGCCTGGAGGGTGCGCAGGCCCTCGACGCCCTCGCGGACCTCCAGGCGGACGCAGTCCCGGCCGAGGTCGCGGACGAGTTCGCCGCCGACGGTGAAGACCGGCGCGACGGCGGTGACGGCCGGCTCAGTCATCGAAGCCCTCCGCGGCGACCCGCGCGGCGAGCCAGTGCGCCCGTTCAAGCGCGGCGCGCAGGTGTCCGGCCCGCTCCGCCTCCCGGAGCGGGCCGCCCCGGTCGGCGGCCGGGGCGGCCGCCGCGGCGCCGACGGGGACGACGTCCGTGTGGACTTCGCCGATGTGCACGCTCATCGCAGGCCTCCTCGGGACTGCTCCACCGGTTCCCGCCGGGTGCGGCCGGCCCGCCGGGGGCTCGTCGGGGCCCGCCGGGAGCTCGTCGGACGCGGCCCCGGGTCGGTCTGCGGGTGACGCCGGGAGGGCGAAGACCGACCCTAGGGCCGCCACCTCAGGGTGCTGGGCGGTGCGTCACGACGGCGTTGCTCGCAGTCCGCCGCGGTGCGGGCGGGCGTGTCCGCGGGCAGCCGCTCCCACGGGGGTGTCGGGCCGTCGGGCGGTGGGGTCTCCTGGGCCCGGGCGCGGCCGGCCAGGCTGCGGGCGCCGCCGGTGGCGCCCTCGGCGAGGGTGCCCGGGTCGGCGCGGCCGCGCAGTGGCACGCCGCGGCCGTAGGTCAGGGCGCGCGGGTCGGCCGCCGGGGTGCCCGGGGCGGGGTCCGCCGGCTCCGCGCCCGGCGGCGGAGCGGCCGCGCCGGGCGCAGCGGGGACGGCGAAGGCGGCGCGGGCCTGGTCGGTGGCCCGGGCCGCCCGGGCGGCGACCACCGTCGCCACGGAGGCGGCGATCCCGCCGCCGGCGGAGAGCGCGAAGGCCGCCGCCGTGGCGTCGTCGGGACCGCCCGCCCCCGCCCCGGCCGTCCCACCGCCCCCCGGAGCGAGCGGGGTGCCCGGGGCGGGCGGGGTGCCCTCCGGTGCGCCCTCCGGGCCGAGGCCCAGGGCCCCGGCGAGCCCGGCGACCGAGGTGGCCGCGGCCGCGCCCGCGAAACCGCCCGTCAGCCCGGCGCCGCCGCCCGCCTCGACCTCGACGCCGAGCCGGACGCCGAACCCGGCGGTGAGCGCGAGCGGGCTGTCCAGCCCGCTCATCGCCCCGCGCCAGGCCGCCGGGTCGAGTCCCAGGCGGGCCAGCAACTGCTGGGCGCTCTCCCCGGCCAGGGCCTGGACCACCTGCTGCGGCCGGTTCGTCCCTGCGGTGCCGGGGGTGGCGCCGGGCCGGGGCGTGCCCGGGTCGGTCGCGGCCCGGGCGTCGCGCCGACCGGCGCCCTTCTCGTTGGCCTCGTAGGCGAAGTCCTGCTCGGCGACGGTGACGGCGACCTTGGCCCGCAGCGGGGTGCCGTCCGGGGCGAAGAGGTCCAGCTCCTCGCTGACCTGGGTGACGATCCCGTCGAAGCGGAACGTCCCCCAGACGAAGCGGACCACGGGCGGCGGGTCGCCCTTCCGGTCCGGCGGCGGCTCGACGAACTGGCGGACCACGGCCGTCCACTCGCGGACGTCCACGTAGCCGTCGGGGCCGCCCTGTTCGGCGGTGTCGAAGGCCAGGTCGAAGGCGAGGGTGGCGCCCTCCTGCGCGGGGTTCTGGCGCTTCTGGGTGCGGGTGCTGGTCCCGCCCCGGTCGACGTTGTTGTTCCGGCTGAGCCGCAGCGAGACGGGGTTGAACTGGACTCCGACGGCCGGTCCGTCGCCGCTGACCAGCGGTGGCGCGTCCTTCGCCGAGGCCCGGTTCACCCGCAGGCGTTGCAGGGTCGCGTGTGCCAGTTCGGCCATCAGGAGCCCTCCAGTCGCAGGCCCTCGTGGGCGATGTGCAGTTCCTCCAGGGCGATCTCACCGGTCCGCGCGTTGAGCGACGGCCCGGTGAGCTTGACGGGCAGCCCTCGGGTGAAGCGCCAGTGGGCGACGGTCCGCGCCCCGGTCGGGTCGAGGACCTCGATGTCGCCGTCGTAGCGGGCGGCGCGTCGTTCGCCGGTGGCGATGCCGTGCAGCCAGTCCCACAGCGCGGTGTCGGCCCGGCCGCCGGGGGTCGGGGCGAGCATGCCGCGCTTGAGCACGACCGGGGAGAGCTTGACCCGGCCGATGCCGCGGACCGTCCCGTCGTTGCGGCCGCCCTCGGGGTGGTCGGCCAGCTCCAGCTCCAGCTCCAGTCCTGTGCACTCCTGGAAGCCGCCGTCACCGAGCCGCTCGGCCGGGCCCTCGGCGGGGCCCGGTGCCCCGGCGCCGGGGCGGGGCGCCCCGGCGGCCTGCCCGGTCAGCGCCGGCGGCGGCGTCGCCGTCGGCCCCGGGGTGCCGCTCAGCCGCAGCGAGACCCGGAAGTTGAAGCCCTGGACCAGCGCGGCCATCGGTCACCCCGCCACTCGTACGTCGCCGTCGGCGTCCTGGGCGATCCGCAGGACGAGGTACTCCAGCGGCCGTGCGGGCGCCACCCCGATCTCGGCCACCAGCCGGCCCAGCCCCTGCGACCAGGCGGGGTTGAGCTCCTCGTCGCAGCGGACGAAGAAGGCCTGGGCCTCGGTGGCCCCGCCGAAGGCCCCGGCCCGGAACAGGTCGCGCAGCAGTCGTGTCACGGTGCCGGTCAGCTCGGTGCGCAGCTGCGGCGAGTCGGGTTCGAAGGCGAGGCCGCGGGCCTGGCGTTCGAGGGTGAGCCGGAGCATCGTCATCAGGCGACGGACGCTCAGCTGGGCGTAGTCCGGATCACGGGAGAGGGTCCGGGCGGAGGCCAGCCGGAAGCCGTCCGGTTCGGCGGCGAAGACGTCGACGCCGAGCAGGTGGAGTTCGTCGCGCTCGGCGGGGCCGGGCAGGTCGGCGGCGGTGACGGCGCCGGCGGCGAGGGCGTTGGCCGGGCCCCAGGGGATGCCGAGCCGGTGTTCGCGGTCGGCGGTGATCCCGGCGGCGAAGGCGGAGGGCGGCACCAGGACGGCCCGCTGCGGGTCCGCCGGGTCGACGACGCCGAGCCACGGGTGGTGGGCGGCCGCGTAGGAGCTGTCGAAGCCGGAGCGCCAGCGGGCGGTCAGCTGCAGCGGGAGTCCGGGCGGCACGTCCAGCAGGGCCACGAAACGGCGCTGGCGCTCCGCCAGGTCGACGAGCCGGCGCTGGCGGCGCAGGACCTCCGCGAGGGCCTCCGGGTCGCGGCCGTCGAGCAGCACCGCCCGTTCCGGCGGCGCCGGGTAGACCAGCGGGACGGGCGGGGGCGGGCAGCGCCCGTCGGCGCCGGGCCGGGGCGGTTCCGGGGGGTCGGTGGTGGCGGGGGGCACCCGGTAGTCCCAGTAGAGGTCGGGCACGGAGAGCAGGGCGACCTCCGGTTCCAGGGCCAGCCGGTCCATGCCGACGAACGCGGGCGCGTCCTCGTCGACGCGCTGGTCGCCGCCGACGGGCAGCAGCTCGGGCGGGGTGTCGCCGAAGAGGCTGGCCGCCGTGACGCAGGCCCAGCGGTCCGCGCCGGGGCCGGCCGGGGCGGCGTCGACGGCGGGCAGGGAGGCGTCCGGTGGCGCCAGCCGCTCGGGCCAGGGGCCGTCGGGGGCGATCAGCCGGGACTCCTCGGCGAGGACCCGCCGGACGAAGCGCGGGTGCGCCGCGGCCAGTCCGAGGCCGGTGAGGCGTTCCGCACGGGCGAGGCCCGGGTCGGCGTCGGTGACGGTGACGGTGGCGGTGACGACGTCCACCGTCAGGCCCGCGTCGGGCGGCACGGCGCCGGGCGGCCGGTCCAGCAGGGCCGCCCGGCCGCGCGGCGGCGTGTCCTCGACGGTGCGGACGTGGAGCAGCTCGCCGGCCGGGGGCAGTCCGGGCCCCCGGACCCGCAGCAGCGTGCCGGCCGGCAGGGTGAGCGCGTCGGGCAGCGGGAGCCGGGTGCCGTCGGCCCGGGCGGTGAACTGCCCGGCGGCGTCGAACTCCCAGCGCACGGCGAGGCGTCCGCCCCAGCTGCCCTCGTCAGCGGCCCGCAGGCCGAGCTCGACGGCGCCTGCGCCGGGCTCCGGGCCGGCCAGCCGGACGGTGTAGCGGGCGACGGCGGCCAGCGCGGCCGGGTCGGGGGCGCGGGGCAGCGGGGAGACCCGCAGGACGTGGGCGCGGCTGCCGCCCTGGGCGAAGAACGCCCGGACGGCGTGGGGCAGCAGGCCGGGGCCCTCGAAGCCGCCGAAGACCCGGCGGTAGTCGGTCCAGCGTTCGACGGCGACCGGCCGGTCCACCGGGCCGCGCGGCGCCACGCCGACGAAGCCGGCCACGTCCAGCCGGACCGGCCGCGGGGCCGGCGCCGGGCGCCGGGTGTCCCGGTAGACGCCCGGGGCGCCGAGCCGCAGCCCGGGGGCGGCGGCCCGGGCGGCCGCCGGGCCGTTCGACGTGTCGGTCGCCGGGCCGTTCGACGGGCCGCCGGGCACGGGGCCGTTCACAGCGAGGCGAAGTCGATGCGCTCGGCGACGAGGTGCAGTTCCTCCATCGCGACCTCGCCGCCGCCCTTGCCGGCCAGGGTGGGCCCGATCCACTTCTTGGGCTGGGCGGCGTGCAGGGTCCAGGCGCAGACCGGGGTGCGGGCCTCGTCGTAGAGCGTCACGACGACGGTGCGCGGGTCGAAGTTGCCCTCCCGGGTGTCCTTGATCCAGTTGAACAGCCGGAGGTCGCCGATGATGCCCCGCTTGAGGGTGACGTCGTCGGTGATGTTGGTGTTGGCGATCTTGCGGACGTGGTTCTCCTTGTCGTTGCCGTTGCGGTACTCGGAGAACTTGACCTCGTTGGCCGCGCCGGTGAAGTCGGAGAAGCCGCCGGCGATCTGGTCCTCGCCGCCGGCGTCGCCGAGGCGGACGAGGAAGTTGAAGGCGCCGTACGGGTTGTTGCGGACGGCCATGTGCTGCCTCCCGGTCGGGGGTCGGTGCGGGCGCGGCGCCGGTCAGGCGGCCGGCGCGTCGGCGGTGAACTGGCCGATCCGGAAGATCACGAACTCGGCCGGGTAGGTGGGGGCGACCCCGATCAGGCAGATCATGCGGCCGTTGTCGATGTCGTTCTGGGTCATCGTGGTGCGGTCGCAGCGGACGAAGAACGCCTCCTCCGGCTTGCTGCCCATCAGCGCGCCGCTCTTCCAGGTGACGAGCAGGAAGTCCTCGACGGACTGCCGCACGGACGCCCAGAGCCGCTCGTTGTTCGGCTCGAACACGGCCCACTGCGTGGACTTGTCGATGGAGTGCTCGAGGTAGATGAAGAGCCGGCGGACGTTGACGTACTTCCACTCCGGGTCCGAGCTCATCGTCCGCGCGCCCCACACCCGGTGGGACCGGCCCTCGAAGAAGCGCAGCGCGTTGATGCCCTCCGGGTTCAGCACGGCCTGCCGGTCGTAGGTGACGTTGGTGACGAACTCGCCCATGCCGTGGACCACTTCGTTGGCCGGGGCCTTGAACACCCCGCGCTCGGTGTCGCTGCGGGCGTAGATCCCGGCGACGAACCCGGAGGGCGGCACGTCCAGCATCGGGACGGGTGCGCCCGGGTCGGGGCGCCGGGTGGGGTCGGTGATCCGCAGCCACGGGTAGTAGAGGGCCGCGTAGCTGCTGTCGAACTGGGCCCGGAAGCGGCGCACTCCGGAGATCGCGCTGTCCTTCGGCGGGTCGACGATCGCCATCCGGTAGCGCAGCTGCTCGCAGTGGGCGATCAGGCCGTCCACCGCCTCCTGCTGCTGCGGTTCGGGCTGGTCGACGGTGTCGGGCACGGCGACGACGGCGATGTCGTCGACCTCGCCGAGCGCGGCCAGGCCGGTGGCGGGCCGGTTGAGGTCGTCCGGGTCGGCGGGCTCGCCCAGCAGGTCCGCGACGCCCGGGTCCAGGCCGTCACCGCCGCCGAGGAGGAAGCCGGGG
Source organism: Kitasatospora sp. NPDC051702 (assembly GCF_040681575.1). Taxonomy (NCBI): domain Bacteria; kingdom Bacillati; phylum Actinomycetota; class Actinomycetes; order Kitasatosporales; family Streptomycetaceae; genus Kitasatospora; species Kitasatospora sp. NPDC051702. The sequence goes on from NZ_JBFAZB010000007.1 coordinate 152,455, forward strand.
TGCGCGGCGTCGAGCGACAGCAGGGCGGTCAGCCGGTCCCCGGCGGTGGGCGGCGCCGCCGCCAGCGGGACCGGCGGGCCCACCAGCGGCGGCGGGACCGCCGGGGTCACCGGGGTCACGGGGGCGGCTGCGGCGGCCGCCGTCAGGTCGGCCAGCCAGACCAGGGAGAACTCGTCGGCCGGCTCCTTCGCACCGAGCACCCTGGTCACCGCGCGCGGGTGCCGTTCGTCCAGTTCGAGCTCGTTGTAGACGTCCAGCCGGTCCGCGCCGGAGCGGACGGTGACGGCCAGGGTGATGTGGAAGGCCGCCGTGCCCGCGGCCGGCGGGTCGACGTCGGTGCCGTTCGCGGCCAGGTAGCCGAGGCTGCCGTCGGCGGCCCGGGCCACGATCCGGACGTCGGCGGCCCGCGGCTTCGTCCGGTCGTCGGGCGCCGGGGGCCTGCCCCCGGCCAGCGGCAGCACCTCGACGGCCGCGCCCGGCTGGACCCCGGTCAGCCGGAGGGCGGCCGCGCCGTTCGCGGTGGCGGGGATCAGCACGTTCTTGCTCCGCCGGAACGCCACCGCGACGCTGATGCCGGCTCCGGCCAGCCCGGGCCAGCGGGCCCACCAGCGCAGCACCGCGGTGCCCGTCGACGGCACCGTCAGCGAGGCGAAGTTGGCCGGGCCGTCGACCACCGGGGTGGCGTCGGTCGTCCGGACGAAGGAGAACACCCGGGAGACGTACAGCCGGCGCCCGCCGTTGGCGAAGAAGGCGCGGGCCGCCAGGGCCAGCCGGCAGGGGGTGCCGTCGCCCAGGGTCAGCCCGCCGAAGGCGCGCTCGTACTCGGTGAAGCTGGTGACGAGCGTCGGGCCGGGCACCAGGACCCGCCCGTTGGCCAGGTACGGCACCGGGCCGTAGGCGGTGCGCCCGGCCATGCCGAAGGTGCTGGTCGGCACCCCCTCGATCGACCGGGAGCGGAAGCTGGTCTCCTCGACGTAGACGCCTGGGGTCAGGTACTCGGGCATGCACGGGCCTCCTCGGTCGCGGGTCGGGTGCTGCGGCGCGGGCGCCGCGGGCCGGCTGTCACGGGATCAGCCGTGCGGCAGGTCGGTCTCGGGGAGCACCCGGCCGACGGTCAGGCTCCGGACGGCGTCCCGCGTGGCGGTCCGGTAGCCCGGGGGCGCGGCGACGCCGCGCAGCACCGGGTTGTCGAGGTCCCCGGGCGCGGGCGGGGCGTGGCTGCGGGCGACCTCCTCGACCACCAGGTCGGCCAGCGGGTCCCGCGGATCGACCGGCGGCGGGTGCGCCGGGTCCGGGACGGCGGTGCGCAGCGCGACGTCGAGGGCGGAGGGCGGCGGGTGCGGCAGCCCGCCGATGCCGTCCACCAGCAGCAGGACCTGGCCGAACTGGTCGCCGTGCGCCCAGCCGATCCGCACCCCGCCGGCGCCGAAGGCCTCCACCCGCGGCCAGCGCACCGGCCGGCCGCCGAGGGTGACGCGCAACCGCAGGCCGGTCAGGCCGCCGGTCACCGGGTACGCCGCCCCGGGGAGCAGCCAGGGGCGCAGCAGCCGGGAGGCGGCCGGCACGTAACCGGCGGTGGGCGGGCGGTCGTCGGCGCCGGTGAGCTCGTCGAGCGCCCAGAGCGGCACGCGGAGGCGGCGCGGGACGAGGCGGCGGGCCGGGTCGTCCAGCCGGAGCAGGACGCTGCGGCCGCGGATGCCGCCGGGGCCGTGGCGGAGCACCCAGCCGGAGGCGCCGTGGTTCTCCAGGGGACGCACCGCGCCGCCCGGGTGCGGGGCCTCGTACCCGACGCGGAGGCCGGCGGCGGGCGCGGTGGTGCGTGCGTCGAGCGGGCGGACGGCCAGCGCGAGCCGGTGCCGCACCGCCACCGGGCCGGCGTCGACCTCGATCGTGGCGGCGGCCGCGGCGGTGACCGCGCCCGCGGCGGCCGCCCCGTCGCGCCGGCGGGCGCCGGCCGTCACCGCGGGATCCCGGAGAGGCGGGCGGCCACCGTGGTGACCTCCTCGGCGCGGGGCTGGCGTGCGCCGTCGATGCGCACCACCCGGGCCAGGTAGGGCAGGCAGAGCCGGTAGTCGGTGCTCATCGCCTGGAACGCCTCGCTGAGCGAGTCCATCGCGAGCTCGTCCGAGACGACCTGGACCGTGTCCCCGGGCTCCCAGTCGCCGCTCGGGTCGAGCAGCGGCCCGGTGAGGATGCTCTCGTCCTCCAGGGTCCGCGCCACCAGGCCGAGCCACTCCAACTCGGCCTCGACGAACTGGTCCCAGGCGGCGATCATCATGTGCATCCGCAGCGGCAGCCGCGGCACGCCGTCCTGCGCGGAGACGGCGCCCCAGCCGGCCCGGGTCTCCCGGTCGATGCTGAGCCGGTAGCAGTACACGGAGACGGCCGGGTGGCGGATCACCGCACCGGCGGTGTCCACCTGCTCGAAGTCCAGCGGCCCGGCGAGGACGGCGAGCGGCCGCCGCCCGGCGCCGTCGGGGATCTCCTCCTCGAAACGCCGGTTCAGCAGCGCGACCACGCTGCGTCCGACGGCGGCGAGTGCCCGGTATCCAGCCATGGTCCGATGCTCGGCCCCGGACGTCACCGCAGCGTTGCCGCCGGCCGGCGATGGCCGGGCGACGGTGCGGTGACACCGCCCGGCCCAGACTCGACGGGCCGCCCGCTCCCGCACCCGGGAGCTCCCCCAGCACCGCGGAGACGCCATGAGCTACGAGACCACGCATCCTCCCGGACACTCCGGCTGCTGCGACGCGGACGCCATCGACGCGCTCGCCTGCAAGGCGCAGGGCATCCGGCGACGGGCCGACGTCATCCAGGAGAGCCTCAAGACCCTGGAGCCCTTCAAGGCCGCCTTCTCCACCGCGAAGAAGGACTACGGCGCCGCCCGCACCGCCGCCGGGCACGACGTCAAGACGGCCGACGCCCAGCTGAAGGCGATCCGCGAGCAGCTGCGCTGCCGGCTCGACGAGGAGCAGCGCGACTGCGCCGAGCGTTCGGAGCAGAAGGTGCAGACCCGGATCGAGGCCTGTGCCGGGGAGCCCGGCTGCCGCGAGTTCCCGTGCGAGTTCGGCACCGAGGGGCACAAGGACGACCCGACCGGCAAGCTCGCGGGGCTGATCGCGCACTACCGCAGCGAGATCGACGCCGCCTCGGCGTTCTTCCTTGAGCTGGTCGCCGAGCAGACCGCGCTGCCGCAGCGCGCCGCCCGGCTGAAGGCGGACGCGGCCCAGCTCACCGCCGACGCGGCCGACCCGAACCGCAGCCCGCTGGAGCTGTACGTGCGCCTGCTGGTCCTGGACCGGGCCGCCAAGGGCGTGTGGAACGGCTTCCCGGGCGTCCAGGAGTACGTCGACTGCCTGTGCCGGACGCTGCTGCACGTCCTGAAGGGCTGGGAGGCGGTGGCCGTCCTGGAGGGGTGGCGGGCCGTGCGGGCGTGCCAGGACCAGGGGCGGGAGGCCCGTTGCAAGCAGCTGCGGGAGCACACGGTCGAGGAGGTGATGGCGGAGGCCGCCAAATGCCTGGGCGACTGCGGCCCGCACGGCGGCTCCTCCGGGCCGTACTCCCCCAAGCCCTGCTGAGGGGGCGCCACGGCGGTCGGCGGCCGGGCCGGTTCCCGGGCGGGGCCCGGGTCGGCCCGGACGCGCGCACCGCGTCGCCGGGCCGGCCGTCGGGCAGGTCCTGGTCCTGGTCGTCTGCCACCTGCGGTGACCGCGGGCCGGGGCGGCGGCGGGCCGGCCGCGCGCCGTCAGGACCGGTCGTCCTCCCTGGCCCAGGCTCCGACGCCGAGGCGCCCGGTGGTCCCCAGGTCGAGTTCCGGGGTGAGCATCACGGGGGCGGCGCCCTCGCCTGCGCGCACCCGCAGGTAGGTGGCGTTCACCGGGTCGCTGCCGGCCTCGGCGGTGTTGCGCCACACCAGGGTGGTGCGGGCTCCCTCGCCGGGCCGCAGCGCGATCTCCTGCGGCGGGTTGTCCGCACCGGTGCCGCTCGCGATCGCGGCGCCGCCGGACAGGACCCGCACCCCGTCGATCGGCCGGTGCTTCAGGTCGAGCGGCTGCAGCCGGGGGTAGCCGTTCACGGTCACCGTGGAGTCCCCGCAGTTGCGCAGGTGCAGGCCCATCACCCGCAGGCCCATCGCGGCGTCGCCCTCGTCCGCGTACAGCCGCAGGCCCGACGCCGGGCACGGGCCGCCGGGCCGCGGGGCCTCGGCGGTGGGCACGCTGCGGACCTTGGAGACCTTCACCTGCCGGGCCGCGCCGGGCGTCGTCCGGATCGGGCCGAGCGGCCCGGTCGCGACGTCCCCCGGCCGCGACGTCGGGCGCCCGTCCAGGTCGATCCGGCCGGTCGCGGTGGCCCCCGGGGCGAGCCCGGTGGCGGTGCGCGTCTCGGTGTCCAGCACGCCCCCGTCCGCCGCCAGCCGGCTGAACAGCACGGTGACGTCGGCGGGCCCCTCGGCCGGATCACCGGTGTTGGTCACCTCGTACTCCGCGCAGGACGCGCCGGCCGCGGTGATCCGCGCGGTGGCCGGCGCCCGCCCGTCCGCCGACTGCGCGGAGGCCGCCGGCCCCGGGGCGGCCGACGACCCCGGGGGCGAGGACGGTGCGGACGACGACGCGCCGCACGGACCGGTGCCACCGGCGGACGCCGGGGCGAGCCCCGACCCGGAGCCGCAGCCCGTGAGCAGCGCGGCGCCCACCGCGAGGGCCGCGGCGGCCGCGACGGGGCGGAGCACCGGGAGCGAACGGGGGGACCTCTCGAACTGACGCATCATCCGATGCGATCACGACCCGGCCCGATCGGCAGTGACCCGCACCACTTCGTGGGCAACGGACCTGCAACACTCCGGCTCCGCCCCCGGCCCGCGCGGGCCCGACGGGTGATGTTCCGGCGGCGCGGCGGGCCGCCGCGCCGGTGCCGCGACACCCCCCGCCGATACTGCGGGCATGACACCCACCCGCCCGAAATCCCTGCTCCGCCTGGCCGCGCTCACCGCGGTCACCGCCCTCGTCGCCGTCAGCGCCCCGGCCACCACCGCCGGCGCCACGGGTGAAACCGACCGCCACCGCCCCTGCGTCGGTTCCCCGGCGCCCGAGCGCGGGCCGGCGCTGGACGCGCTGCGGATCGCCGAGCAGGCCAAGGAGGAGCTGGACCTCAAGTCGGTGATCCTGCGGGTCACCGCCGACGGCCGCGAGGTCCTCACCGCCGCGCTCGGCGAGTCCATGACCGGGGTTCCGGCCCGGCCCGACATGCACTTCCGCAACGGCAACGTGGCGATCAGCTACATGGGCACCGCGCTGCTGCGGCTCGTCGACGAGGGGGTGGTCGGCCTCGACGACCCGGTCTCCCGCTGGCTGCCCGACCTGCCGCACGGGGACGCCATCACCCTGCGGATGCTCGGCGCCTCCACCACCGGCCTGGTCGACTACGTCAAGGCCCCCGGCTTCGGCGAGGCGGTCTACGCCGACCCGTTCCGCCAGTGGACGGCCGAGGAGCTGGTGGCCATCTCCACCGGCCTGCCGCGGCTGTACGAGCCCGGCGCCAACTGGAGCTACTCGCACGCCAACTTCGTCCTCCTCGGCGCCGCGCTGGAGAGGATCACCGGCACCCGGCTGGACGTCCTGCTGCAGCAGAAGATCATGGACCCGCTCGGCCTCCACGAGACCCGCAACAGCTACACGCCGGACATCCCGACCCCCGTCCTGCACGCCTTCACCTCCGAACGCGGCACCTACGAGGAGTCCACCTTCTGGAACCCGTCGTGGACCACCGCCCCCGGCGCGGTGCAGACCACCGACATCTGCGACCTCGCCCGCGGGGCCGTCGGCATCGGCGCGGGCGAGCTGCTCTCCCCCTCCTCCTACCGGCAGCTGCTGAACCCGGGGACGGTGGGCCTCGGCCACCCGACCGACACGTGCGCGGCGGACGTCTGCATCCCGCAGACCGAGGCCACCCACTACGGCATGGGTGTGGTGGTGCTGGACGACTGGATCTCCCAGCACCCGCTGTTCTTCGGGTACTCCGCCTCCCAGGACTACCTCCCGTGCGAGCACCTGGCGATCGCCGTCTCCACCACGAACGGCCCGAAGGCCCCCGGCGGCCACACCGCCCACACGATCGCCCAGCGGATCGCCGCGGCCCTCGCCCCGGGCCACCCGATCCCCGACTTCGGCTGACCCCACCCGCTCCCCGCCCGCGGCCCGGGCCCTCCCCCCACCGGGCCCGGGCCGCGCCCGTACGGCCCGGGGGCCGGCCCGTCCCGGCAACTCCCCACGATCCTGCCGGTTCTGACGCCCTGCTAGGGTCCGGATCCGTGACGGACAGGGTGCACCAGCAGTACGAGGCCATGCGCGACCACTTCCGGCGGGCCGCCGACCGGCGCGGATTCACGCTCGACCCGGCCCAGGAGGCCCCGGTCGAACGGCTCAGCCGGCTGGCCGGCGAACTCGCCCACCCGGCCTGGCGGTTGCGCCGGCCGCCGCGCCACCTCTACCTCTGGGGCCCCGTCGGCCGCGGCAAGAGCTGGCTGGTGGACACCTTCCTCGACGGCCTGCCGACCCCGCGCAAGCGGCGGCTGCACTTCCACGACTTCTTCCGCCGCCTGCACGAGGGCGTCGCCCACCACAGCGGCGCCAGGGCCTCGGACGGTGCCGCGGTGGACCGGGCCGTGGACGAGCTGCTCGGCGACTGCCGGATCCTCGTCTTCGACGAGTTCCACGCCCACGACGCGGGCGACGCCATGCTCGTCGCCCGGCTCTTCCGCACCCTCCTGGAGCGGCGGATCACCCTCGTCAGCACGTCCAACTACCCGCCCGCCGGGCTGATGCCCGACCCGCTCTACCACCACCTCTTCGAGCCGACGATCCGGCTGATCGAGGAGCGGATGGACGTGCTCGACGTCTGCGGGACGACCGACTTCCGGCGGTCCCGGCCGGCCGGTGCCCACGGGTTCGCGCTCGGCGCCCGGCTGCGCCCCGGCGACGAGGCCTCGGCCGGTCTCACCCGGCCCCGCCCCGAGGAGGCCGGGCCGGTCACCGCCCACCACCGCGAGCTGCCGGCCCTGGCGGTCCGCGACGACCTCGTCTGGTTCGGCTTCGAGGAGCTCTGCGAGGGCCGCACCGCCGTCCAGGACTACCTCGCGCTGGCCGAACGCTTCCCCGCCCTCGTCCTGGACGGCGTCCCGCCGCTCGTCGAGGCGTCCCCGGACGGCCGCCGGCGGTTCGCCAACCTGGTCGACGTCCACTGCGACCGCGACGTCCCGCTCATCCTCATCGGCGCCGACCCGCTCGCCGGCCTCGCGGACGGCTCCACCCTGATGCGCGACCTCGACCGCACCGCCAGCCGCCTCGCGCTGCTCCGGCAGCCGGCCCCGGACGCCGTCCGCTGAGCACCCGGTCACGGCCGTCGGGCGCGGCGGGCCGTGGCCGTCACGGTGGTCGTGCGACGGACGGCGGGAGCGGCGCCCGTACGCTGTCGGGCGCCGCTCCCCGCCGGTCCTCGCGCGTCGCGCCGCGGGTGCTACTTGACGCCGGCCGCCGCGCAGGCGTCCGCGTACTGCGGGGTGCAGATGTCGGCGGCCTTGTAGAGCCCGCCGCCGACCACGGTGACCGCGACCTTCGGCTTGGTCACGACGATCGGCGTGAGCAGCAGTGAGGGGATGTGCTGCCCGGCGCTGACGGTGTCCGAGCTCGCGACCGTGCTGATGTCCAGGCCCTCGACCAGCTGGACGGCGATGCTGGCCGCCGCGTCCGTCTCGGGCTTGTACGGCTTGTAGATCGTGAAGGCCTGCTCGCCGGTGAGGACCCGGCGCACCGCGTCGATGGAGGCGTCCTGGCCGCCGACGGGCACGTTCTTGATGCCGGCCGACTTCAGGGTGTCGATGATCGGACCGGCCATGCCGTCGTTGCCCGAGTAGACGGCCTGGATGCCGTCCTTGCCGAGGCTCTTGATCGCCTCGCCCATCTTCGCCGCGGCCACGTCCGGCTTCCACTCGCCGGACTGCTCGTAGGCGATCTTCTTGACCTTGCCGTCCAGCGCCCGGTGCGCGCCCGCCTTGAAACTGGCGGCGTTCGGGTCCGAGTCGGCACCGTTGATCATGACCACGTTGGCGGCCGCGGCCTTCGGGCCGAGCGCGTCGAGCAGGGCCTGGCCCTGGAGTTCGCCGGTCCGCTCGTTGTCGAAGGAGACGTACGCGGCGACCTTGCCCTCGGCCAGCCGGTCGTACGCGACGACCTTCACGCCCTTCGCCGCGGCGGCCTCCACCCACGGCGCGGTGGTCTTGGAGTCGACCGGGTCGAGCAGGATGACCTTGACGCCCTTGGCCAGCAGGTCGTCGAACTGCTTCTTCTGGGCGGCCGCGTTGCCGTCCGCGTTGGCGTACTCGACCTTGCAGTCCGGGCACAGGCCCGCCACACCGGCCTTGATCAGCGGCGCGTCGAACGCCTCGTAGCGGGTCGAGGAGGAGTTCTCCGGCAGCAGCAGACCGATGGTGCGGTCGTTCCCGGCCGCCTGGGGCTTCTGCGTCGCATCGCCCTGCCCGCAGGCGGCGAGGGTGAGCGCCAGGGACATCACGGCCGTGCCCTGGGCCGCGCGACGCATGGGTCTGTTCATGTGGGGGGTGCCTCCTGTCCTGTGCCGCACCGGTGCAGCGACAGAGGAGGGAGTCAAGCGCCACCGGGCCGTCACGTCAATAAGTGAAGGAGTCTTCGTTATTTCCGCTGTCCAATTCGTTATGGATGAACGATCGCCCGCGGATCGCCGCAGGTGGCGTTCCGGGCCCGCTTTCATGAGGTCAACTCTTGGGCTTGCATCGCGTCAGCCGGGGGTGACGGCGACCGGCCGGTGAGAGGGTGTCGCGGACGCTTCCGACCCTCACCCGCGCCACCGATCCACCCTTTCCCCGGACGCGGGGACGCCCCCCCGGGGCGACCGGCGGCCGGGCCGACGCGCGACGCCCCGGTGCCCGACGCTCCGTCACCGCTCTTGCACCGCACCGCACCGCGGTCCGCCCGCCGCCGCGCGGCGTGTCGGGTGGCAGGCCGCACCCCACGGCGGAAGGGTGACCGACAGGGGGCTCCACCGGGGGCCGCCAGTGGAAGGAGCGAGAATGCCCGAGGTCACCACTCCGTACGCGACCGGCACCCCGTGCTGGGTCGACCTGATGGCCAAGGACCAGCAGCAGGCGCTGGACTTCTACCGCGACCTGCTGGGCTGGCAGGGGCAGCCCGGCCCCGCCGAGTTCGGCGGGTACGCGGTCTGCGAGCTCGCCGGGAAGGCCGTCGCCGGTATCGGCCCGGCGATGGCCCCCGAGGGCATGCCGGAGCCGCCGACCGTCTGGACCAGCTACCTGGCGAGCAGCGACGCCCAGGCCACCCAGGACGCGATCGTCGCCGCGGGCGGCACCCTGATCGTTCCGGTGATGGACGTCGGCGACCTCGGCCGGATGCTCGTCGCCGCCGACCCGCAGGGCGCCGTCTTCGGCGTCTGGCAACCCGGCACCTTCTTCGGCGCCCGGATCGTCAACGAGGCCGGCGCGCTCACCTGGAACGAACTGCACACCAGCGACGTCGCGGCCGCCACCGCCTTCTACGGCGAGGCCCTCGGCATCGAGGTCAAGCGGATGGAGGACGCCGAGGTCGACTACTGGGCGCTGAACGTGGGCGACCGCGCCGTCGGCGGCGCCACCCTGCTCGCGAACGACCCGCCCGGCACCCCCGCCCACTGGCTGACCTACTTCGCCGTCGACGACGTGGACTCCACCGTCGACGCCCTCGTCAAGCGCGGCGGCACGGTGCTGGCCCCGCCGTTCGACATGATGGCCGGCCGGATGACGGTGGTCGCGGACCCGCAGGGCGCCCCGTTCGCGATGATCAGGCCGACCCCGATGTAGACCCGGCACACCCGGCCCGGGCACCCCGACGGCCGCTGACGGTCCCCTCGCGGGGGCGGTCAGCGGCCGTCGCGTTCGCTGACCAGCACGCGGTTGCCCAGGTGCTCGCTGCAGTAGCCGACGTCGGCCAGGAGCGCCGCGACCCGCAGGGTGAGCTGGAAGGGCCGGGAGCGGACGTCGGCACCGCTGTGCGGCCGGCTCCCGGCGGACGCGGGCGGCTCGGCGGACGCGGACCGCAGGCCGTCCCGCCAGGAGACCGTCACGCCGTGGGCGTGGTTGACCACCATCATGCCCTCCGTCCCGCCCGCGCCGTCGGCGATCGGGAACCCCGCCCCGCGCAGCGTCGCGGTGACCGATTCGGACAGAACGCGATGGATTGGCATACGACAAGGCTAGATGATGGATGCCGAATGAACAGATGGTGAATGACCGAGGGCGGCCTTCCGAGTGACCCGACCGTCCCGACCTGGGCGGCAAGGGCCCGGGCGGGACGTCACGGCTCACCGAGCCGCCGTCAACTCCCGTTCGAAGACCTGCCGGAAGCCGTTCGGCGCGCGCCCGGTGAGCAGCCGGACGGTGTCCGTCGTGCGGTCCTCCGCACCGGCCGCGATGGCGCGGTCCAGGTCCGCCAGCAGCCCGGCGAAGGCCGGCGGCATCAGCGCGGACAGCCTCTCCCGCAGCTCCCCGTGGGTCAGACGGTGGTGGACCACCGTCCGCCCGGTGACCTCCGCGACGACCGCGGCGACGGCGTCGTGGCTGAGCGCCTCCGGCCCGGTCAGCACGAGGTCGCGGTCGGGTGCGCGCTCGTCGGTCAGCGCGTGCGCGGCCACGGCGGCGATGTCCTCGGCGTCGACGAAGCCGACCCGCCCGGCCCCGGCCGCCGTCAGGATGGTGCCGTGCTCCCGGATGCTCCGGGCGTGGAGGTGCTCACCGGTGAAGTTCTGCATGAACCAGGAGGGCCGCAGCACCGCCCACTCCTCGAAGAGCTCCGGCAGCGCCCGGTGCACCTGCCCCACCGCGGGCCCTCCCTCGGGCACGGCCGAGGAGCTGAGGAGCACCGCGCGCCGCACACCGGCGGCACGGGCGCGGCGCAGGAACGGCAGCATGACCGGCAGTGGGTCCGGCTCGCCGACGGGCGGGACGAGGTAGACGCGGTCCGCCCCGGCCACGGCGTCGGCGAAGGTGGCGGGGTCGTACCAGTCGAAGCGCACCGACTCCGCGGCGGCCGAGGGCGTTCCGACCGACTCCGCACCGACCGAGGGCGCGGCGGACGAGGGCGCACCGGCCGCCTCCGCGGCGGACGACGGGGCGTCGACCCACGGTGCGCCGCGGCGGCCGGCGGCCCTGACCCGGTGTCCGCCGGCCAGCAGCCGCGCGGCCGTACGGCTCCCGGTGGTGCCGGTGGCCCCGATGACGAGCGTGGTGCCGGTGCCGCTCATCGGGCCGCACCCCCGGCGAAGCCGAGGCCGGGCTGCTGGACGGCGAGCGGGTTCCAGTAGTCGCGGTAGGAGGTGAACCGCCCGCCCCGGGCGGTCACCACGGCGACGTAGGTCATGTCGAAGGGGCCGCCGGTCCGCACCAGCCGACCCACCCCGCGCATCTCCACCACGATGGTCTCCGCGTCCGCGGTCCGGTGGATCTCCAGGTCCGGGAAGTCGTGCAGCTCGATGTGCTCGGGGTAGTCGCGCATGTAGGCGGCGATCTCCGCCCTCCCCGTCAGCCTCCGCGGCCAGCCCGGCGGCGCGAAGGGGAACTCCATGACGCCGTCCTCGGCCCAGAGCGCGACCCAGCCGGGGACGTCCTGCTCCAGGAGCAGACGCAGGCCGTGGCGGAAGAGCTCGACCGGCGGAGTGCCGGCCGACGGCGGGAGGTCGACCGACGGTGGGGTGTTCGCGGGCATGGGTGCCTCCGTCGCATAAGATACGGACCGGCGGTCCGCTTCAGTGAAAGATACGGACCGCCGGTCCGTATCGCAACCGGAGGTGGACCCGCCCATGCCCGTCAGCGCACCCGATCCCTCAGTTCCGCCCGAGCGCAAGCCGCGCAAGGACGCCGTCCGCAACCGGGCGGCCGTCCTCGCGGCCGCCGACACGCTCTTCACCGGCTCCCGGCGGCCCGAGGACGTCACCATGTCCGACGTGGCCGCGGCCGCCGGCGTCGGCAAGGGCACGCTCTTCCGGGCCTTCGGCGACCGCACGAGCCTCATCCGCGCCCTCTACCAGGAGCGGCTCGGCCCCCTGACCGCCGCCGTGGCGGAGGGCCCCCCGCCCCTGGGGCCCGCCGCCACGCCCGCCGAACGCGTACCCGCCCTGCTCGACGCGCTGCTGTGCTTCAAGCTCGACCACCGGCACCTCGCCCTCGCCCTGGAGGGCACCGGAGCCGACAGCCCCTACGGCACCGAGCACTACGCCCACTGGCACGCCCTCCTCCGCGACCTGCTGACCGGGCTGCTCCCCCCGGCGGAGGCCGACTTCACGGCCCACGCCCTCCTCGCCGCCACCCGCGCCGACCTCGTCGAGCACCTGGCCGGCGAGCTGGCCACCCCCCGCGAGGAGCTCCGCGCCCGGCTGGCCGCCCACACCGCCAGGCTCCTCCCGTGACCGGACGCGGCGCGCCGGGCGTCCGGTATCGTGACAGGGCTCGGGGAGGGGGTAGAGGTGGCGGCAGCAACGACCGGCGGGCCTGATCAGCCGACCGACCGCGCCTCGGCGATCGCCGGCAGGCTGGACCGGCTGATGGCCCGGGAGGCGGCCAGGTCCGGTGGACGGCCCCCGGCGTACCGGGAACTCGCCGACCGCATCAACCGCCTGGCGGGCCGGGACGTCATCTCGCGGGACACCGTCCGCAACCTGCACCTGGGCCTCAACCAGAAGGGGCAGGCCTCCAACCCCACGGTGGAGACGTTGGACTGGCTCGGCCGGGGGTTCGGCATCAGCGCCGGCGCGAGCTACTTCCTGGACGACGCCAGGGCCGCCGTGGTGGACGAGCAGCTGGAGCAGCTGGAGCGCATGGGCGAGCTGCGGCAGGCGCTCGGCAACGACGGGGTCGTCAACCTGGTCCAGCGGGCCTCCTCGCTGTCGAACGGCAGCCTGCGGGTGCTGCTGGCCCTCGCCGACAACCTGCGCCAGGTCGAGGAACAGGCGGCGGAACGGACCAGGCGTCCGGCTGACGGGGCGGCGGACGGGTCGACCGGCAAGGCGACCGGCCCCACGGCCGACGGGACATGACCGGGGTGCAGGTACGCCCCGGCCCCGTGGCGGCCGGGGCCTGAGCCCCGCGCCGCGCAGCCCGCCCCGCACCCGCCCCGCCACCTCCGCCACCTCCCCGCCACCTCCGAAAGAGCCTCCTGCCCATGGCGTTCCCCCGCGGCCTGCGCCGGCGATGCGAGCGGCGCCTCGCCGGTCTCCGACTGCCGGACCCCTTCACCGTGGAGGCGTTCCGGGCCGCCCTGGAACGGCTCCGCGGGCGCCCCATCGTCCTGGAACCGCTGCCCGCCCTCGGCGCCGACCTGCCCTGCGGCCTGTGGATCGCGCTGCCCAGCATCGACGTCGTCTACTACGAGGAACGCACCAGCCCCGCGCACCAGGACCTGATCAAGCTCCACGAGCTCGGCCACGTCCTGTGCGGGCACCAGGGCTCCCTCGACCTGTCCCGGCTGGCCTCCCTGCTGCCCGACCTGACCCCGGAGCTCGTCGGCGAGGTCCTCGGCGCGGGCCGGACCAGCTACGAGACCGCCGAGGAGCAGGAGGCGGAGATGATCGCCCTCCTGCTGGCCGGCCTGATCGGCACGGCCGCCGACCCGGGCCCGGGCCCCGGCCGCCTGGCCGAGAGCCTCGCGCACCCCGTACGCCCGCACCGGTGGAGGAACTCCTGATGCGCCCGCTGTTCACCTGGCTGATGCCGACGCTCGCCTGGAGCGTCGTGCTCTGGCGGACACCGTCGGCCTTCACCACCCGGGCCAACCGCTCGATCTGGGCGGGCTTCGCCGCGATCGCGGCCGGGCTCAGCGTCCGGCCCGCTGCCGTCGAGCGCGCCCTGGCGGAGCTGAGCGGCGTCCGGGACATCACGCTGCTGGTCAAACACCTCGCCGGAGTGGTGGCGGGCTACTTCATGCTGGAGTACGTCCAGGCCGTCCGCGGCCGTCCGCAGCGGCCCGGCGCCGCACGGGCCCGGATGCTGTTCACCGGCGCCGCCGCCGTCGCGCTCACCCTGCTCTTCCTCCTCGCCCTGCCACACGACCACGACGGCGCCTTCGGCATCGACGCGCACTACGGCGATCCCGGGGTCGAGCTGTACCTGGGGGTGTTCGACACCGTCTTCGCGGTCGCGGCCGCGCAGGCCGCCGTCCTGTTCTGGTCCAACCGGGCGAGCGTTCCGCCCGGCGCCATGCGCGCCGGGGTCACCTGCCTGGCGGCGGCGAGCGCCACCGGACTCGTCTACACGGTCTACCGCGTCTACTTCGTCCTCAGCAGCGGGGACTCCACCCGGCTCGACGCGGACGGGAAGCCCGTCCCGCTCACCGACACCGTCTCCGAACTGCTGCCCGCCCTCATGATCGTCCTGTTCGTGCTCGGCGTCACCATCCCGCCCACCCGCTCCCTGGCCGGCTACCTGCGCGACCAGTACGCGCTGTGGCGGCTCCACCCGCTCTGGGCGGACGTCACCACGGCCGTGCCGCAGGTGGTGCTGGGCACCCCCGGCAGCCGGCTGCGCGGTCTGCTGACGCCCGGTGACCGTTCCGTCGAGCTCGCGCACCGCGCCTTCGCCCTGCGTGACGCGGCGCTGGTCCTGCGGGAGGACTCCCCCGTCACCGGCGGATCCCCGGCGACCGGCACGGCCGGCGGCGCCGGGGGCGGCCCGGCCGTCGACACCAGGGCCGCCGCGGGCGCCGACGTCCACCTCGACGCGGGTGAGGGCCTCGCCCGCGTCGAGGCCCGCTGGCTGCGGACGGCCGTCCGGCACCGGGCCCGGGGCCTCGCCGCCCCCGCGCCGCCCGCCGTGCTCGACGCCACCGCCGGCGGGCGCTCGCTGCCCGAGGAGATCGCCTGGGTGCTCGCCGTCGCGGACGCCTACCGGGAGCTCGGCCGGAGCGGGGCCGAGGCGTAGGGCGGCGCGACGCGGGAGCGGTGGCCGAAGCGGGAGCGGTGGCGCGTCGTCACAGCCAGCCGCGCTGGGCCGCCTTCAGCCCAGCCTCGAACCTACTGGCCGCCTGGAGCCGTTCCATCAGCCCCGACATCTGCCGGCGCACTGTGCGGAGCGACACCCCCAGGCGCTTGCCCGCCGCTTCGTCCGTCATCCCCGAGGCCAGGAGCTTCAGCAGCTCCCGCTCCCCCTCGCTGATCCCGTCCTCGCCGGAGCCGACCCGCGCGGCACCCAGCGGAACGGCCGCCTCCCAGGTCTGCTCGAAGAGCGCGACGAGCGTGGCCACGATCCCGGGGGAGGTGGTGCACAGCGCTCCGCGCCGGGAGTTGTCCGGGTCGATCGGGACGAGGGCCGTCGTCCGGTCGAAGATCAGCAGCCGGGCGGGCAGCACGTGGCTGGTGCGGACCTCACCCCCGTGGTCGGTGGTCCACTGCGCGTACGCGAGCGTCGGCGGGTCGTTGCGGACGCTCTCCTGGTAGACCGCGCGCAACCGCACACCCCGGTCGAGGGCCTCCTCGTCCAGGGGCCGGGAGGCCTCCAGACTCGCCTCGGACTGGGCACCGCCCGGAATGATCGAGAGGCACTCCACCCTGAGCCCCCGGGTGAGGACCTCCAGCCGGGCCTGGATGGCGTCGAGTCCGAGGAGGCGCTCGTTTCCCTCCAGATTGGTGCCCGGCTGCAGCGCCGAGTACGAGGCGATGGCCCGGGCCGCAGCGGCCTTCCCGACCGCCAGTGCCCGGTGGTGCCGGGCCAGTTCCTCCTCCTCCTGCCGGCGCAGCAGATGTGCCAGCCCGACCTCCAGGCTGACGGCGCGGAGTCCGCCGACGGCCTCCCGGGACGGCGTCAGCAGGCCCAGTTCGACCAGCTGGTCGAGCGCCTCCCGCACCTCCGTCTCGGTCGTACCGACCCTTGCCGCGAGTTCCGCGACGCCACCGGAAGGCCCCTCCAGCATCTCCCGGTAGACGGCCTCCGTGCGAGTGTCCAGTCCGAAAACGTCCAGCACCGTGCATCCCCCAGCGTTACGTCGGTGTCGGCGAACCCCAACCATGACGATCATAATCGCCACCCTGTCGGTGAGATCAACCTCCCTTTCTCTTCGTCAGCCCGCCCGACACGGCGCTCCTATGAGCGCTCCTATGAGCGAGCCCGCGGGCGAAGGACCGGCACCGGCCCCGGGTAGGGCGAGGCGACCGGCCACCGGGGTGGCGATCGCAGTCGCCGCGCCCGTGGCAGCGGCCGGACCCACCGGGCGCCTCCGCGAGGGTCCGGACCCGGGCCGCTGTCACCAAGGTGCCAGGGCTCCTTGGTGCCAGGGCGGAGGCATTCCGCAGGGGTGTTCGGACCAGCAGGATGGTGCTCACCGGAAAGGGGCCGCGAGGGAAAGCGCCCCGGGACCGGCCCGAAGTCCAGTACCGAACCGTCCAGGGGGATCGCCATGTTCCGCACCGTCTCGTCGCTCGCCACCGCCACTCTCGCCGCCCTGCTGCTGCTCGCCGCCGCCCCGGCCGCGACCGCCGCGACCGCCCCGGTTCCGGCGGCCCCCACCGGCGTCGCCTCCTCGGTCATCGGGTGGGACTGAGCTCGATGCGGGTCGTGATGGCCCGTCTGAACCAAGCCCCGACCGCACGACCGCACGACCCGGCCCCGGCCACCGTCCAGGACCTGATCTGGGCGCACGCCCGGCCCTCCGAGGGTCTGGAGCACGTCCGGGCCGTGACCACGGACCGGTCGCTGGACCTCTACCTCTTCGTCCGGGCCGCCTCCACCGCGGCCGCGATGACCCAGATGCACGCGCTGCTGACCCGGGTCCACGGGCCGCTCGCCTCGCACGGCCTCACGCTCGACCGGCGCTGAGCGCCGCATCCGCCGGCGCCACGCCCGCCGCCGACACCGCGCCCGCCGCCGCCGACGCTGCCGCTGTCGCTGCCGCTGCCGCCGACGCCCTCGCGCCGAGCCCTCTCCTTCTCCACCCGCCGCCCTCCCGGGAGCCGTCATGCCCGCACGCCCTCGCCGCTCGACCCGCACCGCCGTCTCGGCCGCCGCCCTCGTCCTGTCCGCCGCCGCACTGACCGCCTGCGCCGCCGCGCAGGCGGACTCCCCCAAGGCCGCCGCGCCCGCCACCGGGACGCCCGCGGCCACCACGACTCCGCCGACGGACAAGCCCGTTGAGCCACCTACCGGCTCCGCGACGCCGACCGCAGGCGAGACCGCGCCGCCCCCGGCGGACCAGGCGGCCCCGCCCGTTTCCACGGCAGCGCCCGCACCGGCCACCAGCGCCCCCGGTGCGCGCGGCGGCACGAGTGCGCCCACGCCCCGCGCCTCCGCGGCACCCCCGGCCCCGGCGGCACCGCAGGGCGCGGGCACCGCGGCCCCGGAGACCCCGCTGACGGCCGCCGTCGCCCCGGCCGGACTCGCCAAGCTGCCGATCGCGTCGACCTTCGGGTGGAAGCCCGACGGCCCGCTCAGCAGCCAGGACATCCAGGGCCGGAAGATCACCCTCAACGAGTGCGCGGCCGTCTCCGGAGCCGCCACCTGGCAGCAGCAGGGCTACGTCAGCGCGGCCAGGAACCCGGCCGGGCAGCAGCTGTTCAGCTTCGCCACCCCCGAAGCCGCGCACGCCGCCTACCAGCAGCTCGTCACCGACATGGGCGCCTGCCAGACCGCGTCGCGGCAGTTGCAGGCCCGCCAGGGGGTCACCCAGGACGCAGCCGTCACCCGCACCGCCGAGACGTCCGACGGAACGTCATGGTCGCGACAGTGGACCGGAGTCGGCGGCATGTCGGCCCCCGACCGGCAGACCAACCACGTCTACGCGCTCCAGCAGGGCACCGCCCTCACACTCTTCCAGTTCGACGAGCTGGCGGAGCGCCCCGGCCCGACGCACGACACCGGCACCGACGCCGCGCTGCTCACCGCCCTGGCCGCGCTGGGCGCCCAGCACTGATCCCCGGGCCGCACCGCCCGCGCGGCTGCCCGTACCACCACTGACATCACCTCACCGCGTGCCGCGCCGATCCGTGCCCGGCACCGCGACCCAACACCCCTCTCACCTCGAAGGATTCGCCATGCCCGTTTCCAAGTCGGCCTCCCGTCTGTCCGCCGGCGTGCTCGCCGCCGCCTGCCTGACCGCCGTCGTCACGGCCACCGCCCCGGCAGCGCACGCCGACAGCGTGCTGTCCACCTACTACGCGGCCTCCTCCACCGGTTCCATCGGCAACGGCGCCGCCCCCGGCGGCCAGGTGACCCGCGGCCAGGTGCTGACCCGGGCCCAGGCCTGGGTGAACCAGGCGGTGCCGTACAGCACCAACGGCCTGACGGCTCCCTACAGCTGGTGGTCGGACGGGCAGACCGGCGGCCGCTACCGCCAGGACTGCTCCGGCTTCGTCTCGATGGCCTGGCAGCTGCCCGAAAGCCCCAACACGCTCGGCCTGCCGTCCTACTCCACCTCGATCGGCAAGTGGGACCTCCAGCCCGGCGACATCCTCAACAGCAGCGAACACGTGGTGATCTTCGCCGGCTGGCGCGACAAGAACGCCGGCACGTTCAACTACTACCAGGAGAGCAGCCGCAGCAGGCCCACGAACTTCAACACCGACGGCAACCTCAACGGCTCCTCGCTCTCCTCCCACCCCATGAGCAGCTACACCGCGCTGCGCTACAAGAACATCGTCGACTCCCCCTCGGTGTCGGGGTCGGGTTCGACGGTGGCGGCGTCGGCGACGGGCAACGGGGTGCACCTGAACATCATCGGCTCGGACGGCGGGATGTGGGCCACCGAGGGCGACTACGCCGCCGGGAACTGGACCGGCGCCTGGTCACCCCTGGGCGGATCCGGCCTCAAGGCCCTCACCAGCGTCACCATCGGCACCAGCATGCACGTCTACGCACTCGGCTCCACCGGCCGCGTCTACTCCATGGACGCCGACTACACCACCGGCCAGTGGAGCGGCACCTGGGTCGAGGTCCCCGGCGGCGCCGCCGGCGCCACCGCCCTCACCGCAACCGCCACCGGCAACACCGTCCACCTCAACATCCTCGGCGCCGACGGAGCCCTCTACAACACCGACGGCGACTACACCACCGGCCACTGGACCGGCGCATGGAACCGCATCGGCGGCTCCGCCCTCCAGGCCCTCACCAGCGTCACCATCGGCAACGTCGTCCACCTCTACGCCATCGGCTCCACCGGCCACGTCTACTCCATGGACGCCGACTACACCGCCGGCCGCTGGACCGACGCCTGGGTCGAGGTCCCCGGAGGCGCCGCAGGCGCCACCGCCCTCACCGCAACCGCCACCGGCAACACCGTCCACCTCAACATCCTCGGCGCCGACGGAGCCCTCTACAACACCGACGGCGACTACACCACCGGCCACTGGACCGGCAGTTGGAACCGCATCGGCGGCTCCGCCCTCAAGGCCCTCACCTCCACCCTCACCGGCAACACCGTCCACCTCTACGCCATCGGCGCCACCGGCACCGTCTACACCATGGACGCCGACTACACCGCCGGCCGCTGGAGCAACGCCTGGGCCGAAATCCCCGGCGGCGCCATCGCCGCCCACTGACACGGCGACACCCCACGGCCCCGCCCAGCCGCACGCCCTCCCCTGCCACGCCCTGACGGCACCGGCCGGATCTCCCCGGCCGGTGCCGCGGGCCGGCGCGCCCCTTCCGGGCAGCGCCCGCACGTACCCGGCACTTCACCCACCGCTCCCGAAGGGCTCCCGCTCCCGATGAAGACCCGCCTGCGCTCGATCCTGCCCGCCCTGGCCACCGCCGCCGCCCTGACCATCCCCGCCGTGGTCACCGCCACCCCCGCCTACGCCCTACTGCCCGACCGCACCTGCGGCACCGTCACCGACGCCGACAGCACCGCCGCCACCACCCTCAACGCCACCATGACCGGCAAGCTCGCCGGCTACATGAACGCCTACCGCGTCTCCTGCGCCCGAGCCATCGTCAACGCCACCCGCACCCGCGGCCTACCCGACCGCGCCGCCGTCATCGCCCTCACCACCGCCATCGTCGAATCCGACCTGCGCAACAACCCCAACAAACTCGACGCCACCAGCGTCGGCCTCTTCCAGCAACAGGACTGGTGGGGCACCGTGGACCAGCGCCTCGACCCCGCCTACGCCACCAACTCCTTCCTCAACGCCATGCTCAAGGCCTACCCCAACGGCAGCTGGCAGAGCCAGTCCATCGGCGTCGTCTGCCAGAAGGTCCAGGTCTCCGCCTACCCCGACCGCTACCAGCCCCAGGCCGCCGACGCCCAACGCATCGTCGACGCCATCGCCGCCGTGTCGGGGTCGGGTTCGACGGTGGCGGCGTCGGCGACGGGCAACGGGGTGCACCTGAACATCATCGGCTCGGACGGCGGGATGTGGGCCACCGAGGGCGACTACGCCGCCGGGAACTGGACCGGCGCCTGGTCACCCCTGGGCGGATCCGGCCTCAAGGCCCTCACCAGCGTCACCATCGGCAGCAGCATGCACGTCTACGCACTCGGCTCCACCGGCCGCGTCTACTCCATGGACGCCGACTACACCACCGGCCAGTGGAGCGGCACCTGGGTCGAGGT